>CAYLVY010000132.1:0-9871 GCA_964387205.1 uncultured Draconibacterium sp.
TGCTGGCCGAGCGCGGGGCCTACCGGGGGTGCGGGGGTCGCTTTTCCTGCAGGAGAAAACCAGTAATAGGCAGCATAGTGCCAGTATCGTTTTAAACAAACTTGCGGATAATTTTTTCATCGTCCGGATTATTTTTTTCTTTCAAAGATAGAAAGGGTTCGGGCGAACGTCAAGCATAATACCATATTTAAATCTTGATTCTTTCTTGATTGTTTTCATAACAGCCAAGAATACAATTCTTTTCGTGTTAAATCTGGGACGGTGACTGATTCAGTTAAAAATTCAAGGGTTTCGCTAGTCCCGGATTGCATGGAGGTAGGCGAGCAGGCTTTCTTTTGGACAGATTCCAAGTTTTCTGCGCAGATGGTGTCGGGTGGTATCAATGGTTGACGGTAAAACATTCATCAGACGGGCGATCTCTTTGGATGGAAGGTTAAGTCGCAGCATAGCAGCAACAAGTAGTTCGTTTCTGGTCAGGTCGGAACACCGGAGTAAAAGGATTTCGAAAAATCTGCCATGCGACTGTTTGAACAGGAGTTCAAAATCTTCGAGTGGATTTCTTCCGGATTCGCGGCCAATTTCCTGAAGTGCCAGGAGAAACTCTTCCTGCGTCTTTCTGCGGGAGAACAGCGGGTAAAACGGCCGCAGTCTTTCCTGAATCGAGCGGTTGAGCTGTGACTGATCAGCCCGCAGCAAAGTCTGGTAAATGAGCTCCTGATCCCTGATCCGGAGTTCCAGCATTACCTGCGCCAGCTTTTCTGTCTGGACTTTTGTTTCCAGGTTCACTTTCTCGAGTTCTGCCTCTCTGAGCAGGTTTTCCTGCTCAGTCTGAATCCTGCTCTGTTCAGCGATCAGTTGTTTCTGCTTTGCCTGTCTCTTTCTGTAAGATTGCAGCAGGGCAGATGCCGTGACCAGGATAATCAGGATTGCCGATGCAAGAATGATGTTGACCGTCTGTGACCGCTTTATCTTCAGCTGATCATTCAGCTCATTCACTTTTGATTGCATAACCTGGCTTTCGTACATCGTTTTGTATTTCAGCAAGGCCTCCCGGTGAAGCCGGGTATTCAGGCTGTCGTTAAGCTTTTCCCATTTAAGGAAGAAGGCCAGCGCCTGGTCAATGTTTTTTGCTTCAAGGTTGCTTTTAAAAGCTTCATGGTAAAACGTCACAAGGTCATTGATTTGCTTGTTTTCAATGGCAATGCGGATGGCTTCCCGGAAATGGATGTTGACTTTTTTTAAATTATTTCTCAATAATTCGATCTCACCCAACTGAATGAGGCTGTACATTTCTCCCTGCAGGATGCGATTTTTCCTGCTTGTTTCCAGAACATTCCTGTAAGCTAGTTCGGCTTCAGTGTAACGACCTCTGTCTTTCAGGTAGTTAGCGTAGTTGAATTGAACAGGCAGGAGGTTTGCGGGCCCCCCGTGTCCCGACAGAATCCGCATAGCTTCCTGGTAAAAATAGATTGTCGAATCGGAACCGGTCAGATTCATGGAAACCGCAAGATTGGTAAGGTCTGTGGCCAATTCCAGGAAATGTCCCTGTTCCTGGTTAATGCGGGCTGATTTCCGGTAATGGCTGTTCGCCTCCTGGTACATTCCCTGATGGAAGAAGAGGTTGCCGATATTGCGATGCACTTGCGCCAGGTTCGCTGAATCGGCTTTTGCTTCATAATAATGCGCCGATTTTGAATAACTCATCATGGCGCTGTCGGCTTGTCCATTCTGGCTGTAATACAACCCCATGTTTGCCGAGAATCCTGCCAGGTAATTTTCGTTACCGGATGACCTTGCTAAGACAAGACCGGTGTTAAACCAACGGCGAACCGAATCGGAAGCGCCCATTTCATGGTAGAGAAATCCAAGAATATTGCAGGTTTCAAGCATGTTCAGGGTGTCTTTCATATGGAATGCAGTTGCACTCATCATGCGGAAATATCGCAAAGCCGAATCATTCATTTTAGCCGCCTGAAATGCTTTCCCCCTGAGCAGGGAGGCCTTGTAGATCATGCTTTCCTGTCTGCTCCTTGCTGCCAGCGTGACCAACTCTTCAGACAGCCGATGGGCGCTGTCGGTATGGGTTTTGAGGAAAGATGCTGTTTTATTCGCCAGAGAGTCAAAAGTACAGGAGATCGGTTCGGAGTCCGGCGAAGCGCAACCTGTTAGCAGGATGATAACCAAGAGATTATGTAATTTCACCGGTTCAAGTTTTAATCATTCCATGCAACCTTGCAACACCTTCCATCGAAAAGCATCCCAGTTGTGAGTGCTTGCCGGTGGATCCGGATGCCGTTACGCAGTTTCCTTATTTTCTTCAAAATAAATACAAATAGTTTTACTATTCAATTTTTTATGGAGGTTAAATAAAAATTTCCCCGTGGGTGGTTTGAAGAAATCAGTTCTTCATGCAGTATCACTGGAAGGCGCTGTTTTCGGAGTATCCGGGTTTCAAGCATCCGTAGTTTTGAATGTTTTTACTGAATTTGCATGGAAAATTGGAGCCTCTGGTATTATTTTTTTGCCGGATAATGGGGAATTACTATATTTGCAGCCCTGAAAATGCCGGGCTTCATCAGCAAGGCATCAGCCGGTTGGAGAGGTGGGTGAGTGGCTGAAACCAACAGTTTGCTAAACTGTCGTACGGGAAACTGTACCGGGGGTTCGAATCCCCCCCTCTCCGCGAAGCGGGTGTGGGTGTGGGTGTGGGTGTGAGTGTGGGTTTTAAAGTGTGAGGGTATGTTTGATTTTGAGAAGTTAGATTTGTATCAGATAGTAAAAGCTCAGAATCTGAAGGTTTTAAAGATATTGAAATCCAATACATCCTTAGATTCCTATTTGATGGATCAGTGGAAGAGGTCCAGTTTAAGCATTTTGCTGAATCTGGCTGAAGGTGCGGGAAGGATGACCGATCAGGATAAGAGACACTTTTTTACCATCGCACGCGGTAGCGTTTATGAATCGGTGGCCATTCTCAGCCTGCTGAAAGATATGCAAAGTATTTCTGAAAAGGAGTACGAAGAACTGTACGACGGATATGAATCGTGTTCGAAGATGCTGTTGGCGATGTACAGGTCGTATGGGAGTAAGTGAAAAGGGTTAAGGGTTAAGGGTTAAGGGTTAAGGGTTAAGTGTTAAGTGTTAAGTGCGAAGTGTGAAGTGCGAAGTCGTATGCTCACAACCGCACCAAGGCCCTGCGCACACCCACACCCACACTCACACCCACACCCACCTCGGGGTATAGCGCAGCCCGGCTAGCGCACCTGCTTTGGGAGCAGGGGGTCGCAGGTTCGAATCCTGCTACCCCGACCACAGAATCAAGCAGTTACAGATAAAAGGTAACTGTTTTTTTTATTACGGTACAGAGAAAGTACCTTTTCTTAGCTTACCCAAGACTTCAGCTCCTCCGGATTACTTTGTAGTAACCTCGCCCATGGCGGTAAAAACGCTGTCAATGGGTTCCCATAGTTCAATCTTATTCCCTTCAGCGTCCATTATGTGAACAAACTTTCCGTATTCGTAGGTTTCTATGCTGTCAAGAATAATTACTCCGTTTCTTTTTAGCTTATATACAAGTGATTCAATGTTTTGCACTCGGTAATTTATCATAAAGTCCTTTGTTGAAGGGGTAAAGTATTCGCTTCCTTCCTTAAATGGACTCCACTGCAGATAGTTAATTTCATCCGGTCTGTTTGCGTTTCGAAATTCAAAGCTGGAGCCCCACTGATTCACTGCAAGCCCTAAATTTTCCGCATACCACTGTTTGATCTTTTCAGGATTTTCAGAGAAAAAGAATATTCCTCCAATCCCCGTAACTTTTGGCATGGTATCTTTCTGTATGGTCATTTTCTCCTGCGGTTGATTTTGTTCTTTCACATGTTCCGATTTTGAGTTTGACATTATGCAACCATGAATTAAGCAAAGAAATAGTAATTTAAATGACTTTATTAATCCGTTCATTTTTACTTGCATTTTGCAATGTGGATTGTTGTTCGAATTGGCGGTCAAGGGTTTATATGTAAATACTTGATGAAATTTTGTATAGCTTCGTCAAATCTACGGAAAAACTCTTTAGAGTCAAATATAGTTCAGCAATACCCGGGTTTTGCCCTCCGGTTTATTATGTCAATCAATATTCCTCTTATTTTTGTACCAAAATCCTGACCCTATGAATGCAACCAAACTGACCTGGATCATAGCAACCGGTATGATCCTTACGGCATCGTGCTCCAAGTATCCGCCGGCTTCCGAACGGCTGCTCGAAGATCTGGTGGTGTACACCAAATACGATACCAAAGCCAATTTTAAAGATTATAACACCTTCTACATGAGCGACTCGGTTACCTATATCGATGCTAAGGATACCGGCTGGTACTACAACCAGAATGTCAAAGAGGTAACCCACCGGATTGCCGCTAACCTGACCGCCCTGGGTTATACCAGGAGCTACAATTCCAAAACTGCCGACCTGGCACTTGGCATCGCCATGGTGAAAAATATCAATGTGTCGGTCTATTATCCGGGCTGGTGGTGGGGATACCCGGGGTACTACCCGCCCGACTACTGGGGAGGCTACCAGGGATACTACTATCCTTATTATCCGGTATATGTCTCCTCCTACTCAACCGGAACCATCCTGATCGATATGATGGACCTCAAATACCCCACGGCAGAAAAGAAAATTGCCATCCGGTGGAATGCTGTCATCCGTGCCCTTCTCACCGGCCGCCATACCCTTGCCGAAGTCGAACAGGCCGTCGATCAGGCTTTCCGACAAACCAAAGGTTTTTATCCCTCCCTTTAATCCCTGTGACCATGAAAAATATATCTCTCTTCATCAGTGCCATGATTCTGGCCTTTACCACCGTATCAGCCCAGGAAAAACCCGTTACACTGGGCTATACACCCGGCTCGCTCTATACCATGTCGTGGAATACGGTCTTTACGCTGGGGGACTTTAATAAATGGGTCGGTAATGCAAGTACCGCTGGTTTTGATATCGGCGGCCGATATTTTATCAACACCGGCCTGACCGCGGGTTTCAACCTTTCCTGGCAACGCGTCGGCCAAAGCTACGGATACCAGACTTTTTTCGGTGACGATGGAGGTGCCGTTACAGCCACCAATTACCGGTTTACATGGATGGTGCCGTTTCAGGGGGTCGTGGCCTGGCACTTTATGTCGGATAAAATGTTCTCCCCTTACCTCGGTCTCGGCGTGGGTGGCGATTATATGGAGCATCACCTGCTGATCCAGGATTATGATCTATACCACACACGGTGGGATTTTACCCTGACCCCGGAATTGGGTGCCCTGATCAGGTTCGGGTACTTTTCAAACTGGGGTTTCCTGGTCGCAGGTAATTATAAATGGACCACCAACCGGATCGAATTTAAAAACAACTGGAATTCTGACCATCTTCAAATGATCAACCTGAAAATCGGGGTGGTGATGTTCGTCAGGTAAGGAGTGACAAGGAAATCAAATTCCCATTCATAAGCCGGTTGGATCTTTTATTCCGGTATCCGGCCCAGCCGGATGATCAATCCACCATCCACTCCGAACTGCACCAGGGTGGAATAAACCGATACACCTCCTCCGGATCCTCCGCTGCCGGCAAAGATATTGAATCCTGATCCCTGAATGGGAACCATCAGCCGCCCTTCCAGTCGAAACCCGATTCTTTTGCCTACGTAAGCCTTGGCCCCGCCGTGAATCCCCATGGATAGGAACCACTCCTCACGGTATTTCTCCTTTGGCGACATCAGGCAGGTTCCGATGTTCAACCCGGTAAAGGGGGTGAAGACCGGATGAACCGGAAACTTTTTGGTAAACCCCACATGGAAATAGTTGATGCTTAGCGGAACATCCCAATCGTTTTCGTAAATGGGGTGGTAAATATTGATATCGGCTTTGGTGTCAATTCTCGTGTAGATCAGATCTGCATCGAAAACCCTGCTGACCCCGATGCTGGCCATGCACCCGTACCATGCATTCCCCCGGAAATAGACATCTCCACCGTTGGCATTCATGGTGCCGGGAAATACGTAACCCCCGAATGGGGTGATTTCTAATTTCTGAGCTGAGGCAAAAATGGAAATTAACCATAAAAACATCGTGAAGAGCGAAAACCTGTTCATCTTTCCTGGGTTTAAAAACAGGGCAAAAGTAAAATATTTCTTTGGGTTTCAAACCGGAACCGGCAATACGGAAAATTGACGCTGCAATCCACACATCACCACCCTGTTATCTCGATTACTTTTTTCATTAGTGCCCGGTTTTCCCGATATCCCCGGCTGACATATCCTGCGAAGGAACGTTCAGGCGGATTTCAGATGTAAAATTTAATCGTTTTAGAATATAACCGGAAAATTGATTAGGAGCCGGAGTGAAATTTTCTGAATCCACAGGAGTTGGTTTAAATAAGCCGACTTTGTCCGGGGAAGGAGTGGCATAGGATTGATCATAGCTCAGGTCCCTGATCTTTACCTGCTTCTTTTTACTCGTTTTCGCTATTAAAATAATAATGCCGGTGAGCACCAGCGCACTGCCAACCCCAAGCAACACCCAGGTTGATGTTGGTGTTTTCTGTTCTTTAACATCTACTTTGGCCCACTGTGCCTGAGCAGGGAGGCAGACAGACTGAAACATCATGACCGCTGCAATCCATGCTGCAGTCATTGATAAACGTTTGTTTTTCATTGCGTTAATGTTTTAAGGATTTCTGATTGATGACAAAATCTAAATTTAAATGATGAACAATAATTACCATTTGTACATGACATACATGGTTTGAAAATCCATACCGGATATGGTCAATTTATTAATAAACCTTTGCAGTCCGCTCGTCCAGTGCCAGGCAATTCCGGCTCCGCCTGCCGGCTGTTCGTCGGTCCAGGTGAGCAACACTGTCCTTGTCTTGATATCGAAATACACCATAGTTATAATAATCTGCTCTTTCGGCTTATTGATGTAGTTGTAGAAAAATACGAGTCCAATGCCGGTTTGACCGGGTTTGATGTTATAATTGCCCAGTGACTTGCGTATATAATCGAGTGGGACGAAAACATCCGCTTCGCATTTCTCCATTTTTTCCGTGTCCAGCATACTGTTGACCGCTTTTACCGGCGCAAGATTTATCGCGGATATTCCGCTGACGATCAGGCTTCTGCTCGGGGAGAACAGGGTGAGAAACTCTTTCTTTGACTGATCAATGATAAAATTGTTCATCGACTCAAATACTGAGGTGGTTATTTTCTCTTTAGGGCTTTTTTTACAGATTTTAAGGTGGGAGAAATCCAGGCCGAACCAGATAATATCTTTTGTATTGCTATATCTGAACATGGATAGAAGATCGCTCGTCGTAAATGTTCCTTCCGTTTTATCGGGCTGGTATAACTTTAATCTGAGAGGTTCGGATGTTGATTTCATGTCGACCATCATCTCTCCCTTTTTAATATAGGCCAGATAACTCGGCCGTAACTCTACTATTTTACATTCGATGGTATCGTTTGATCTTTCGATGTACAATTGATCAAACTGGGAAAAGGCGAACAGAGGCCCTAACCAGCATAAAATAAGGATAAAGGTTTTCATATGAGCAGATTTATTTTTTTAACAAAACAGCCAGAATAATTATAAGTCCCACAATGTCAATAACCCCAAGAACCAGGCTCGAAATAGCAAATCCTTTTCCTTTGTACCTGTTCGGATACTTTCTGATTTTATTCAGGCCGACAATACCGGATACAATGGCAATGGTTCCCATAATAATGCCGGCAATGAAAAATCCAATGATTCCACACACCATCCCTCCAACGGAGACATTTTTCTTATTAGTGAAAGTCTCCGGCCTGACCTTTTTTTGATATACGGTGTCTGGTGGATTGGGTCTGTTCCTGTTATGCATCAGTACCGGAGACACTTTCTCAATTTTGGCTGATTTAGCGATCTGGTCGGATTTAACAGGATTGAAATCAAAATGGTTCCCGGAAGGATTACAGGTTGGGGATTCCTCCGGGGATGCAGTTACTCTGCTGTTTTTTGTTAAGATTTCCGCTAAAAGTACCGGATCGGTTCCGGTACCGGCCATAGTAAAATCAATGTCGCGTGGTGATGGAACGTCTTGTCCCACCAGTAAAACTGCAGGGTCAGTTTTGGCCACTTTCAGGTATTTGCGTCCCGCATGATGACCGGGTCGACCGCTCCTTTCCTTTTTAACATTAACATAATGACCATTTTTAAATGTTCTGACCGTCGAGGAAAATTGTGAATTTTTGCAGGATTGGGAAGTAATTGCCAAAAGAATGACCATTAGTACCACCGGAATTTTTTTCATTACTTTTGAATTTGGGTTTGACATCTGAATAATTTATTCTTTGATTCAAAGTTTGTTAGCTTATCTCCATCTGTATGTCAATCAGTATATCTATCCGGCTTATCGATCGCCTTTCTGATACCTTGAAGGTTCACCCCGGCAAAATCCGCGAAAGAACTACAATCCGGCATCATGCAAATGATCAATTTTTCCTTCAAGTTGATTACAGACAATGAGAGGTTGAGCAGAAGCGATTTTGGAGAAATCGGCTGAATTATTTTCACCAATAAGATCCGAATGGCAGAAAGTTCAGACTGGTCACTTCTGCCGAAGGGTGGTTTTGCTTTCATCACTTTTTCACTAACCTGTTGAGGCTTCTGCCACGGCATCACAACGGAAAAACAAACTGCACCCTCGTGCCCAGTGCGATACCGTCCATATCTCTCATGTCTGTGATGTCGAAAAGGATCTTCTTCTTTGTCCGTTTGTTCAGCGCTTTCAGCCGGTCGGCGGTGATGCTGGTAGCCATCGGTGTGTGGTTGTCGTTCTGCGTGGATTCCAGTTCCAAGGCCCGCTCACGCCCGACACCGTCGTCGCAGATCACTATTATGAGATCTGTGTTGCTGAGATGCATATCGATGTCGATACGTCCGGGTGTTTCCCTGTGTTTGATCCCGTGCTCCAGGGCATTCTCAATAAAGGGCTGGCAGAGCATCGGGGGAATGAAAATCTCTTCGGTGGCAATGGTATCATCTACCTTGAGTAAATAGGAAAATTTTCCTGCATACCGGATCTTCTGAAGCTCAAGGTAGTTTTCGATAGTGCTGATTTCGCGGTCGAGTGTGACATATTCCTCGACGGAGTTGTCGAGGATATTTCTCACCAGTCTGGAGAACTTCGCCAGGTACCGGCTGGCTTTATCAGGGTCTTCCTGCAGGATGAAGGTCTGGATGCTGGCCAGGGTATTGAAAATGAAATGAGGGTTCATCTGGCTTCGCAATAGTTTTTGTTCCAGGATCAGGGCATTATGCATGGCCCTTAACCGGTTTTGACGGATCAGTACCAATGCCAGAATGAGGATCATGAGGGTGAGGGAGGAAACTGCTGTCAGCAGGTACTCCCTCAGGCGCAATTGAGCTTCCCTCGTCTGGTTTAGCTGTGCCAGCGCCTGGATATGCTGCTCTTTTTTCTCAGTCTGGTACTTTGTCTCCGACTCCATTACCATCTTGATTCGTTCCAGATTGTACAGGGCACTTTTTTCCTTTTCGTACTGCACAAAGTGATGGAGCGCCTTATCAGGGACATTCAGCTTGTCATATTGTCTGTAAAGCCCGAAATGGGCATCCCTTACTTTCCGGATACCTGATTCCCATATATACTCTTTCACATTTTGACCCGGTGAATACCAGTGGTCAAGGTTTTGGGCCGAATCGAGGCTTAATGCCTTGTGGGCTTTCACCCACTCGCCGTGTAAAAGGGCCTTTTGGAATTTTTCAATCGCTTCCGCGGGACGGTTCAGTTCCGACAGCAGTTCACCCCAGATGTAGTAGGCAT
>CAYLVY010000133.1:0-9759 GCA_964387205.1 uncultured Draconibacterium sp.
TTCAGGCATTTGCATTAAAAAATAGCTTTTACTGTTATTTGATAATAGAAAATTATAGTATCCTGTAATACTCTGTTTTCCTCTCGTCGCCTGAGATGATCTCTAGACAAAATCAAAAAAGAGATAAAGATCAGTTCATGCGGGGGACATGCTGGTTAATGGAAAAACAGTAAAGCATTCAAAATATTATATTTATACTAAGGAATTTCAATTTTATAGAATTCTGTGCTGGAATCGAGACAGTCGACCCTGGTAACGGAAGTATTGGCAGCAATATGGTTGGAGACCCGGATGCCGCTTCTTGTCTTATTATGCCCGGCAATCTGGTGATAACCCAGTAATGGATCATCTTCCAGCTCATGTTTGTCGGCCCAGAATATTCCTCCTTCCTCATACAAGCCCCCTCTGAGTTGCCCGACGTTGAAAAGTGGTTGGTAATAGGTATTGAATAACCGGTTGAATGTGAAGGCAAGATCGGGATCCGATGGCTGAACCTGGTCTTTGATATAATCATCGTACCACTTTTGTACAACCCCGGCGTGCGTCCATAAATATTTTTCAATACCGAAGGCGGCCTGGAACAGTTTGCGGTTGGCGGTGAACAGGTCAAAACAGACCGGTAAACTCTTTTTACGGAATCCCGAAGCGTAATGCCGTTCATGACCGCCGTAAAAGTAGGCCAGATCGTGGTTGCCCCAGAGGAGAATAACCTTTTCCGGGTAGGCTTTCTTCAAATCAATTACATCCAGCAGGTTTTGATGAATTTCGGCATCATTGAACTTTGACGAATCTACATAATCACCCATAAAGATCATAAAATCCCAATCGGCAGGCTGAATCGTTTTCCAGACCGGTGAGCCATGAAGATCGCCTATGGTGATGAATTTCATTAGATTAAGTGCGATTTATAACGTTGAGAAGTTACTTGAGTAATCCTGAAAAATCCGATGAAATAATACCATACAAAACAGCGAATATAATAAGTATAAATGTAATTCCCATGAATTTGAAATGATCCCTTAACCTCACCACCGAAATCCTGATTAATTCACCTGGTTCATCGGAATCCGAAACCTTATTAACCAATTTCCCCATCTTAAGCGAGAATAGCAAAAGACTGACTACAGAAGCGAGAAACAGAACAATTAACAGCCCTTCGGCAATATCAGTCCATGCATACCCCCGGTGCCCCTCGACTGTCCACTTACCGGGCGAAGCGTTCAGTGCAATTCTAAACCAAACAAATGAAGCAGCCGAAAGAAAACCGAAGATGGATAAGGATAACGACCAGGTTCGGAGGCTGGAGAACAAAGAATTGTTGCATGAATTCAATTCGAGGTTTCTTATCACCCTTTCCATGTGTAAAGTCTTATTGTTGAAACGGGATATCTTCATAGACGTATAATTTATGTACTGCTTTCTTTTAACAATCTGTTTTGATTGATCACCTGTATTCACCCATGTACCAAAGAAAGACTTTGGCTATGTTCTTGGCATCATCGATTCCTCGATGGTGGGTGCCTGAATGTTGTATCCCAATGATTTTCAGGGCTGCAGAAATTCCGCATTGTTTCATTGTCCGATACCGGGTAAAATCCGCAATCAAATTTAGGTGGTTTGACAGTAGTTGTTTCATATTCGTTGGGATTGATTTCAGATCACACTCTTCCAGATTCTGATTTTTTCCTGAAAAATTGCGAAAAAACAGGAAACAAAAAAGGCTGTAAACTATTGATTTACAGCCTTGTACCCCGGGCGGGACTTGAACCCGCACGGCCTTTGAAGCCACAGGATTTTAAGTCCTGCGTGTCTACCAGTTCCACCACCAGGGCGAAGCGGGTGTGGGTGTGGGTGTGGGTGTGAGAGGGATTAGCGTAAAAAAACCCTCTGAGGGAGGGTTTGAGTGTTGGAGCGAAAGACGGGATTCGGACCCGCGACCCCGACCTTGGCAAGGTCGTGCTCTACCAGCTGAGCTACTTTCGCAGTAATTTTGAGGTTGCAAATGTATAAAAAAAAATTAATTCCCTTACTTCTTTTCCAATAATTTTTTAATCCCGTTCAGTTTCATCAGTGCCTCAACAGGGGTCAGGGTATTGATCTCCGTGTGGAGAATATCGTCGCGGATCTGTAGCAATAACGGATCATCCAGTTGAATAAAACTCAGTTGATATCCGGAGTCCGGACCGGGCAATGCCGCACGGCGCCGGGATTTTCGCTTTTCCCCGGACGGGATATTTCCTTCAGCAGAGCGGTTTTGCCCCAATCCCTCTTCCTGATGGCTCTCCTCGAGCTGCACCAGCAACTCTTCGGCACGGTCGATCACACTGGAGGGCATTCCGGCCATCCGGGCCACATGAATTCCAAAACTGTGTTCGCTTCCTCCGGGGAGCAGCTTCCTCAGGAAAATTACCTTGTTGCCGATCTCCCTGACCCCGATATGATAGTTCTTGATACGGGGAAGCAATCCCGCCATCTCATTCAGCTCATGATAGTGGGTGGCAAACATCACCTTGGGCCGGAATAAGGAATGCTGATGCAGATACTCTGCAATGGCCCAGGCAATGCTGATCCCGTCATAGGTGCTGGTCCCTCGTCCGATCTCATCCAGGATCACAAGGCTTCGGCTAGAAACGTTATTCAGGATGCTCGCCGTTTCATTCATCTCTACCATAAAGGTCGATTCACCGGAAGAGATGTTGTCAGACGCTCCGACCCGGGTAAAGACCTTGTCGGTCATTCCAAGCCTGGCCCCAGCAGCCGGGACGAAACTGCCCATCTGCGCCATCAGAACGATCAGCGCGGTCTGGCGCAGCAAGGCCGATTTACCGGACATGTTGGGGCCTGTTAAAATAATGATCTGTTGGCTCTTATCATCCAGAAACACATCATTGGCAATGTATTCTTCCCCGGGTTTCATCTGCTGTTCGATGACCGGGTGGCGACCTGCTTTGATATCAATGATATAAGAATCATTCAACTCAGGCCTGACATAATTATTCTTAACCGCACCGAGGGCAAAGGAAACCAGCACATCCAGCCTTGCCACCAGCGATGCGTTGAGTTGAACAGGTTGAATGTATTCTGCCAGAAAAACCAGCAATTCGTTGTATAACTGCATCTCCAGCCCTGAGATCTTCTCCTCTGCCGTCAGGATCTTCTCTTCATACTCCTTGAGTTCCGGGGTGATATAGCGTTCCGCGTTGACCAGGGTCTGCTTTCGCTGCCAGGTTTCCGGCACTTTTTCCTTGTGGGCGTTGGTCACTTCAAGATAATAGCCGAAAACATTGGTAAATCCCACTTTCAGGGAGGTAATGCCTGTCGCTTCCGCTTCCCGTTGCTGAATCTGCAGCAGGTAGTCTTTTCCTGAAAAGGCCAGCTTACGAAGGTCATCCAACTCTGATGAGATACCTTGGCTGATTACATTTCCCTTGACGGCGAGGGCAGGAGCTTCCGGGTTGATCTCTTTTTCGATGCGTTCACGGGCGGTCCGGCAGCCATTCAGTTGTTCGCCGATCCGCACCAGTCCATCATTTGCCGACGACAGGCACAGCGCTTTGATTGCTTCTATGGAGGCAAGTGCTCGTTTCAGGTACAATAGCTCTCTCGGATTTACCCTTCCGACGGCCACTTTGGAAATCAGCCTCTCCAGGTCACCGATTTGCTGGAACTCATGACGCCACTGTGAAATGATATCCGGCGATCCTGAAAAAAAAGATACGGCATCAAGCCGTTCCTCCACAGGCTGCCTGTTTTTCAGGGGTAATACCATCCAACGCCGCAATTGCCTTGAACCCATAGGGGATACTGTCTGATCCAGCACATCGAGCAGTGTCCGGGCATGTTCATTGGACGATTCGATCAGCTCCAGGTTCCGGATAGTAAAACGGTCGAGCCAGAGGTAATGATCCTCTTCGATCCTGTTGAGCTTACAGATGTGCTGCACTTTGTCGTGCTGGGTCTCTGCCAGGTAATGCAGCGCGGCACCGGCAGCAATGATGCCAGCCTCCAGCCCCTCCACCCCAAAGCCTTTCAGCGAAAGGGTGCCGAAATGGTTTAACAGCAGATCATGTCCGAAATCATAGGTAAATACCCAGTCTTCAAAGGTCGAAATATAGAATTTATTACCAAAAACTTCCGTAAAGGGTTGGCGCTTGCTTTTCTGCACCACCACTTCACTGGGCCTGAAGCTTTGGATCAGTTTGTCAATATACTCGGCATTGCCCTGGGCAACAAAAAACTCGCCGGTTGAGATATCGAGGAACGATATCCCGGTGATCCGGTTGTCGTAATGGATACCGGCCAGAAAGTTGTTTTCCCGCTGTTCCAGAATCTTATCGTGATAGGATACTCCCGGTGTTACCAGTTCGGTTACTCCCCTCTTCACAATGGTTTTGGCCAGTTTGGGGTCCTCGAGCTGGTCGCAGATCGCCACCCGGTATCCGGCTTTGACCAGCTTGGGCAGATAAAGTTCGAGGGAGTGGTGCGGGAATCCAGCCAGTTCAATGTAAGCGGCCGCTCCGTTGGCACGGCGGGTCAGCACAATTCCCAGGATACCGGAAGCCTTCACTGCATCCTCTCCGAATGTCTCATAAAAATCCCCTACCCGGAACAACAGTAAAGCATCGGGATATTTTGCCTTGATAGCATTGTACTGACGCATCAGCGGAGTTTCCGCAATTTTTCCCTCATTGGCCATGGGAAGCATTATAGATTATGCATGATTTATCTGACAAAGTTAATAACCGGCACCATTTCACCCATCTTATTGTTAATAATTTTCAATAACTCTATCTTTGCCGCTCTTTTGATGATAACCATCCAGGAGCGCTATGATCAAATTGTCGATGGAAGAATTGAACCGGCTTACACCCGGGGAGTTCAGAAAAACGCCTAAAAATCCCGTTGTTATTATCCTGGATAACCTGCGCAGTCAACACAATATCGGGAGCATTTTCCGGTCAGCCGATGCCTTTTGCGCAGAGTCGATCTGCCTTTGCGGGATTACCGCCACACCGCCGCACAGGGAAATCCATAAAACTGCATTAGGTGCTACCGAATCGGTCGACTGGAAATATTATGGATCTACCGCCGAGGCTATCCTTGAACTGAAGGAGAAAAAGTATACCATTGTTGGCGTGGAGCAGACCCGCCAAAGCATACCTCTTCACTGTTTTCAGCCCGGTAAATACCTGCCGGTCGCCCTCGTGTTCGGCAATGAGGTCAACGGTATCGACGAGAAGGTACTTGATCTTTGCGATGCTTTTGTGGAGATACCTCAGTACGGGACAAAGCACTCCCTGAATGTTTCCGTTTCTGCCGGGGTTTTGTTATGGCACGTAGTTTTTTCAGTACATTTTTCGCATCCGGTGTAACCTTTTTTCATTACACCCGTAAAAGAATTTTGATCCATCAGTATGAACAATTGGTTCTTTTTTTATAATTTTACACCCTGAAACAAAAAATTTAAGCTAAATAATTACATACCAGTATTTTACAAACGATTAGTAAAAATCAGATTTAAACAATTTATCAACAGCACCTTAAAAATTATTCAAATACCTTATATTTGCTAAATCAGATTATTATAAAAAACTGTTTAAAACTCCTCAGTATGAAAAACCTTCCACAACTTCTGTCCAAGATCATTATCATCCTGCTGATGATAATAATCCCAATGGCAATTTATGCGCAAACGAAAGAGGAATCGAAGGAACCGGCCAAAGCTTCCAAATGTGAAAAGGCACCTTCGCACAGTTACTGGAGTATAACCGGCTACGGTTCACTCAACCAGTTCAACGGTGATCTTTCCAAAAACCTCCTCTTTAACGATAAATGGATGTTCGGAGCAGGCGGAAAGGTCAGCAAACAATTCAGCCGTGTCATTGGTGTGGGTTTCAGGGGAGCATGGGTACCCCTCTCGGGTGAGGTAAAAGACAAATACCTGCCCCTGGCTTTTGGATCTTCTCCGGCCAACGATTACCGACTCTCGCAGAGTTTCCGTTCCTGGGTCATTGAAACTGACCTCCATGCCACGATCAATTTTGTGAACTGGATCGCAGGGTACAAACCTGAACGGTTTTTCAGTTCCTTCCTGATCCTCGGCGTTGGATTTGACCATACCCAGGGGGCTAAATATGATGCCGACGGCACCAAGATAGGTTTTCTCGGCTATCCGTCACGCCAGGGCCTTGCAAACGGTGGCTATGGCAACAACAGCGGCCTGGGTGAATGGAATATGGAACTAACTGCAAAGGCTGGCATCGGCTTCGATCTCAACCTCAGCAAACGTTGGTCCATTACTCCTGAAATCCTCTGGAGATGGCGCGATGGCGATGTGCTCGATCTAACCCAGGGCGGGTTCAAAGAGATAAAGAATGATATGTACAGCAGTGTCAACCTTGGCCTGACCTATAAATTCGCATACTCAGGATGCAACCTGAAGGAAATGACCAAAAATGCCAACATGATCCAATACGAAACCACTCCCGGTGTCCTCGCTGAAAAAGGCGACTCCGTTGTGGTGACCGTGAAAGGAACGATCCCTCCCAAATTCTTCTGCCCCACCGCAGCCATGTATTTCCAGCCAGTGCTGAAATATGAAGGCGGTCAATATGAACTCCCCTGCGCCACGCAGCTTTACGGCGAAAAACTGACCGGTGACGGAACCATGATCAAATACAAAGAAGGCGGATCCTTCGTATATACCTGCAAATTCCCGTATAAACCGGAAATGAACACCTCGGAACTAAGTGTTGCACCGATCATTTATGAAGCAAAAGAAAAAGTGCTTTATAAGAAAGATGAAATCAAGGTGAAGGCCAAATTCATGGAACTTCCTGATAAAGTCTTGGCTCCCGGTGTGATCTATACCTCCAAAAGGGTTCAGCACGATCAGTTGACTACCATTACCGACCACGGATATCAGAAAGAGGTATTCCAGTCCAAATCCGGAGTAATCTATTTCAAGAAAAACAAATTCGACCTTGACCTCAAATACGGCATCAACAAAACGGATCCTGCCAAAGCCGCACTGGATGAACTGAATACTTTCATCAAACAGGGATGGAAAATCCGGGATATTGCCATGCATGGATACGCATCTCCCGAAGGTGAAGAGACCTTCAACGCCAACCTTTCGGAAAACCGTTCGAAAACATCACACAAATGGATGTTGACCCAATTCCAGAACTGGGTTAAAGACGCCAACAAGGACAATAAAGACAAGAAAGCCGTAAAAGCCGCCGTCGAAGCCGCCGGCAAAGATGTCAACATGACCCTGCAGCACCATGGGCCCGATTGGAATGGTTTCCTGAAACTGGTCCAGTCGAGCAACGTGAAGGACAAGGATAAAATCCTCAACGTCATCAATTCCAATGCTGATCCAAGGAAGAAAGAGCAGGAGATCCGCAACATGATCCTGATCTATCCTGAAATTGAAAAAGACCTGCTTCCGCCGCTGCGTCGCAGTGAAATCACCGCTACCCTTTACGAACCGAGGTTCACCGATGAGGAGATCCTTACTTTCGCCAAATCGAGCCCCGAAAAACTCAAGGCCGAAGAGTTGCTCTATGCCGCTACCCTTACCAAAGATGCTAATGTAAAACTGACCGTTCTTGAAAATGCTGTAAAACAATTCCCGGCAAACTGGAAAATCGCCAATAATGCCGCAGTGGCATACATTGAAAAAGGCGATCTTGGAAAAGCCAAAGATCTGCTGCAAAAAGCCGATGCCAACCAGCCCAACAACGGAATCGTAACCAATAACCTCGGTGTGGTGGCCGCAAAAACCAACGACCTGAAAGCCGCTGAGGATTTGTTCAAGAAAGCAGCCCAGCTCGGTGAGAATACCAATTACAACCAGGGTGTCCTGATGATCCCGAAAGGTGATTACACCAAGGCCGTCACCATGATGGGAAGCGCTAAATGCACCTATAACCTCGGACTGGCACAGTTGCTGGCAGGCAAGAATTCCGATGCAGAGACCACGTTGAAATGCGCTCCGCAAAACCCGGAAACCTATTATCTGCTTGCTGTTACCGCTGCCCGTTCAAACAACGCTTCGGCACTTTATGAAAACCTGATGAAGGCCTGCGAAAAACCTGAACTGAAAGCACAAGCCAAAGGTGACCGCGAGTTCCACAAGTATTCAACCACACCGGAATTCCAGAATATCGTGAAATAATCCCGATAAAGAATACCTGAAAAAGAGGGCTACCCCAAAAAGGTGCCCTCTTTTTTTGTTTAAAAATTCAACTCCTGTGGGGCGCGGCTGATGGTGTGCAGACCCGGCGGATACTCTTTCATAATCAAGCCTTTGATCCACTGATAATCTTCCGGGATATTTACAAAATCAACACCATTGGTGTCGATCAGCAAAATGTGAAGGTCGGGCTGTTGTCGAAGGTAATCGAGATACCCTGTCTGTATCTTCTCTAAGTACTCGTATTGGATCTGCTGTTCATAAGGCCTGCCACGCTTTTGAATATTGCGCTTCAGGTTTTCCAGGTTAAGATACAGATAAACAATAAGATCTGGCTTTGGGACTACCGAACTGACAATGGCAAATAGCTTTGAATAGAGTCCGAATTCAAGCGGTTCCAGGTTTTTACTGGCAAAAATGAGGGATTTGAAGATAAAATAATCCGCGATGGTAAATGGCTGAAAGATATCCGGACGGGTAAACCGGTTTTTGAGTTGCTGATAACGGTCGGCCAGGAAAGAAAGTTCCAGCGGAAAAGCATACCGTGCCGGATCGTCATAAAATTTTGGTAAGAATGAATTCTCTTCAAATTGTTCCAGTACCAGACGGGCGTTTAATTCCTCCGCCAGCGCTGTGGCGAGGGAGGTTTTCCCGGCGCCGATATTCCCTTCAATGACTATATAATTATACACCTGTTCTCTGTTCAAACAATGGTTTAACAATTAATGGATCCTGACACTCATCCACCAGGGCGGCGATAGTCTTCCCCAATACCGGATGCACCGTTTTCGAAGCAATCTCGGACATCGGCAGGAGGGTAAACATCCGCAGGTGCATCCGGGGGTGAGGGATGATGAGGTCGGGCGATTCCATCGTCAGATCGTCGTACATTAAAATGTCAAGGTCGATTGTGCGTGACTGATAAATCCCGGACGACGACAGCTGTCTCACCCGCCCCATTTCAACTTCAATGCCGAGCAATGACTTTAGTAATTCGGCCGGCAATAAACCCGTTCGGATCCCGATCACCTGATTTAGAAAATACTGGTTGTCACAATATCCCCACGGCTGGCTTTCATAAACCCGGGAGGCAGCAAAGGTCTTCCCTGCTCTTTCGGAAATTAATTCCCCGGCCAGTGCCAGCAACCGGCTCCGGTCGCCCTGATTGCTTCCCAATAGTATAAAAACCTTTGCGCCCTGCATTCTGCTGATTTCACGGCGGAGTAATATCCGCGCATCCAAAGGCAATATTAAAGAGAATATCCGAATCCTGATCACATGATAGCAGTCGATTTTATGTAACCTGAAGAAAAATCCTGCGTATTTATCATTACATTTGTTCCAATCTCAAACCAATCCCTATGAAACAGTTCTTCAAATTTATGTTTGCCAGCATGCTGGGAACATTTATCCTGCTCACTATTCTTTTCCTCATCATGGCCGGAATGATCGCGGCACTCGTCGCGACTACCTCCACGGAAGAAAAGACCATCTCTGAAAACACCATCCTGCAGTTGAAATTTAATAAACCGATTGTCGACAGGGCATCAAAAACCAAA
>CAYLVY010000134.1:0-9555 GCA_964387205.1 uncultured Draconibacterium sp.
CTGGGGAAAGGACTGGAAAGGCAAATACCTGATCCAGGATCTCACCTTCCGTGCTTTCACGTTCCAGCCAACGGTTTCTTATAAATATAAGGACATCTTCGGCATCGGGGTTGGACTTGTTTATGCTTATGGAAATGTAGAGCTTAACAAGGCAATCCCCGTGCAGGGTTCTTCCGGCGACGGCCAGTTGAACATTAAGGGAAGTACCGGCAATTTCGGTTTCAATGCCGGCATTCTGGTCAAACCACTCCAGGGTTTAAGCCTGGGGATCAATTATCGGTCGAAAATCGAAATGAAGGTAAAAGGGGCCGATGCCCAATTCACCGTTCCGCCATCGCTAAGTGCAAATTTCCCGGCAAGCAACAAGGTGGAGACGATGCTCCCCCTTCCGGCCAATCTCGACTTTGGCGCCTCTTATGAATTCGGAAAGGACAAAGAATGGATGGTTGGATTCAACCTCTGCTACGTTTTCTGGGATACTTATGATTCACTGGCTTTCGATTTTGAAACCCGCACGCCCGCGGTGGGCAGGACCGCTTCTCCCGCCCTGTATGAAAGCAAACTCATCCCCAGGATCGGCGCCCAGTACAAAATGAACCAACTCCTGGCTTTCCGGATCGGAGGATATTATGATCCGTCGCCGGTAAAAGATGATTACCTTAATCCCCAAACCCCCAGCCTGAACCAGTTCGGACTCACCTGCGGAGTTTCAGTATATCCCCTCAAAGGCCTGAGCGTGGATGCCTCATTTCTTTACATCACCGGGCAGGAACGCAAGGGAACTTTTAGTCCGGACAACTTTGCCGGCACTTATAAAAACCAGGTATTTATCCCGGGAATTGGTTTAACTTATAATTTTTAACCTATAAACACAGGTTCAACATGAAAAAATTACTCTTTTTTCTGATATCACTGGCGGTTTTCACCGGATGTGACCCAAAAATTGACGAACTCTCCGTTTCCGCCAACGGCCTCGATTTTTCCAACTTCGTTGCGGTGGGTAACTCGCAGACTGCAGGCATGTCCGACAATGCCCTTTACACTTCAGGGCAGATTAATTCCCTCCCGAATATTATGGCAGAGCAGTTTAAGCTTGTGGGCGGAGGCGAATTCCGTCAACCCCTGATCGGTACGGAAGACGGGGTTGGTCTTCAGCCGGCTACGGGTTTTTTCTTTCCGAAACTGAGCCTTCAAATCCTGCCTGAAAAGGATTGCCTTGGAAACCTGAGCGGGAAAGCCATCATGAAACCCGCCATGGTATTCAACCCAACCGATCAGAATGCGCTGAAGCAGCAACTCATGGCGCCTCCCACCCAGGCAGGGCCATACAATAACATGGGAGTCCCCGGCCTGACACTGCGCTATTCGCTTGCCCCCGGCTACGGTTCGGCTTTGGGCAATCCTTTCTTCGCCAGGTTTGCCAGCAATCCTATGGCCTCGGTACTCGGAGATGCTGCCGCCCAGAAACCCACATTTTTCATGCTCTCCCTGGGCTCCAATGATGTAATGGAATCCGCATTACAGGGAACAGACCTGAAAATAACACCGGCCGACACTTTTGCCAAATACTATCCCATGGCCGTTGGCGCCCTGGCCCAATCGGGTAACAATCCCCGCGGAGTGGTGTGCAATATCCCTGATATCACCGCTATCCCCTACTTTACCACCATATCCAAAAGCCTTCCATACAATGGCGTTACCCTGACCGCCGAGCAAGCCGTCGGGTTGAATACACTATACGGTATGTACGGGCATCCGGAGATTGTCTGGAAAGAGGGGCAAAATCCCTTTGTTTATGAAAAATCCGACGGCACATGGGCCCAGATGGAGGCCGGCGACCTGTTTCTTCTGACCCTTCCTACCGACTCTGTTAAGTGTAAAGGTATGGGTATTGCCGACCAAAGTGCACAACCACTGCCGAAACCCTATCCGATACCGGGGAGATTCGTGCTGAACAAAACAGAGCAGGCCAGGATACAGGATGCCGTGACCAAATACAACGACATCATCCGTCAGACTGCTGCCTCCTTTAACCTTGCCCACACCGACCTGAACAGCTACCTGAAAACAGTGGAAAGTGGCATCATCTTCGATGGTATAAAAATGAATACCGACTTTATCACCGGCGGAGCATTCTCCACCGACGGCGTGCACTTGAATCCACGCGGCAATGCCATGGTTGCCAACTATATCATTCAGGCAATCAATTCGCATTACGGATCCACCATACCCCAGACCAACATCACGAAGTACAGGGGAGTTGTTTTCCCGTAACACCATTCAACCGGGATTGTATGACCTGAGGATGTCTCTAAAGATCCTCCGGTCATACAGCCCTGATGGGATTCACCGGCAACTTATCCTGGCAAAAACCGTCTCATCTTTTCCACCGCCCGACCGCGATGGCTAATGGCGTTTTTGGCAGATGGCGGCATCAGGGCGAAAGATTGGGAATATCCTTGCGGAACAAAGACCGGATCATAGCCAAACCCGCCCGCGCCTTCGGGTTCATGGGCAATAGTTCCTTCTACGGCCCCTTCGAAAACGGTTTCCCTGCCGTGAATTATTAAAGAAATAACACAACGGAACCTTGCCCGGCGGTTTTCTTTTCCCTGCATCTCTCCCAATACCTTCTGCACATTGTCGTCGAACGTACATCCTTCACCGGCATAGCGTGCCGAATAGACACCCGGGCGGCCGTCCAGCGCTTCGATCTCCAGACCCGTATCGTCGGCAAAGCAATCCAGCCCGGTTCTGTCGAAAATAAACCAGGCTTTTTGGGAAGCGTTTCCTTCCAGGGTCTCCTGAGTCTCTGGTATATCAGTCTCCACTCCGGCATCCCGAAGGGTTATCACTTCCACATCCGGCCCCAGTATTTCCCTGACCTCCTTCAATTTGTGCTGGTTATTGGTAGCAAACAGCAGTTTCATGTTCTTTCCTGATCTGAATTTTTGTGACTATCCCCTGATCATCCTGGTGATCAGTTCGGTAAAGTTCCAGCCATACGCCCTGGCCATGTTGGGCACGATGCTGGCCCTGGTGAGCCCCGGTACGGTATTGACCTCCAGGAACCAGAATTCCCGGCCATCATAAATGTAATCGAAACGCACAACCCCCCGGCAGTTGAGTAACCGGAAAAGGGATACGGAGACCCTGCGGCACTCATCGGCAACTGCACCGGGAATATTGGCGGGAACCTCTTCCATAGCCATTCCGGGCTTATATTTGGCTTCGTAATCAAAGTATTCCTTTTTGGGTATGATCTCGGTCAACGGCAGTGCGATCACTTCGCCTCCGGTAAGGATCACTCCGCAGGTAAGCTCCCTCCCGCCGATAAATTCCTCCACCAGCACCTCCCCATCTTCCCGGAAGGCTCTCCGCAATGCCTCCTGCAGCCCTTCAGGTGCATTGACTTTCGACATGCCAACACTGGAACCTCCGTTGTTGGGTTTGACAAAAAGTGGAAATTTCATGGCCGTTGTGATCAATCCGGCCGGGTCATGATCGCCCGCTCGAACCAGGCGCGACCTGGCCAGGGATACGCCCCCGGCCGCCACAGCCGATTTGCAAAGGCTTTTATTGAAAGTAACGGCAGAAGTGGCTACATCGCATGAAGTATAGGGTATGCCCAGCATGTCGAGATAACCCTGAAGCCTTCCGTTTTCGCCGGGGGTGCCATGGATGGCATTGAAGACTATATCGAATCTTACTTTTTTGTGACCGATGGTGAGGCTGAAATCGTTTTTATCCACCGGGAATGACTTTTGTCCGATGCGGTAATACCACTGTTTTCCCCTTATGTTAATCAGGAAAGGACGAAATAGCGAACGGTCGATATGGAGTTCTACCTGTTTTCCGCTTTTTACCGAGATTCCGTACTCACCGGAATCCCCTCCGGCTACAATGGCTACATTGATCATAATCAGCGCTGTTTTGGCGGCAAAAATAGCATAAAAACCGCCGCTGTTGTCCGAAATCCATTTTTTCCGTAAGTTTGTGGCTTCTTTGCAAATAGACAATAAAAACCCGTGGATCGGGTTATTTAGAGAAAATAGCGGATGAATTTTCTGCGGTTTGTATTTTCCAGGCTCTTTTTGAAGCATCTCCTGATCGCGGTGGCCATTCTTGCCGTGATGATCTGGCTGACATTACAGGGCCTGGCCTGGTTTACGCTTCACAACCAATACCTGGTCGTTCCCGATTTCAGGGGCATGACCATGCGAGAGATCACCGAAGACCCCGGCAACAGTCCTTATCGCTTCCAGGTAACCGATTCGGTCTTCGTGCCGGAAAAAACAAAAGGAACGGTGCTGAGCCAGGATCCCTTCCCCGGCGCAAAAGTGAAAAAAGACAGGACGATCTACGTCACTATCGTCTCCTTTGTTCCGGAAAAAACCACCATGCCTGACCTGAAGGACCTGACATTGCGTCAAGCCCAAACCATGCTGCAAACTGCCGGTCTGAAACTGGGCAAACTGGAATACATACCTTCTTTTGATAAAGATGCTGTCCAGAACCAGTTTTATCAGGGAAAAGTGATAAGACCAGGTACTGTTCTTGAAAAAGGTTCCGTGATCTCCCTGACCCTCGGGATGGGATCGAAGGATGAAGCCTATGAATTAAATGACACCGGGGGAGAGGAACCTATTGAGCAATGATCAAGGAAATAAACTGAATATGAGGAACTTTCTATTATTAACTGTATTCATAGGATATTTTATCTCAGCCGCACACGGGCAGGAGGTACTGCAGGGTTTGTTTGTAAACCCGGTAGTAATGGAAAAAACCCGGGCCATTCAACAAGGAAAAGACAACAGGGCCGGCCAATTTCTGCATGCAGCACAGGATACCACCCCCATCACCCTTCCCTTTCTGGATGATTTTTCCACGCTTGATGTTTTCCCGTCACCTGACCGATGGATCGATCATGACGCTTTTGAAAATGACGATTTTGCCCTTTTTCCGGTCAACATAGGGGTCATGACCCTCGATGCCATCAACGATTCCGGCAGGATGTACCCTTCCGCCACCCCGGGCCCTTCCACTTTTATTGCCGACCACCTCACCAGTCGATATATACGGCTTGACTCCGTTTTCAAACCCGCCGCCAAAAAGTTGTCCCCCTCCGACTCACTCTTCCTGAGTTTTTATTACCAGCCGCAGGGGCGCGGGAAAGCTCCTCAGTTCAACGATTCGCTGATCCTGCAGTTCCTGGTCAAACCAGCCCGGGACAGCATCATTCCCGGCACAGGAACAATCACCATTCCGGATCAATGGGACAGGGTCTGGTTCGCCAACGGCATGTCGATCGATACCTTCTATGTAAGAACCGGAACCTGGTTTGCCCGTGTGATGATCCCGATCACCGATCCGGTCTATTTTACCAAAAAATTCCGTTTCAGATTTTATAATTATGTGAGCCTGGCCAGTGCCGCTGAACCAAGTTGGCAAAGCAATACCGACCAGTGGAATATCGACCAGGTGTATCTGCATCACGGCCGTAGCCGTTTCGATACAGTTTTTCCGGAGATCAGGTTTATCCAGCGCTCCTCCTCCCTGTTAAAAAAATATGCGGCAATGCCATACCCGCAGTACTGTGATAACCCCACCAATGAGCTGCGCGATTCGCTGGATGTTTTCATCACCAACCGGGACATTGTTCCAAGGATGTCCACTTATGGATATACCGTTACCCAGAAAAACAGCCCTTTTCTGAAATTGTACAATGGCGGAAATTACAACATCCAACCGTACAACATTTCCCCCTTCGTCACCTATCAGAAATTTGCCCACCCTGAAATGTCCTTCCTTCTTCCGGTGGGCCAGGCCGACAGCGCTGAATTTTATCTCACCCATATCGTGAGGGATAACGCGCCCGGATCTGCCACCGGCGATACCCTGGTTCAGACCATCAGGATGCAAAACTATTATGCCTATGACGATGGTACGCCGGAAGCAAGTTACGGGCTTACCCCTGCAGGTTCAAAACTGGCATACAGTTTCAAACTGAACAAATCACCCGATACCCTGCGGGCGGTGAGGTTCTATTTCAACCAAACGCTCAGCGATGCCAGCGAAAGGCTTTTCTACCTCTGTGTCTGGAACGACAATGCGGGTAAGCCGGGAGATACCGTTTACAGCGACCTTGTCTTTCCACGTTATGCCGACAGCCTCCACAAATTCGTGACCTATCATCTGAACCCACCCATTGCCGTTACCGGTACCTTCTATGTCGGCTGGATCCAGACGACCGGTGACAACCTGTCGGTGGGATTCGACAGGTTCAACAACAGCCAGCAGTCGATCTTCTTCAACACCTCCGGAACCTGGGAAACTTCTGCATTTACCGGATCTCTGATGATCAGACCGGTGATTGGTAAACCCATCCCGCTTGGCATTGACGAACCCGGAAAAGTGGCCGGGAAACTGAGATTCTATCCTAACCCCATTACCGGCACCATTTCCCGGTTAACCGTTATCCCTGATCCTGCCCGGAAAATCACTGAAAGCGACACTTATACCATTTACGATTGTACCGGCAGGATAGTTATACAAGATCAGTTCTCCCATGCCGTGGATGTCTCAGCCCTTCCCAACGGGCTCTACGTGATGACTCTCCAGGGGAAACCTTCGGCACCCTCCGCCACCGGAAGGTTTATGATCACCCGCTGATAATCAGAAAAACGAAGGATGAACCAGTCCGATATTTCTGACGATCCTTTGATTACCGCTGATGAGGGTAACGAACTCTATGAACATTTCAGGTTTCTGGTTGACAAAGGGCAGGCCCCCCTCCGGATCGATAAATATCTGATGGCCAAGATCGGTTCCGCAAGCCGGAACAGGATCCAGAATGCCGCGCATGCCGGGAATATCCTGGTAAACGGGACAGCGGTGAAACCCAACCACAAAATCAGGCCCTCCGATCTGATCACCATCGTACTGACCTATCCTCCCCGTGATACGGAGATCTATCCCGAAAACATACCCGTCACCATTATTTATGAAGATGAGGATCTCGTCATAGTCAACAAGGGGCCGGGAATGGTGGTCCACCCCGGTCACGGAAATTTCACCGGGACACTTCAGAACGCCCTGCTTTATTACTTCAACCGCGAACATCCGGATGACCTGCAGGTCAAACCATTCCTGGTACACCGAATTGATAAGGACACCACCGGGTTATTGCTCGTCACCAAAAATGAAACAGCTCAGTCAAGGCTGGCCAGGCAGTTTTTCGAGCACACGATCGACCGGTCTTACACCGCCCTTGTTTGGGGGAATCTGACCAATGACGAGGGTACGATCGAGGCCAATATCGGCCGGGACCCCAGAAACCGGCTACTGCAGACTGTTTACGCGGATCCGGAAACCGGACGCCATGCCATCACCCATTACACGGTTCTGGAGCGTTTCGGATATGTCACATTGGTGGAATGCCGCCTTGAAACCGGTCGCACGCATCAGATCAGGGTCCACTTCAGGCACATCGGACACCCGCTATTCAACGATGAAAGTTACGGGGGTTCGGCTATCCTGAAAGGTACCACTTTTGCGAAATATAAACAGTTTATCCACAACTGCTTCGACATCCTGCCACGGCAGGCGCTCCATGCCCGTTCCCTGGGTTTCAGGCATCCGGGGAGCGGTCAGCACCTCTTTTTCGAATCTCCGCTGCCGGATGATCTCAGCGAAGTGATTATGAAATGGAAGCAATACACCGGTTCAAAAGAAGAATGATGATAAGGAACGCATTCAGATATATCGCCTCCACATACTTCTGGGTCATGCTTTTCGGTTTATCGGCAGTGATGTTTCCGCTGTCGGTCATTGTCTACCTGCTCACTGTGGGATACGACCACAGGTTGGTTATAATGCACCGTTTTACCTGTTTCTGGTCCCATCTTACTTTTTTACTTAACCCTTTATGGAAGGTGACCATCACCGGGAGGGAAAATATCAATCACAATGCTACCTATGTAATCGTCTCCAATCATCAGTCGGGAGCTGATGTTATGGTGCTGTTCCGGCTCTATTCCCACTTCAAATGGATTGCCAAGCGGTCGCTGTTCAACACCCCCTTTATTGGATGGAGTATGTGGCTGAACGGTTATATCCCCCTGGAGCGGGGCCGGACCGCCAGTATGAAGAAAATGATGAAGCAGGCGACCAGACTGCTCAGGGAAAGAAACTCCGTGATGATTTTTCCTGAGGGAACGCGGTCGCGTGATGGAAAAATACAACCATTCAAAAGCGGTGCCTTTCATCTCGCCCTCGAAAACCAGGTTCCGATCCTCCCGGTTGCAATATCCGGCACCTCCAGGGCTATCCGGAAGGGAGGATTTCTCATCAACCGGAACAAAAATATCCGCCTAACCGTGCTTCCATCCATTCCTTTTTCCCAAATTCGCGATATGCCACCCGGTGCTGTCGGGGAGTTGGTCAGGAACCGGATCAACGAAGCCTTTGAACGCCATTCTGACAGTTGCTGATGATATTTTCTGCCATTTTTTCATTCCTTAAACGTAAAATGAGCAGTGGTATCAGTTTTGAGCCTCCGGACATCACAAACAACCATCAACAATCAACAGAGGAGGACAAACCATGACACTTATTAAATGGCAACACAGAAACCCATTATCGGATATGGTCAATAACTTGTTTGACAATGAACTGGGTGATTTTTTCGGAAAGCGTTTTACCGATCCTGCCGCCAATATCATTGAGCAGAATGAGGCGTTCAGCCTTGAGATTGCCGCACCGGGCCTGAAAAAGGAGGACTTCAGGATCAACCTGGAGAATAACATTCTGACCATTTGCGCTGATCTTGATGATGAAAAACGGGAAGAAGGGAAGAACTATACCCGTAAAGAGTTTTATTACGGATCGTTCAGCAGGGCCTTTACCCTTCCGAAAACCGTCGATCTGGATCGGATCAAAGCCGATTACGAAAACGGCATACTGAAGGTGAACCTTCCGAAAAAGGATGAGGCCAGGTATGAACTGAAGAAGGAGATCCCGATTCAGTAAACCACCAAAAACGGGATCAGGGGTGAAAGCGCGGATAGCCTGAAATCAGGTAATTCCGTGCTTTTTTCATGAATGAATGGCTATCTTTGCCACATGAAACAGACAACCCGGGCCCACCTTGCCCTGCTGGGTACGACCCTGATCTTTGGCATGCATTATTCCATTGCCAAGGGAATGATGCCCGGGTATCTTTCACCTCCCCAGTTGGTTTTTCTCCGTCTCCTCGGCGGAGTAGTGATGTTCTGGATCTTTCAGCGATGGTTTGTGAAGGAAAAAGTGGCCCGCGGCGACCTCATCAAACTCGCCCTGTGCGCCATCTTCGGATTCGCACTGAACCAGACCCTGTTTTACGAAGGGCTGAACATGACCAGCCCGGTCGACGCCTCCCTGATCCATGTGATGAATCCCATCCTGGTGCTGATCGCGGCTCACTTCCTGATCCGGGAAAGCGTAACGCGCAACAAGATCATCGGGATTTTTTTAGGGGCATCCGGCGCCATTATCCTCATCCTCAACCGCAATGGT
>CAYLVY010000135.1:0-9533 GCA_964387205.1 uncultured Draconibacterium sp.
TCTTTGCTTTTCACCATAGGCGGAACAATGCTGACTGCTTGTACAGGAGGTTATTATTCCAAAGAGAACGGTCGCTAGAAGAATGAACAGGGTTTTTTTCATGGCGCTGTTTTCTGATTGCTTTGTATTGAAGTGCAAAGATATGACTTTTATTATGATCAGGCCAAGTAAAATATTGAATAAATGAAGGAAGTTATCAACGATTTATGGTTCATAACCCTATGAATAATGTAAAACCTGTCATCGAATCATCGTGGAAAGTCGCATTGGAAGAGGAGTTCCGTCAGGAATACTTTTTGTCGCTCAAATATTTTCTTCTGAAAGAGAAAGCAGAGTTTCATATATATCCTCCAGGAAATCAAATATTTAATGCTTTTAACCTTACACCTTTTCAAAAAGTCAAAGTAGTCATCCTGGGTCAGGACCCCTATCATGGGGCAGGCCAGGCTCACGGCCTTTGTTTTTCCGTAACGCGGGGTACCCCCCGGCCACCTTCTTTGCTCAATATTTTCAGGGAAATGGAGACCGATACCGGTATTCCCGCACCTGCCCATGGCGATCTTACCGGCTGGGCACAACAGGGGGTTCTGCTGCTGAATGCCATCCTGACTGTCAGGGAAAATCAGGCAGGCAGTCATCAAAACCATGGTTGGGAACGTTTTACCGACCGCGCCATTAGAGAACTCTCTGAAAAACGGGATAAACTGGTTTTCGTACTCTGGGGAAATTATGCCATAGCCAAACGTCAACTGATCGACAGTTCCAGACATCTGATACTCACTGCTGCGCATCCTTCCCCATTGTCGGCCCATAAGGGCTTTTTCGGATGCCGTCACTTTTCGCAGATCAACGATTTCCTGAGCCGGAATGGTTTAGGTGAGATTGATTGGAGATTGGCCTGAAACATAAATTCATGAAACGAAAGCCGCATTGCAACACATTATGGATGGCACGGGCATTAAAGGCATCGCATGGTTGCGGTGTGTTGTTGCTGCTCCTTCTGCTGATCAACGGTCTGTTTTCATGCCGGAAACCGGAGGACCCCGATTCAAACCACCAGCCTGCTCCCTTTAATCTGACCATTCCACCCTATTTCCCGACGAAGTTAAATATTCCGGCCGATAATCCCATGACCGAAGAGGGGGTCATGCTCGGGAGGTTATTGTTCTATGACGGAAGGTTGTCGGGCCGCCTCCACCCCGATTCCCTGATGAGTTGCGGTACATGTCACCTGCAGGCCCGCTCCTTCGAATGCGGCATCGATCATCCGCGGTTTCATCATGGCAGACCGGTGGGACTTGGGGGGATGGCCACCCCACACTCCATGCTGCCCTTGATCAACCTGGTATGGGTGCCCGACGGGTTTCTGTGGAACGGCCTGGTGCATAGTGAAGGTCCTTCACCCTCCATGAGACAACTGGAAGACCTCGCCTGGATGGTCATCCATGATCCATACGAGATTGCCGGTGATACCCTTCGGACTGTTGCGTTGCTTCAGTCTATCCCGGGATATCCCCCTTTGTTCAGGGATGCCTTTGGCAGCGAAACGATCACGGCAAAAAATATCGGCCGTGCTATTGCTCAGTTTGTCAGAACTTTGATCACATCCGGATCACGTTTCGACCGGTTTATGAAAGGCGATCTGCAACTCACCCCGTCGGAACGTAACGGTTATGTGCTCTTCATGACCGAACAGGGGGGCGATTGTTTCCACTGTCACGGAGGCGAAGGGAATCCCCTCTTCACCACCAATTTATTCTATAATAACGGAAAGGACAGTGTTTTCAACGAACCGGGAGACCGTTACAGCATTACGGGAAAAGAGGCCGATATCGGCGCCTACAGGGCGCCTACCCTCAGGAATCTGATCTTCACCGCTCCATATATGCACGACGGAAGATTCCGCAGCATTGATGAGGTACTCAACTTTTATAATTCGGGATTGAAATGGTCGCCCTACATCCATCCGCTGATGCACCACATTGCCAAAGGGGGAGTACGCCTGAACCCAACTCAACTTGCTGATCTGAAGGCGTTTTTGCTTACCCTGACCGATAGCAGTTTTGTGACCAATCCCGCATTTTCCGCACCTGACTCATTCCCTGATTTTGAATAATCCCTGCTCATGATCCTTTTTCCTCCCTGTAAAATCAACCTTGGCCTGCACATTGTCAATCGTCGCAGGGATGGCTATCATGACATTGAAACAATTTTTTACCCGGTTCCCTTTCACGATATCGTAGAGGCCATACCGGCCAACGATGGCCGGTTTTCTTTCACGGTTTCCGGAATCCCCGTGCCGGGAGAACCCGGTGATAATCTTTGTGTCAGGGCATGGAGGCTGTTGCATGAGGAGCGGGGCGCCGCCCCGGTCCGGATGCACCTGCACAAGGTCATCCCCATGGGATCGGGCCTCGGAGGGGGATCTTCCGATGCCGCCCATGCTTTGATCCTGTTGAATCGCCTTCAGGGTATGAACCTTTCGGTTCCGGAACTTGAACATTATGCTGCACGATTGGGGAGTGATTGCCCATTTTTCATCCGGTCGGTACCTTCTTTGGCCACTGGGAGAGGGGAGAAGCTTGAACCGGTTGAGGCCTTTCTCAAGGGATACCGTCTGGCCCTCGTGCTCCCGCCGGTGCATGTATCCACGGCTGAAGCATACAGAGGGGTTAAACCTCAGGTTCCCTCCTGGCCGCTGAATGAATTACCCCGGACACCGGTGGAGAAATGGCCGGAATACCTGGTGAATGGTTTCGAGGAGTCGGTTTTCCGCGATCATCCGTTGATCGGTAGGATCTGCCGGGAAATGTACCAGGCAGGAGCGCTCTATGCCGCAATGTCGGGCAGCGGATCGTCAGTTTTCGGGATCTTCAGGCCTGCTGATGAACTGCCCGTTTCCGTGGCAGGCTATCCGGCCCTGCATTTTGAATGGTGAAAGACCGCGGTTATTTTGGCGCAGTTTTGTAAAGGATAAAAGCGATCAGTCCGAAAATCACATTCGGGATCCAGACGGCCGGAAGCGGCGGCAGATCGCCAAAAGTGGCAAAAACCGTAAATACCTGCATAAACAAAATATACAGGAATGTCAGGGCTAATCCTGACCCGAGGTGAAACCCGATACCGCCCCTGACTTTCCGGCTGGAAACGGAGACCCCGATCACGGTCAGAATGATGGTGGCAAACGGGGATGCTATCCGCTCATATTTTTTTACCTTGTATTTAATCACATCCGGGTCCCCGCGCAGGGTCTTGGCTTCAATATGCCGGGTAAGCACAAAATAATTCATGGTCTTTACCTCTTCGATATCTTCAACGAAATCCTTGGGGGTGAATGGCATAACGGTATCGAAACTGCTTCCGCGTGTAATATTTTCGCTGGAATCGAGCAGCGTCCGATGGTAATAGTTGGTAACGGTCCAGCGCCGGTGGGTGCTGTCCCATGCAATCTGATCAGCCATCAATTTGGATTTCAGTTCTTTGCCGTCGAATTGTTCAATCGTGAATTTCCAGCCGCGCTGCTGCCTGGTATCGAAATTTTCGATATAAATGAAAGTTCCGGGATTTACCTGCTTGTGGATGTTCTGCGCCGTTATGTTTTTCTGTTCATTGATGTATCTTTTCTCAAAGGCGAACATGCTGATGTTGGTATAGGGAATCACAAAGTTGGCCAGGATAAAAGAGAGCAATCCAAGGACGATGGCAGAGATGAAATAGGGGTACATCAGCCTCCGGAAACTGATCCCGCTGCTCAGAATGGCCACAATTTCCGAATCCGATGCCATCTTTGAGGTGAAAAAGATAACGGCGATAAAGGTGAGCAGGTAACTGAAGAGGTTAATAAAATAGGGAACAAAATTGAGGTAGTAATCAAATGCGATGGCCGAAATCGGGGCGTCGCGTTTCAGAAAGTCATCGATTTTTTCGGAAATATCGAAAACTATGACAATGAATATCAGCAGTATAAGGGTAAAGAAAAAGGTTCCCAGGAATTTTTTGATGATATAGATATCGATGGTCCGCATGGCTTTTCCGGAATATTCAAAAGGTGGGTTAAAGTCTTTGCATCAGATGTTTGACCATATGCGATTTCCAGGGCCCGAAATTATCCTGCAGTATTTGCTGCCGCGCTTCTCTCATCAGCCACATATAAAACCCCAGGTTATGCACGGTGGCGACCATGGGGGCGAGCATTTCTCCCGAAATGAACAAATGGCGGAGGTATGCCTTTGAATAGAGCGTGTCGGCAAACACTTCACCTTCCGGTTCCACGGGCGAGAAATCCTCCTTCCACTTTTCATTTCGGATATTAATGATGCCATTCCGGGTAAAAAGCATTCCGTTCCGGCCATTCCGTGTTGGCATAACGCAGTCGAACATATCCACACCCAGCGCGATCCCCTCCAGAATGTTGGCCGGAGTCCCAACCCCCATGAGGTAACGGGGTTTATCGGCCGGCAGGATATCACAAACCAGGCCGGTCATCTCATACATCAGGTCGGCCGGTTCCCCGACCGATAGTCCGCCAATCGCGTTCCCTTCGGCTTCCAGGCCGGTAATATATTTTGCCGATTCGATACGCAAAGATGGATAAACGCTTCCCTGAACAATGGGGAAGAGGGCCTGAAGGTATCCATGTTTACATGCTGTATGATGGAAATGGGCCATACAGCGGTCCAGCCAGTAATGGGTCCGTTTCATCGATTTCCGGGCATAGGTCTCGTCGCACGGGAATGGTGTACATTCATCAAATGCCATGATGATATCGGCTCCCAGCATGCGTTGAACATCGATCGCCTTTTCAGGGGTGAACTCATGCCGGCTTCCATCGATATGCGACTGAAATATTACCCCGTCGTCGGTGAATTTTCGCATGTGTCCCAGGGAATAGATCTGGTATCCTCCGCTGTCGGTCAGGATGGGCCTGCTCCATCCGTTGAATCGGTGCAATCCGCCCGCCTTCGCAACAATTTCGGCGCCCGGGCGCAGGTACAGATGGTAGGTGTTGGATAACATGATGGCAGCTCCGATCTCCTGCGAAAGATCCTTGATGTGCAGGGCTTTAACAGCTCCCGCAGTTCCGACAGGCATGAAAAAAGGACTTTGGATAACACCGTGGTCAGTTGTAAGATGGCCAGCCCTGGCCCGGGTTCCATGATCAGAGTGTGATAATTCGAATTTCAAAGGTGAGGGAGTGTTTCGTGCAAAGGTACGTTTTCCTGATACGCTTTATTTCGGTGGTGGTTGGAAATTATTCACATTTTTACATTCGTAACCCGAGAATCTATAACTTTACACCGGCATTTAATGAATTCTTAAATGGTTGATAACCTTATTAATACTTCTTTTCCTGCCCTCTTGCTCTTTTCAGTTTATATATTCACTGTTTTTATACAATTGATGTATTTATGGCTGGTATTCAATAAGGTAAGTCTGAAAAAACACCTCGAAACCGCCGATACCCGGACGAACACAGTGGAACCGGTATCAGTCGTGATATGTGCACACAACGAATTCGGCCATCTGCGCGAGAATCTTCCGTTTATCCTGGAGCAGGAATATCCGGAGTATGAGGTGTTGGTGGTCAACCATTTTTCCGATGATGACACTCCCTATCTCCTGCGCACCCTGCAGGAGCAATATCCGAATCTTCGTGTCATCACCATTGAAGAGGAACTGAATTTTTTTACCGGAAAGAAGTTTCCACTCTCCATCGGGATAAAATCGGCCAGGTATGACCGGATTTTATTGACCGATGCCGATTGCCGGCCAGTTTCCGGACAATGGATCCGGCAAATGAGTGCGGGATTCGGGCAGGGAAAGGAGATCGTGCTTGGATACGGCCGCTATCGCCACTACAAAGGGCTGCTCAATGCCCTCATCCGCTTCGACACCATCCACATCGCACTGCAGTATCTGGGTTTTTCCCTCACAGGCAGGCCTTATATGGGTATCGGGCGGAACCTGGCCTATTCGAAAAGGTTGTTTTTCAGGAATAACGGGTTTATTTCACACTACCGGATCCGCTCCGGTGATGATGACCTTTTTATCAATCGTGTGGCAGCAGGCGCTAACACCGCGGTGGTGCTTCAGGAAAACAGTTTCACCGAAAGCGAACCCAAACGAAGTTTCGGAAAATGGATTACCCAGAAAAGAAGGCATCTTTCAACGGCCACCTGGTACAGGCCGGTACACCGGTTCCTGCTGGGTTTTTATGTCCTGACATCCATCTTATTTTATGTGACCGGTATCACCATGTTGACGCTGGCCTGGTCGCTTCTTCCTGTGTTGACCCTGTTTTTTCTCAGGATTGCATCTCAATTCATAGTTTTTTACCGTTCCATGCGCAGGTTTGGTGAGCGGGACCTCCTGCCTTTCCTGCCTTTTCTGGAACTAACCCTGATTGTTTTAAACGGATCAATGGCAATGGCTAATTTATGGAAGAAACCGGTAAAATGGAAATGATAAGCCATTTGAGCGAGAAAGCCAAAAGGGATTACTATCTGGTGGTTAAAGCACGGGACCATGGAGATCAGTCGGCATATGCTGAATTGCTAAAAATATACCGGGACTCTCTCTATTATATCATGCTGAGAATGACCCATAACCAGACTGACGCCGAGGACCTTACGATCGAAGCATTCGGAAGGGCTTTCAGGAGCCTCAGGAGTTACAATCACGAATTTGCATTCAGTACGTGGTTATACAATATTGCGACCCATAACTGTATCGACTATCTTCGTAAATCCAGGAGGATATTGTTCACCGATCATGGTATTTCCGAAGATGAACCGGGAGTTCAGCCGGAAATGGTGTTCGATGGGCCTGATCCGGAGGAACAGGTGATAGAAAAGCAGAAGATCAGGATGATGAGGGAGGTGGTTGATAACCTGAAACCACACTACCGGATCCTGGTTGAACTGAGGTATTTCAAGGAATGGTCGTATGAGGAGATAGCCCGGGAATTAGGCCTGCCATTGGGAACAGTGAAAGCCAAACTGTTTCGTTCCCGGGATCTGCTCTATCAGATATTGCAGTCGAAAGTTGAACATATATAATCGAAATAACCAGCAAAGATGAACCCGGAATCATTCAGAAATGAGATCATGGCGGGTATTCCCGACATCCTGCCCGGACCGGCAGTTTACGATCCTGATATCAATCATGCCCCTGTACGGAAGGAGATACTCACCCTCTCGGAAAAAAAGTTGGCGCTTAAAAATGCCCTCCGGTATTTCGACAGAAAGCATCACGCGGTACTGGCCCCTGAATTTGCGGAAGAACTCCGGAACTACGGCCGGATCTATATGTACCGTTTCAGGCCCCGGTATCCCATGCATGCCCGGCCAATCACCGATTATCCTGCCCGGTCGGCCCGGGCTGCAGCCATCATGTTGATGATCCAGAATAACCTTGATCCTGCTGTTGCTCAGCACCCACATGAACTGATCACCTATGGCGGTAACGGCGCTGTCTTCCAGAACTGGGCCCAGTATCTGATTACCATGCAATATCTTTCGGTAATGAGTGACGACCAGACCCTGGTCATGTACTCCGGACACCCGATGGGGCTTTTCCCTTCGCATCCGGACGCTCCGAGGGTGGTAGTGACCAATGGAATGATGATCCCCAACTATTCACGGCCTGATGACTGGGAACGCTTCAATGCACTGGGTGTCACACAATATGGTCAGATGACGGCCGGATCTTACATGTACATTGGCCCGCAGGGTATTGTTCACGGAACGACCATAACCATTCTGAATGCGGCACGTAAAGTGATCTCGGACTCCATTGCCGGTACCGTTTTCGTCTCTTCCGGGTTGGGTGGCATGTCGGGAGCACAGGCCAAGGCGGCCGTGATAGCCGGAGCCATTGCCGTTATTGCAGAAATCAATCCCCGGGTGGTGAAGAAGCGCCATGAGCAGGGCTGGGTTGATGAGGTTTACACAAACCTCGATGAGCTTTCGAGACGCCTGCTGCAGGCAATATGCAACAAGGAAGCGGTTTCACTGGCCTACCAGGGCAATGTGGTGGATTTATGGGAATACCTTGCCGAACACCGGATGCAGGTGGAACTTGGTTCCGATCAGACATCGTTGCACAATCCCTGGTCAGGTGGTTATTATCCGGCCGGACTGACCTTTGAAAAGTCGAATGAAATGATGGTCAGGGACCCGGAGGGTTTTCGCCAGGCGGTGCAGGAATCCCTTCGCCGTCATGTGAATGCTATCCGGAGGATGACGGATATCGGAATGTATTTCTGGGACTACGGGAATGCTTTCCTTCTCGAGGCGTCGCGTGCCGGGGCCGATGTGGTGGCAGGGGACGGAACTTTTATTTATCCCTCGTATATTCAGGACATCATGGGGCCCCTGTTCTTCGATTATGGATTTGGTCCTTTCCGTTGGGTTTGCACTTCAGGTGACCCGGTTGATCTGGAAAAGACCGACCTTATCGCAGCCGGGGTGCTGGATGGGATTGCCGCTGTATCACCCCGTGAGATCGAGATGCAGATGCGCGATAACATACATTGGATCAGGGAGGCGGGAAGGAACCGTCTGGTAGTGGGTTCCCAGGCCAGGATACTGTACGCTGACTGTGAAGGGCGGATAAGGATTGCAGAGGCTTTCAACGAAGCGATCCGGCGGGGTGAAATCTCTGCTCCGATTGTCCTCGGGCGTGACCACCATGATGTGTCCGGTACCGATTCGCCATACCGGGAAACCTCGAATATCTATGACGGATCACAATTTACAGCCGATATGGCGATCCAGAATGTAATCGGGGATGGATTCCGGGGGGCTACCTGGGTATCGATCCATAATGGTGGCGGGGTAGGATGGGGAGAGGTCATCAACGGGGGGTTCGGTATGGTTCTCGACGGAACGGCCGATGCTGACCGCCGTTTGAGGATGATGTTGCACTGGGATGTCAACAACGGCATTGCCCGCCGGGCCTGGGCAAGAAATCAGGAGGCCATTTTTGCCGTCCGGCGAGCCATGGAATCAGAACCCAGGCTGAAAGTGACGGTTCCCAACCTGGTGGATGAAGGGATAACGGAGAATTTGTTTTAACGGGTCATTGCTTAACCGGAAATTTTGATTTCAACACCTCGCTGATAATACCGGTAGTATCGGTCGGGTTTACCACTTCGTGCCTGATGATGCCGTTCCGGTAATCGACCCAAAGGTAAGAGGTGCGTGTCGTCCGGATACCGTCATGTGCGATTGTTTCACTATATCTGTATCGGTTGCAAAGGAAAGTGCCTGCATCGGTCACCACTGAATTTTCTTTGTCCAGCAAAGTCAGGGTGATGGTATCGGTAGTTGTACGCCGGGTATAGATTACGCCGGGCAGGGCCCAAACCGGGATGGTGAGTTCATGTCTGACCAGCGTGGCGTCGTTAAATACAGTGAACTCAGCCGGATTGACCATCCATTTCAGCGGGATATTGGTAGCGGGCCATCCACAGGTGTGGGTGGATTCACCATTGAACAGGTAAAAACCCGTCTGTGTCGCCAGCAACTTTT
>CAYLVY010000136.1:0-9436 GCA_964387205.1 uncultured Draconibacterium sp.
GGTTTGTTTACTTTACGTTTTTGTTCTTCAGTTCCGTAAAGGGTGGTATATAATATAGGATCATACTTCATAAAAACATTTTTTATTAGGGCCATGAATATGCTCCGATAATCTTTTATGAGCCAGTCGGTACTCATATTAAAATCAGCTTTTAGTCTCATATTTAAAATATTACATGTTTATTCTTCTTAATCCTTTCAATCCCTTCAATCCTCTCAATCTCATCCTTCATCCCCCCACCACCCCCGCCTTTCTCATCTCCTCCTTCAACGCCGGCAAAGCGGGTTTCCGGTTGTACAGTTCATGGATCAGGTGGCGGGCGTTTTCTTCCATACGATTGTGTCGAAGGGCCAATTTCAGCCACCCGGCAATCTGGCGGTATCCGCTTCGTTTTCTGTGATTCCGGAGCATCTCTTCGCATTTGATCCTGATCAGCGTGAAGACTTCAGCCGGGTAAATGTTCATGATAGGCGTGATCATCTCCGGAAAATGCCAGGTGTGAAGCGCCTCCTTCTGAGCCAGTTGTAAAATTTCTGAATATCGTTCTTCCACAGCCCAAACCCTTACTTTGAAAACATCGTTGAAAATGATTTCATCCGTAAACTTTGCTTTCTCTTCTTCACTCAGGTAGTCGCGAAGTACATTGTATGAGTCGATATCACCGTTGTGCAGTGTCTTATGGTAAAGCACCTCCTTGTAAAATCCTTCATCGAACCCGGGGTATAACAGTTCGCTGAAATAATTGCACCATTCGGCAGGATGCTCCCTGAAAAGCTTCAGGCCGACCAGTCTGAAACAGGTGGGATCTTCAGTCCGGTAATAATCGGGCGTTTCAAGCTCCTCTTTCAGTTTCATGCCGGCAGCAGCGATGGCCTTTTCCGGTTTGACCGGCGGCGGCTCCGGAGGTTTTTGTTTCAGCCGGATCATCTGTTCCAGTTTTGTACCATTTGTTTCTTTGTTGTCATCAGACCTTCCAGGTTTTCGAAACCTGGAAGGTCTTTAGATATCCAACAGCCTTTCAATTTTCTCTATTTCAACGGTTTTATCATGACAGTATTTAAAATTTTCAATATCATCAAACCATCCTATCACGGTTTCCCGATGTAACCTGGTTGGTTTATCAGAAATACAACACAGATACGATGACCAGGGATACCCTGAGGGATGTTCACAAAACCGGTGATGTACAGGGTTGTTGTGAATATACAGCAATACTTGTATTAAGTAATCCTGTTTGTCTATTTGTTTGCGATGAAAGTTCTTCTCGAACAGGCTGCCTGTCCTGCCGAACTTTTTATTAAATGCTTTTGTATAGGCATTGAACAGGTTTGAAAAATACTGGTGCGGAGGTTTCAGATTTTCCGGGTTTTTAAAACCCGGAAGGTTAGAACGATCTTTTATCCTGACCAACAGATGAAAATGGTTTTTCATTAAAACGAAGGCGAAGGTCTCCGCGATTGGTTGAATGTGTTTGTCGTAAAGGTGCAGGAAATACTCATAGTTGGCGCGTTCCCTGAAGAGTTCGCAACCGTCGATTCCGCGGTTGTATATGTGGTAATAGTTATCGGTTTCCAATCGTTCTTTGGTTTGCATCAGAATGTTTATAAGACCTTCCAGGTTTTCAAAACCTGGAAGGTCACAGTTCTTCGTCAGACCTTCCAGGTTTTCAAAACCTGGAAGGTCTTGTCAGGTGAAAGGTCCGGACATCCGAACCCCATGCTGTTTTTCTCGCCGAATCCGGTGTAATAGCCAAGGCGGAGCAATGGTGCCGGTGCCGTCAGGCGAAAACGGAAGAGGTATCCGATCAGCTTTGTTTCCATTGGTGTACCGCTTTTGATCAACACCCCTTTTTTGCGGAAAGGGGAGAGGAGTTCAAATGAAGTGGTTTTTCCGCCGGGAAGAGGTTGACAGGTGTAGATTTTCCATTTTTCCTCAAGGTTTCGTAGAATCATTTCACTATACCCGGGCTGGTCGGGCGACAGGTACCGTGCGTATTTTTCCCCGGGTACCATCCTCGAAACCAGCAACGGGGAAATCAGATTTATGGTGAGTGTATCTGAGATCCGAGGTTCAGGCTGCGCTTCAACGGAGGAAACCCGGAAGTCGGCCTGCGATCGGTTGTCGCCCAATCCAAACTCACTTGACATAAACAGGCCCTGAATAAACGGGGTTATGGCCTCTTCAGGAAAAAAAGATATTATCAGCCCGATTCTTGATGATTGTATTTCCAGCCTGTCGCCCTGAACTGCCCTGCGGGGAATAAACAGGTTTGAAAAGGTAAACAATCTGAAACGCTTATTCTGGTCGGCGTAACCGTTCCGGTGAAGCCATGTGGCAAATCGTGGATCGCCATGCCTGATGACACTGTAAATCCAGGAACCCAGCTCATACTGGTAGTTGATCGGGAGGATGTTCCGGGCCGGGTCGGCGAGTTCAAGTTCAAGTCGGAAACGCATCGGGAAATCGGGTGATTTATGTTTTTGTCAAGAGGAGTTTCAAAGTTATTGAAATTTTTTTGTAATAATACAACTGACATATGACAAAGTGTGACGTGGTTGAAATTTTTTTTAAACCAGACCTTCCGGGTTTTTAAAACCTGGAAGGTTTTCTGGGAGATGAAGCGCGAAACCGTGGATTAACGGGGATAGGAGGGATGATATGGGCAGTTACTTTTCAGGCATTCTTTGTTTTGATCCGTGAAGTGACAGCGCACTTCAGGGGTGTCGAGGGAGATCCCGAACTTTTCTTTCAGAAATCCAATAGCCTCCCCGATGGCGAGATAGACGTCACGTTTGCAGCACCGCGGGCCTCCGTGACCGGCGATGGATATCAGGCTTTTTCCGGTCACCAGGTTGCTTAAACCCCACGCTTCCTTTGCAAGGGGAGTGGCGCCGGTGATGATGCTGATAAAAATTCCCGTTCCCACGGCGGCGCCACAGTTCCCATGGGTGCCGCAGAACCCGCCGGGGATCTTTTCTGCCCGCTTTCGAGCAATACTGAGCTTCAGGGCTTTGGAGTCGTCTGCGACAGAATTACAGTAAGCAGATATCAGTACAGCCGGCACCAGAAAATGATGCTCGGGGCCATGCATGCTGATTTTCTCACTGTCCATGATCTCAGTCGCCATTTCCAGCGGATTGACCGATACGGAATTCAGACAAAAGGTCTCAATCAAATCCATCCCCGATCGGGCATGACATTGGTCGCATACATAATGGTGGTTTATACAGGCGACATTGGCCCGAAATGTGCTCTTGCAGAAATAACATTCGCTTGACCTGTCATCGGTCTGGTAAACCAGCTCTTTACCGCAAATCAGGCAACCACTTTTCTTTTCCATCATTCAGATAACTTCATTGGAAAAATATTTCTTCTTAATCCAAAAAGAGAGATTAACAAGACCGATCAGAACGGGGACCTCCACCAAAGGACCGATGACTGCTGCAAAAGCGACCCCTGAGTGGATGCCAAACACAGCGACGGCTACTGCGATAGCCAGTTCAAAGTTATTGCTTGCAGCCGTAAATGATAAAGTTGCCGTTTTCTGATATCCTGCCCCAATCTTTTTACCCATGAAAAAGGAGACGATAAACATAATGACAAAATAAATGATCAGCGGAATGGCAATACGAACAACATCCATCGGTATCTTCACGATATATTCCCCTTTCATAGAAAACATGACGATGATGGTAAAGATCAGTGCGATCAGGGTTACCGGACTGATTTTAGGAATGAATTTCCTTTCATACCAGTCCCTGTTCTTCAACCTGATCAATAAAAACCGGCTGACGATGCCTGCGAGGAATGGTATTCCCAGATAGATGAAAACACTCTGTGCGATTTCACCAATGGTGATATCAACTGTAAAGGCCTTTAAACCAAGCCATGAAGGGATAACGGTCAGAAACACATAGGCATATACAGAAAAAAGCAGTACCTGAAAGATGGAGTTGAAAGCCACCAATCCCGCGCAATAGTTACGGTCGCCTTTGGCAAGGTCGTTCCAGACAATCACCATGGCGATGCATCTGGCCAATCCGATCAGGATAAGTCCGGCCAGGTACTCCGGGTATCCACGGAGAAACACGACGGCAAGAATGAACATAAACGCAGGGCCGATGACCCAGTTCTGGATCAAAGAAACTGTAAGTATCCTGACATTTCTGAAAACATCTCCGAGTTCTTCATACCTGACCTTTGCCAGCGGGGGATACATCATCAGAATCAACCCAATTGCTATCGGGATGTTGGTCGTTCCTGCCTGAAAATCATTCCAGAATTCAGCTACCGAAGGAAACAGGTATCCGGAGAACACGCCGGCTAACATTGACAGGAAAATCCACAGGGTCAGATACCTGTCCCAAAAGGAAAGTCTTTTTTCAGATGGGCTCATATGAACGGTTATTTTGTGGCAGTTACCGTGATGCTGAAAATTCCGGTGCCCGTCTTTTCGAATTCACCAAGTTCTTTCTCATTCATATATTTGAGAAGAAGTTCCGAAGGAAGGCTGATCATTTTTTCCTTGTTTACCCTGACATCTTTGAAACCCGATCGGATGATGATTTCAAGATACTCGTTCTTTTGAATGGCCCCTGAAACACAACCGGCATACATAACCGCATCCTCTTTCAGACCGCCTGGGAGTGTTCCTTTGATGACAACATCGGAAATACTGAACCGGCCTGCCGTTTTCAGGACACGGTAAATTTCGGAAAAGGCCTTTTTTTGTCCGGAACAAGGTTGAGCACGCAGTTGCTGATCAATACATCAATCGTGTCTGATTCTAATGGCATCTCGTCGATATCACCCCTAAGGAATTCCACATTGGTATAGCCAAGTTTCTTCGCATTTTCCCTCGCTTTTCCGAGCATAACGTCACTGAAGTCAAGTCCATATACATGTCCCGTTTCTCCCACCAGGGCACGGGCTACAAAACAATCATTACCGGCCCCCGAACCTAAATCCAGCACAGTGTCTCCCCTGTTAACAGGAACGAATTCCGTGGGTATTCCGCAACCGAGACCAAGGTCGGCATCGGGATTATATCCATCCAGGTTTTCATTATTTTCGCTGAAAATGGTGTAGTCCATATCACAACAACCTAATGAACCACAACACGATGCTTCATTTTCTTTCTTTGACTGAAGGGCAATCTGATCGTATGTTGCCCTGACCATATCTTTGATGTCTCTCTTTTGCTTATTCATGGCTTTATGGTTTCATTTGTTTCATTTGTTTATTTTCTTCGATGATTTTTTTTGAACAGGCAAAGCCTGTTTATCCTCCTGCCAAAACAGGGCAAACAGTTCACGGGCTTTTTTCCAGTTTTCGGGCTCGATGCCATAGCTGATCCTGGGGGGGGCAATGCATCCCTGGATCAGGCCTGAATCTTTCAATTCTTTCAGGTGTTGTGAGACGGTAGATTGGGCGATGGGTAGTTCTTCGACAATCTCACCACAGAAACAGGTATTCATGGAGGCCAGGAGCCTGAGGATAGCAATCCGCGCCGGATGGCTCAGCGCCTTGGCAAATCGGGCAAGCTGAACTTCATCTGCCTGATAATTCGTACTTTTGTAAGCCATAATGATAGTTTATCGCAAATATACGATAATTAAGTACTGTCCGGGTTTTTAAAACCCGGAAGGTCCGGATTTTTTCAATTCTTTGCTGATTGAACAATCAATAGTATAAGGTTAATGAAATCGGCAGTGAACAGTTCTACGGCTCTTTTCTGGCAGGTGCACAGCGCATCATCACCAACCAGAAACTGCTGAACGATTCGGGATGTGATCTGCCCGGGGAGATACTGAAGCGGTATCAAATCCATGTGATTCCTTTCACCATACATTTCGGGGGGGCATCACTCATCCGTTCCACCACCTCGCAACCGACGGTCAGTGAATTCGTACATCATGACGAATACTGCTGGATCAGTACCAGTCGGTATTCGATATCCATTTCAGCGAAAACCTCATCGGAACTTTTGCTGCCAGCCGGAAGGATACAGATGATTTTTCGCGGCGAACGGGGAAACGGATCGATGTGGTGAATTCGGATTCGTGGACCAGCGGTGAGGGGATGCTGGTTTTGTGCGTTGCAAAAGCAATTGAGGAAGGGTTATCACATAATGAGATCGTGAAACAGGCGCAATATTGGAAATCGAAGATCATCCTGAGGGTGGGATTTGACTCTCTCTGATACCCATGAGGGAAAACCAAATGTTTTTTCGTTTCACTTTCGGTAAAGGGAAGTATGAAGAAGGTGCTGACGGGACAAAAACCGCTATTTGTAGAGCACTTCGCCCCGGCTATCGTAGCCAATACGGTCGCGGTAATCTGAATCACGGTGATGTTGGAATAACAAGTATTTCTAAATATCATTTTACGGTCCCTTATATCATTGTTTTCTGCAAAGTCCATTGCGATGGTGATGAATTGACCCCAGACAAATGGAGTCAGATTCAAAAGATTTTGTATTCTTGCAATTTATAAATTGTGTAAAAGCAGACAAAATATGCAACCGGTACCTGTTCAGGCGGGGTTACCGTCAAGATCATCAACAACGGCTATGAAAAGGGGAATATCACTGATTGGGATACTGGTCATGCTGATCATCAGGCGACCGCCTATGCCTGCCATTTCGATTTTCCATAAGATCAATATCGTTCAGGTTTGCACCATTTCGCGAAGGGGCATTGCGTTGCAGTTTCACATGAACTAAGGGAAACAGGTACAGTTCGCCTGACTGTAGGTTATGGTTCACGGGAAGCTATCTTTGTTTACCCTTCACTTTTCCTCAGGCGTTCCAGTATCTCAAAAACTGCAGGACAGACAGGACTGTTCTTCAGGGCCAGCGGCATTACCTGGTAAACCCGGCGCTGATCTGTATGGGGATACTCCCGGCATGCTTTTGGCCGGACGTCATAGATGGAGCAATAGTTGTCACTGCCCAGGAACGGACAGGGCATGGTGCGGAAGATATAATCGCCATCTTCATCCACTACCAGGTATCGCTCTAAAAAAACGGAAGGTTTGATCCGCAGGGAGGTGGCAATTCGTTGCATATCGGCATCCGTAATTCTTGGGCCGAGGGTACGGCAGCAGTTGGCACATTCCAGACAGTTGAGTTGATCAAAGACCTCTTCATGAATGGCATGAACCCGCTCGTCAAGTTTCCGGCTGTCGGAGAATGAGAGGCGTTTCACCAGGGCTGCATGCTCCTGCCGGGCTGCTTTAGCCATGCTGGCCAGTTTTTCGGGAGCAATCATCGCTACGGTTGTTCTGTGTTTCCGGTTCGGGCAGTTTCTCATTCAAAGAATTTGTCTTTGTTCCATTTTACCGGATTTTGCCGGATATATCTGGATATGGTGACATAAGCTTTTTTGTCGCGTATTATCCGTTCATAATAATTGCGTTGCCATACTGGGCATCCCGGCTTTCCCCTAAGTGTGTTGACCTGTTTCGTTACGGTCGCTTTATATCCCCGTACTATTGCTCCGACGATCCCGGCTGGTGGGATGGGCGGCGGGGTGGTGAGATTAGGTTGGGGCGGGCTGCAGCCCGCCCTTACAGGTAGAGGGCTGCTGCCCGCCCTTACAGGTAGAGGGCCGCTGCCCGCCCTTACTGGTAGAGGGCTGCTATTTGCTCCTGTTATATTTTCGCGGATGATGATGATCGCGTGCATGTGATTGGGCATGATGATAAATTCACCTAATTCGATGCCGGGACGGAGAATTGGGGTTCTGATCCATTCGTTGAAGGCTATGAGACCGAAATCGTTTAATGTCATGATGCCGTTGCTGATCTTTCCGAAAAACGCGCCTCTCTCCGCAGTACAAAGGGTAATGAAATAGCAACCCCTCCGCGAATAGTCATACCCTTTCAGACGGATCGATCTCCGATGATGGAAAGCAGGATCGAATCGGTGTAATAGTGCCATAGGGCAAATATACGGATATTGTCGATATGTGATCGACCCATAAAGAATTTCCTGAAGTATAAGGCTGCCAGCTTTGGCAATCGGGTTGTTCCAGATTTGCCGAACGTCGGTATCGTTATTCCATCACCGGCGAGAAAAGCTCATTTGGCAAAGCAGGATGAGGAAAATGACCGGTTATCCTTCATGAAATCAAAAAGCCATGAAACCAATCATTCAAGCCTGCAAAAAATCCCGGAAGATGACCATCCTCCGGGATCTTGGTCGATGAACGAACAGATTTTACATTCCTTATTTCAGGTCGAACCGGTCAAGGTTCATCACTTTGTTCCAGGCAGCTATGAAATCTTTGACAAATTTCTCTCCGGAATCAGCACTGCCATACACCTCGCTGAGAGCTCTGAGCTCCGAGTTCGAACCAAACACGAGATCAACCCGGGTGGCCGTCCATAACTGCCGGCCCGTTGCCCGGTCATATCCGGCAAATTCCTCTGCTGCTTCAGAGATAGGTTTCCAAAGAGTGTTCATGTCGAGAAGGTTCACAAAGAAATCCTGAGTGAGCACTTCGGGCCGGGCAGTAAGAACGCCGTGCGGTGAATGATCATAATTTGCTCCCAGCACACGCAACCCTCCGATCAACACAGTCATCTCAGGAGGAGTCAGGGTGAGCAGGCCGGCTTTGTCAATCAAAAACTCTTCAGCCTTCGCGGTGAAACGTTTCTTCAGATAATTACGGAACCCGTCGGCAACCGGTTCGAGTACGGCGAAAGAAACCTCATCGGTTTGCTCCTGTGAAGCATCGGTACGACCGGGAGTAAAGGGAACGGTCATATCATAACCGGCATCTTTGGCCGCTTTTTCCACCCCGGCACATCCGGCCAGTACGATCAGGTCGGCCAGGGAGATTTTTTTACCACTTTTCTGAACATCATTGAACTCTTTCTGAATAGTGCCAAGATGCTCCAAGACCTTTTTCAATTGCGCAGGATTGTTCACCTCCCATTCTTTCTGCGGAGCCAGGCGGATTCGGGCGCCATTGGCCCCGCCGCGTTTATCGGAACCTCTGAAAGTGGAGGCAGAAGCCCATGCCGTGGAAACCAATTCGGATACGGTCAATCCTGAATGTATCACCCTGATTTTCAGATTGATGATGTCCTTCTCATCCAACAATGGATGTTCGGCAGCAGGTAACGGATCCTGCCAGGTCAACTCTTCTGCAGGCACTTCCGGTCCAAGGTAGCGTGAGCGCGGTCCCATATCCCGGTGGGTAAGTTTAAACCATGCCCTGGCAAAGGCATCGGCAAATTCATCCGGATGCTCCATGAAACGGCGGGAGATCTTTTCGTAAGCCGGGTCGAACCGTAGTGAAAGATCGGTGGTAAGCATTTTAGGTGCATGCTTCTTTGCCGGGTCGTGTGCATCGGGAACCGTCCCAGTCCCCATTCCGTGCTTCGGCCGCCACTGATGGGCTCCGGCCGGGCTTTTTTCCAGTTCCCAT
>CAYLVY010000137.1:0-9223 GCA_964387205.1 uncultured Draconibacterium sp.
CACCGGAACGCAGGGAGGAGGAATTGGGCGATCTGATCTTTGCCGTTATCAATTATGCCCGTTTTATCGGGGTCAATCCTGAAGATGCCCTCGAGAATACCAACCGGAAATTTATCCGTCGTTTCGGTCACTTAGAAGACCGGGCCCGGGAAAAGGGGCGTTCACTGCATGAAATGACACTCGCCGAAATGGATGTTTACTGGAATGAGGCCAAGTAGTGGCCATATGTGTTGTTATTCCGTGAAAATAAATCGAATAGGTTCATTTTCAATGAAATCGAACAAAGTCAGTTTCCTGATTTCATAATGGCTTCGCCAGAAGGTTTGCAGGGCAGTGTAATAATTCTTTTCCTGGCTGTCGGTTTCCATCTGAGCATTGTTCAGATCGAGAATGCTGTTGATTTTTCCGATCAGGTACCTTCCTTTGATCACTTCAAAGCTTTTTCGTGCCACTGTATCCGATTTGGCGGCGATAAGGAGTTGATTCCGCTGCATGTTGAACTGGATCGCCTTGAGCAATACATTCTGACGAAAATCGATAGAGTCCTGCTGTACGGCATTGCGGATGATTTCCATCTGCGACTCGGCCACTTTGATACCTCCCCTGGCCACTCCCCAATCCAGGATGGGCACCGTTAGTCCCAGTGAAACCTCTCTTTCATCACCCGGATACATGTAAGCATCAGGAACGGTAGCAGCGGATTTGTTCAGTCCAACCAGCGCGTAGAGATTGGCATCGAACCGGCCGGTCAGTTTGGCCTGGTTCACTGCACTGGCGCCTTCCAGCATCCTTCTTTTAAGGTCAAGGGAAGTGGATGAGAATTCCAGGGCAAGTTCGACAGCTTTGTCAGGGTCGATTTGGAAAAAATCGGTACTGGTAGGTGGAATAAGTATCACCCGTGTGGTATCCTGCAACCTCAGGTATGACTTGAACCTGTATTGGGCGTTATCGAGGGCGAGATTGGCGTTTTCCACCTGAAGCTGAGCCTTCAGGAAATTAAGTTCCAGTTGAAGCAGGTCGTTTTCGGCAATCTTTCCCATCTGGTATCTTCCTTTTGCAATGCGGAACAGGGTGTCGTAATTGGAAAGGTTGATGAGGGCGATCTTCTTTTCTACCTGAGCCTGAAGAAGGTTGAAGAAGTAGTTGGTCGCGGTGATCGAGATCTGTTCGATATCTTCCAGGTATTTCCGCTGGGCGATGGAATATTTCAGGGGTTTGATCTTACGGTCCCAGCGAAAAGGGTTATAGGTAAAGAGTGGCTGATTCAGTACCACATTGACAGGATTGGCCAGGTATGGGGTTAGATTGGGTTTCCCGGCATTGTACTGTGCCTGGAGTGAGGAATTCACTGATACAGTACCCCCGGTGATCCCTATTTTTTGAGTAAGGGCCAGATTGGCCCGCGAACTTATCCCTTTGTAACTGGCATAGGATTGTTCCCCGAGGATATTCTCGGCGGTCACTCTCTGTACGATACTGGGAAAAGTGGAAGTGAAGGTCAGCGACGGGAGGTTGCCTGCCTGGTAACTCCGGTAATCCCAATAACTGCTACGGAAGGTTTGCCGGGCGTTCAGGGCGTCGGGCGATTGTTCCTGCGATATGCGGATGACATCGTTCAGGGTGAGATAGCGAATGGATGGTTGGGAGACGGTGTCGGATCCGCTCAAGGTCAAAAGCAGGACCAGGCCTGCCTGTATGATAAATAAATTCTTCATATTTAGCCGCTTATTCATGTCGCAACGATTCAACCGGATCCTGAAGCGCCGCCTTTTTACTGGGCATATATCCGAAGATGATCCCCACCGAAGCTGAGACCCCAAAGGATATCACTACTGAAAGAATCGATACAATGGTAAGGATGCCGGTGATCTCCATGATGACTTTTGACAGGGCCAATCCCAGCAATATGCCAACCACACCGCCGCTTAGACTGAGCAGGGTAGCTTCCATCAGAAACTGCAGAATAATATCGCGTTTGGTAGCGCCGATCGCCCTGCGGATGCCAATCTCTTTGATTCGTTCCATTACCGAGGCCAGCATGATGTTCATAATGCCGATCCCACCGATAAGCAGAGAAATACTGGCAATGGCCCCCAGCACGATATTGAAAATGTCTTTGGTCCGCTGCTCCTGTTTGAGCAGCATCTCGGGAACCCTGATCTCAACATCTTCCACCCCGGCATGCCTCCTCATCATCATTCGTTTCAGGATCTCCGTGGTTGGGGCGATCTGGGTGCTTTCCCTGACTTTGACCACGATCTTGTCGATCTGGTTTATTCCTTTGTCACCATCCTTGGTATTTTCCACGTACATGCTCATCCATCCGTCGTCATACATTGAACCTCCGCGAAGCGAGGCGGAGGTAACCATCGACCGGTCCTTGTATCTTCGTAGCAGGGTCTGGATCGGGGTGTACACAGAATTGTTATAGTCAGAAATCCCCAGGTTATCGATGCTCGACTGGCTGACCTCCCGTTTTTTCAGCACCCCTATGACTTTCAGCCAGATCGGGCCGCATTTGATGTCCATGCCCACCGCATTTTCAGTAGGGAAAAATTTTGATTTCAGGGACGGGCCTATGATACAAACTGCTTTCCCCTCACGCAGTTGTTCTTCGTTAAACATCTCTCCTTCCTGCAAATCCAGGTTGAAGACGTTAAAAAATGCCGGTGTGACCCCCACCAGTTTCGTGGTTGTTTTTACTGCATCTTTCAGGATATCTGTCTCAAAAATCACTTCCGGACTCACTGCTTCAACGGTCGGGATCATGGACCGGATCGCTTCGGCATCTTTCATGCTCAGTCCGGGAGAGAACTTCCGCTGGTTTTTCTGGGAGGAGGATTCGGTTTGCTGGGTTTGTTCCTCGCCGCTGCCTGATTTGCTGCCGGTTTTCCCTTTCTCGGGTTTGGGAAGGATGATGATGTTGTTGACCCCCACCAGTTTCATCTGGTCGAGGATCTCCTTTTTTGCTCCATTGCCAATGGCCATCATGGTGATCACGGCCGCCACTCCGAAAATGATACCGAGGGCTGTCAGCACAGATCTGAACTTGTTCAGGAAGACCGCCTCCAGGGCAATGTTAAAAATGTATGAATAGCGTTCCAGCATCGGTCAAACGGTTATAGATGAAATATGCCTGAGCGGGAGGTTGTTTACAGGATTATTTGGTCTTTTCTTCCGGCGCGGAAACCTGGGTTACTTCTTTTTTGCCGTTCTTACGTGGCTTTGCCGCGGAGGGTCTCTCTTTGAATTTTTCCACGATCTCTTTGGGCAGTTCCCTGATCGAAAGGTCGTCGGCATTTTCGGGTGGTACCATCAATACCTCATCATTTACTTCAAGCCCGGCGCGGATGATGATCTCGTTGTCGTTCGATTGTCCGACGATCACCTGTTGGCGCGCTACCGAATTTCCTGCTTTCCTGTAGACGAAGGTCAGTGTGTCGGTGTTAAAGATGGCTTCGATCGGAATGAACAGCACACTGTCGATCACGCTGGTGAGTATCTTGTTTTTGGTGGTCATGGCCGGTCTGAGGATGGAGTCATATTCGTTGACCACGATCCTGACTTCGTAAACCTTGGCATTGGCACTTTGAAGTTGCTCCCCGATATTGGCTACTTCGATCACTTTGCCGGTAAATTTCTTCTGCGGGAAAGCATCGATCCCGATCTGCACCTCCTGACCCACTTTGACTTTGCTGATATCGATCTCGTTGATGTAGGTTTTGGAGATCATCTCGGTCAGGTCGGGGAGTTCTGCCACTACATTTTCCCAGGCGTTAACCGTGGCGCCAACCCCCATTTTATTGCCGTCCCAGTTGCGTTTATAGATCACCATGCCTGATTTCGGGGCGGTAACATTGAATTGTTTCAAAACATCGGTCATCTGCGTCAGTTTACGCTGGGCCTGGTTGAAGGAAGCAGTCACCTCCTGCATGTTGGCTACTGCTTTCTGGTACCTCAGTTTATAATTTTTCTCTGCCTGTTCAAAGGCACGCTGACCCTTTTCCAGTTCGATCTGTACCTGACGGATCGTTGCCGGTGGTTCGTAGATCGATTGTTCCAGTGCAATCTTTCTCTCCTCAAGGGCATATTTCAGGTTGATCAGTTCATCCCTGGCGCTGCGGAGTTCCAGCGATGTGTCGAGACGGGTCTTGGTCATCTGGGTTTCCAGTTTTTCCAGGTTGGTCTCTTCATCTTTGATTTTGTTGGAGATCTCCGTTCGGTCCAGTGTAGCGACATACTGGCCTGAATCCACCACCGTTCCATCCGGGATGATATCCTGGATCTTGATCTGCCAGATCTGGATCTGCCGGAGGCCCTGAGGTCCGTAAATCTTTTCAGAACTTTTGGCGATCAGTTCACCGGTGGTAGTCACTTCGATAGGGAAACTACCTTTCTTGACCGTGGCAATAATGTGCTGATTGTCTGCGCTTTTTCCAAAAATAAAATACCCGGCGATCGCCAGAAGGAAGAGGGAGGCGACGCCGTAATAGATAGTTTTCCGTTTCATACGGGTGGGAAGAGTTAAAGGGATTACACGTCAATATTGGCGTATTTGGCATTTTTCTCAATAAATTCCCGTCGGGGAGGAACGTCATCGCCCATGAGCATCGAAAAGATGCGGTCGGCTTCTGTCCCGTTTTCGATGGTGACCTGTCTGAGGGTCCGGTAAGCGGGATCCATGGTGGTGCTCCAAAGTTGTTCGGCGTTCATCTCGCCAAGGCCTTTATAGCGTTGGATATGAAGTCCGCTCTCTTTTCCGTTGGAAAGTTCTGCAATGATGCGTACCCTTTCTTCTTCACTCCAGCAATAGCGTTGCACATTTCCTTTCCGGATCAGGTAGAGCGGCGGGGTGGCGATATAGACGTGTCCGTTTTCGATCAGGTCTTTCATATAACGGAAGAAGAAGGTGAGGATGAGGGTGGCGATATGGCTGCCATCGACATCCGCGTCGGTCATGATCACGATTTTATGATAACGGAGTTTTTCGAGGTTTAGTGCTTTGCTGTCCTCTTCGGTTCCCATGGTTACGCCGAGGGCGGTGAAGATATTGCGGATCTCTTCGCTGTCAAAGATTTTGTATTGCATCGCTTTTTCGACGTTGAGGATCTTTCCGCGAAGCGGAAGTATTGCCTGGAACCTGCGGTCACGGCCCTGTTTGGCTGTTCCGCCGGCGGAATCTCCCTCCACCAGGTATATTTCACAGAGGCCGGGGTCGTTTTCGGAACAATCTGCCAGTTTGCCGGGAAGTCCCGAGCCGCTGAGGACATTTTTACGCTGTACCAGTTCCCTCGCTTTGCGGGCGGCATGCCTTGCGGTGGCGGCCAGGATCACTTTGTTGACAATAGTGCGGGCCTCTTTGGGGTGCTCTTCGAGGTAGTTGGAGAGCATTTCGCTGGCCAGTTGGTCTACCGCCCCCATCACTTCGCTGTTACCCAGTTTGGTTTTCGTCTGTCCTTCAAACTGTGGCTCCTGAACTTTCACAGAGATGATGGCCGTGAGCCCTTCCCGAAAATCGTCTCCGTTGATATCGAATTTCAGTTTGCTCAACATGCCGGATTTTTCTGCGTAATTTTTCAGGGTACGGGTAAGGGCGCGGCGAAATCCCGACAGGTGTGTCCCGCCTTCATGGGTATTGATGTTATTGACGTAGGAGTGGATGTTCTCGGAAAAGGATGTGTTATATTGCATGGCAATTTCGAGGGGGATACCATTTTTTTCGCCCTCCATGCAGATAGGTTCAGGGATGAGTTTTTCACGGTTCGCGTCCAGATAATCGATGAAATCGCTCAATCCGTCCCGGGAAAAGAAAACGTCAGAGTTGAACTGCCCCTGTTCATTGGCTTCCCGTTCATCGGTCAGCGTAAGGGTGATCCCTTTATTCAGGAACGCGAGTTCTCTCAGGCGGGAACTCAGTATCTCGTAATCGAATTTTTCAACGATAAAGATGGTGTTGTCTGACTTAAAGGTCACTTCGGTGCCGGTGAAGGAGCAATCTCCGGTAGTCTTTACCGGGTAGAGCGGTTTACCGAGGGAATATTCCTGTTCAAAAACTTTACCATTTCTTCTGACCACCACTTTCATGTGGGAGGAGAGGGCGTTGACCACGGAAACCCCGACACCGTGCAACCCGCCGGAAACTTTATAGGTGTCTTTATCGAATTTCCCACCGGCATGGAGTACGGTCATGACCACTTCCAGCGCTGACCGCTTCTCTTTTTCATGAAAATCGGTAGGAATACCGCGTCCGTTATCGGTCACGCGGATGGAGTTATCGGGAAGTATGATGACATCAATTTTATTGCAATATCCGGCCAGGGCTTCATCAATGGAGTTATCCACCACCTCGTACACCAGATGGTGTAAACCCTTGACATTGATATCGCCGATATACATGGCAGGCCGTTTTCTGACGGCTTCCAGCCCTTCGAGGACCTGAATGTTATCGGCTGTGTAACTCTGACTGGCGATTTCTTTTTCTATATCTGTCATAATCAACTAATTATAAATGAAATTTTAATATACAAAGGTACAAATTTATCCTTTTGGAAGGCATGAAAAAGACAACGGAAAACGGGGCTATTTATTAACAAAATCCGGTTAAAAACTATTCATGGTCAGACAGGTAATCGTAAAACCGGTTCACAGCCGGGAACCACTGATTTCAAATGCTTAAGAAAAAAACAACAGCCCTGTAAGCGGGATTCTGTTTTGCAGTCTGCCATTTATCTATGTCCGTCGTCACCGGCGGACTTTATCGACCTACCCTCCGGCATCGGGCGAGCCACCCTTGATTGCCGGTTTACTTGGTCTTTCAACCCATGAGGTTTACCCCTGCGGCGGGTCACCCCGCTGCAGCGTGGTCTCTTACACCGCGTTTTCACCCTTGCCGTTTCCGGTGGTTGTTTTCTGTGGCACTCGCTGTCGCCGGTCAATGATCCCGGCGCCTTCCCGTTAGGAAGCATGGCGCTCTGTGTTGTCCCGACTTTCCTCCCCCGGCCGGGCGGTTATACCCGTACCGGCAGCGGCAGACCGGACTGTTGTTCATGCAAAGGTACTCAATTCTGATGATTTGTAATTACCTTTGCCCCATGAAGGACCTCAGTTATGGCAATGAAGGGCGACTCATCCTGAAGTTCGCGATTCCCATGCTGGTTGGAAATGTTTTTCAGCAGTTATACAATGTGGTCGACAGCATTGTCGTGGGCCGGTATGTGGGGAAAGAGGCCCTGGCAGCAGTGGGCACTTCCGGTCCGATCATTTTTCTGCTCATCTCTTTTATCATCGGTGTCAGCATGGGTTTCACCATAGTCGTGTCGCAGTATTTCGGTGCGAAAAGGCTGGACATGGTGCGAAAAGCGATCGATACTCTTTATATTTTCATGTTCTTTACCTCCGTGATCGTCAGTATTGTTGGAATCCTATTGAGCGGGGCTATTTTCAGGATGATCGACCTCGATCCGGCCATCATGCCGGATGCCATGCTCTTTCTCAATATTTTTCTGGCCGGACTCATCTTTTTGTTCGGTTTCAACGGTACCAGCGCCATTCTGCGCGGTTTAGGCGATTCCAAAACCCCGCTTTATTTCCTGATTGGCTCCGTAATCCTGAATATTATCCTGGACCTCATCTTTGTCCTGGTATTCCATTGGGGAGTGGCCGGAGTAGCAATTGCCACCGTTATTGCCGAAGCGCTGGCGTTCCTGTCTCAAGTCTATTACCTGAATAAGTATCACAAAGTAGTGAAGTTTTCCGCGACACGATTGCAGTTTGACCAGGAAATCTTTGCCAAAAGCATGAAAATCGGACTGCCGACCGGTTTTCAGCAAACATTTGTTTCGGCAGGAATGGTGGCATTATACTGGATTGTCAACCAATTCGGGGTTGATGCCAATGCTGCCTACAGTGCAGCCGGCCGGATCGATAATTTTGCCGCTATGCCGGCCATGAGTTTCGCGGTAGCCCTCTCTACTTTTGTGGGCCAGAACCTGGGAGCCAATCGCCCCGACAGGGTCAGCCAGGGGTTGAAAGCCACCCTCCTGATGACCGGTTCATTTTCAGTTTTCATATCCCTGATCACCATACTTTTAGGAAAATATCTTATGCGTCTTTTTACTACCGATCCGGTTGTGATCGACCTGGGGGTGGAGTACCTGCTGGTCATCGGTTCCACCTACATTCTATTTTCCACGATGTTTGTCATCAATGGCGTCCTCCGTGGTGCAGGAGATACACTGATCCCGATGTTTATCAGCCTCTTTTCGCTATGGATCATCAGGATCCCGATGGCCTGGGTATTTTCACACACTGCCGGTATGGGGGTTTCGGGGATATGGTGGAGCATCCCTGCCGGATGGCTTTCAGGGGTCATCCTTTATTATATCTGGTACCGGATGGGACACTGGAAGCGAAAACCGGTAACCCTGGCCTCGGAAAAGCATTGACCTGATGATGCAAAAAAGACTGAATATTCTATATTATTATGCTGAGACCGGGTCGCTGATGACCCAATGGCAGCGTTACCATTTTCTGGATGAATTGACCCGGGCCGGACATCAGATCACTTTTTTCAACCCGTTAAAATATGGTTCCCTTGCGGAAGCACATGAACAGTTGATTTCCGCGATCACAAAGCCCACTGCCCGGTTCGACCTGTTTTTCAACTCTTCCCCCGACCATTTGCTGCCCAAAGAGACCGTAATTAAAATAAAGGCATTGGGTGTACCATCTTTGCTGGTATGTTTCGATAATCTACACGCACCATGGATCCACAAGTCGATGGCGCCTCTGTTCGATCTTGTATGGCTGACTTCCCACGAAACAACCTACCTGTTTAAAAAGTGGGGTTGCAATACCATTTTTCAGCCATACGCCGCCAATCCCCACTTCTTCCGGCATGAAGCCGGCATGGAGGTACCGGGTGCCGTTTTCATCGGTACACTTTATGACGACCGGGTTCACAGAATAAACCAACTGACCGGTGCGGGAATTCATTGCACACTTTACTCCGATAGTCTGATGTCCCGAGACAAAGCTCAGACAGGGCAAAAACTTACGCTGTCAGCGATGGCCCTCACCCTTGTTCGCCTGGCTACCTTCAATCCGGGACGACGGGTAGCGATGGGAAGGATTCTCAATAAGATACATTCAGATCGTAACAGGCTGAACCGCAATGATTATTTGAAAATTTCACCCTCTGTTCCATTTGAAGAGGTCAGCAGGA
>CAYLVY010000138.1:0-9025 GCA_964387205.1 uncultured Draconibacterium sp.
TAAAACGTCGAATTCCTTTTCCCAGAAACGGATAAGGGACTGATTCACTTCAAACAGATCAGCCACCTCACCGATGGAATAATAGAGTTTTTCGATTTTTTTATCTGACCGGAGCATGATCTCAGTATTAATCCATGGTTTGGGATGGCCTTGTCTGCAGCTCGAGCATCATCTCAAACTGTTCTGGAGTGATATCATTATAAAAGAAATAGATTGGGTTTACGGCGATTCCGTTTTTCCTGACCTCATAGTGCAGGTGCGGAGCAGTTGATTTTCCGGTATTTCCCACATAGCCGATGATCTGGCCCCGGAGGATCTTTTGCCCCGGTCTCACAAAAATCCTGGAAAGATGCGCATAGACCGTCTTGTAACTGAATCCATGATCAATCCATACCTGATTGCCGTAACCTCCCTTGTTGTCCCGGCCGGCCAAAGTCACCGTCCCGTTGCCGGTAGCATAAACTTCAGTGCCCACAGGAGCAGAAAAATCAATCCCTTCATGAAATTTTCTGACTTTGTAAAACGGATCAAGGCGCATACCGAAATAGGAGCCGATCCTCGTGAGGTCCTTATTGCTCACCGGCTGAATGGCAGGTATGGAGGCCAGCATCTGTTCCTTGTTCTTGGCCATTCCGAACACATCGTCAAACGATTTCGATTGCACATAAAGCTGACCCAGTATCTTATCCATTTTTTTCTCCGTTTCCACCATCAGGTCGGAATTGGAATATCCTTTCAGGTTTTCGTACCGGTCGATGCCTCCGAATCCGGCTTGCCGCATCGAGTTCGGGATTGGTTCCGCTTCAAATATTACCCTGTAGATATTATCATCACGTTCCTGCAGGTCGGCGATGATTTTGGTGACGTTATCCAATTGGGCATTGAGCAGTTGGTACTGGAGTTTCATTTTCTCAATCTCTCTTTTCTGGGCCTTTTCCCTCGGAGACCCGACAAAATTATACCCGAATATTAGTACCGCCGCACCGAAAACCACACCGGTGGAAAGATGCGAAAAAAGATACAGCAGCCTTTTCTTCATCGTGGTCTGGACACGGTCGAAGGTCAGCGACTTTTTATTAAACCTGTACTTTACCTTGCTCATTGGTTTTCAGCGCGTGGCACCCTTAATTTCCGGATGCCCGGCTGTGCTCCTTTTGGCAGGTGCGGTAACACACCCGCTGGATTTCACAAAGGCAAAATTACGGAATTAATTAACTTTGCAGCCATTTCCGGTTTTTAAATAACCGCCCGCACAAGTTATCAATCTGAAACCGAATTATATACATGAACTCATCCGATATCCGTCAGGCCTTCCTCGACTTCTTTCGTTCCAAACAACATGAAATCGTCCCTTCCGCTCCTATGGTGATCAAAAATGATCCTACCCTGATGTTCACCAATGCAGGGATGAACCAGTTCAAGGATATTTTTCTGGGCAACCAGCCGCCAAAATTTACACGTATCGCCGATACCCAGAAGTGCCTCCGGGTTTCGGGAAAGCACAACGACCTGGAGGAGGTTGGCCACGACACATACCACCATACCATGTTCGAAATGCTGGGCAACTGGTCATTCGGAGATTATTTCAAGAAAGAGGCGATCGCCTGGGCGTGGGAGTTTCTCACCTCTGTGTTGAATATCGATAAGGAATCCCTGTATGTAACCGTATTTGAAGGTGATGCATCGGAAGGGTTGGATCCTGACCATGAAGCTTTTCAAATCTGGAAGCAGTTTTTACCGGAGGATCGCATCCTGTTTGGTTCCAAAAAAGATAACTTCTGGGAGATGGGCGATTCGGGACCCTGCGGCCCCTGTTCGGAAATTCATGCCGACATACGTATACCAACGGAAAAAGAGCGGATCGCGGGAAGGGAACTGGTCAATACCGGCGATCCCCATGTGATTGAGATATGGAACCTCGTATTTATCCAGTTTAACCGCATGTCGGACGGGAAACTGGCGGAACTACCGGCCAAACATGTCGATACCGGTATGGGGTTCGAACGCCTGTGCATGGTGCTCCAGGGAAAAAAATCCAATTACGATACCGATGTATTTCAACCGGTTATCAAACAGATCGCACGGATGGCCGGGATACAATATGGTACAAATAGCAGGGCCGATATCGCCATGCGCGTGGTGTCCGACCACCTCCGTGCCGTCTCCTTTGCCATTGCCGACAGCCAGTTGCCTTCCAATGTAAAAGCCGGATATGTCATTCGCCGAATCCTTAGGCGGGCTATCCGGTATGGCTATGCCTTCCTCGGTTTCCGTGAACCATTCATCCATGAACTGATTGGTACCCTGACAGAACAAATGGGGCCATTCTTTCCGGAACTGATTGCACAAAAAAAACTGATTGTCAATGTGGTTAAAGAAGAAGAATCTGCTTTCCTCCGAACGCTGGCCAACGGAATACACAGGTTCAACAACTATATTGAACAGCACGAAACCACCCCCTCCCATTCCCCCGCAAACCCTTCCGCAAAGAAGATCATCGAAGGAGAGTTTGCTTTTGAATTATTTGACACCTATGGCTTTCCGATCGACCTAACCGAACTGATGGGCAGGGAGATCGGCTGGAGCATCGACATGGAGGGTTTCAGAAAAGGACTCGAAGAACAAAAGACCCGTTCCCGTCAGGATGCCTCCGTAGACATAACAGATTGGGTGATCGTGAGCGAAGAGAACGGATTACCGGAATTTGAAGGTTATGACTTTACTGAAACGGAGACCAGGATCACCCGTTATCGCAGGGTGAGCACCAAAGGGGAGCAGTTCTACCACATTATTCTCGACCGGACCCCCTTTTATGCTGAATCGGGCGGACAAGTCGGCGACCGCGGTCAGTTAGTTTCAGAAAATGAGGTAATTGACATTCTAAACACTATCAAGGAAAACGACCTTATTATTCACATCGCTCCTATAGTTCCTTCTGACCCTTCCCGTCCCGTCGTTGCCCGGGTCGACCGGGAAAAAAGGCGAAACACTGCCAACAACCATTCAGCTACCCACCTCATGCATGCCGCGTTGAGGAAAGTACTGGGGAGCCATGTAGAGCAAAAAGGTTCCCTGGTGGATGAAAACCGGCTACGCTTCGATTTCACCCATTTTGCCAGGATGACCGATGAGGAGATCCGCAGGGTGGAAATGCTGGTCAATGCTAAAATCCGGGAAAATATCCATCGCGGGGAAGACAGGGCTGTCCCGATCGATCAGGCCCGGGCCAGAGGGGCCATGGCGCTCTTCGGAGAAAAATACGGAGATACGGTTCGTGTAATCTCCTTCGATCCCGGATACTCTATAGAACTTTGCGGAGGCACCCATGCAGATTCTACGGGAAGCATCGGTCTGTTCCGCATTGTGTCGGAGGGTGCCATTGCAGCCGGGATCCGCCGTATTGAAGCCATAACCGGCGAGAAAGCGATGGATTATATTTATCAGCAGGAAGAGACCATCAACCGGATCAGCGACTTGCTGAAAAACCCCAATGAAATATGGAAAGGTGTTGCCAACCTGATCAGGGAAAACCAGGAGTTGAAGAAAGAGGTGGCCGAACTCGGAAAGTTAAAATTGCAACAACTGAAAACCGAATACCTGGAAAAGGTTCAGCATTACAACGGCATCAACTTCCTGGCCATGAAAACCGATCTCGACGCCGAAAGTGCAAAAAACCTGGCGTGGGAGCTCAGCCATTCGGTGCCCGACCTGTTCCTGGTTTTTGCCACCGAATCGGAAGGGAAAGCCCAACTCACCGTCATGCTTTCGGAAAACCTGGTCAAAGTCCGTAACCTCCATGCAGGAAACATCATACGGGAACTTTCGAAGGAGATCCGGGGAGGCGGGGGAGGACAACCCCATATTGCCACCGCCGGCGGTAAATATCCCGACGGGATCCCGGCAGCGCTGGCCAAAGCCAGGACTTATCTTTCGGTCAACAGTTAACAAATGTAACCGCCCTCTTTCAGCTGACTGGCCCATGACAGAAACCACAGCCTCCGAAACCCCGGTACCTGCTCTGTGCGACTAATCTTAACCATAGGAGCCGGCAGTTTTATCGGAGGTATTCTCCGGTACCTGATCTCGCTGTCGGTCCAATCGAAGGTTTTATCCACCTTTCCGTACGGCACCCTGACGGTAAATGTGGCCGGCTGCCTGCTGATCGGCCTGGTGTACGGACTAAGCGACCGTTTTACAATATCGCCGGAAATGCGACTATTCCTGGCCACCGGCATTCTTGGCGGCTTCACCACCTTTTCCGCCTTTTCTAATGAAACCATTGGCATGCTCCGCGACGGCCAATACTGGATGGCAGGAATCTATATCGCCGCCAGCATCATACTGGGTTTGCTGGCCACCATTGGAGGCATTGTAATCACCAAAATTTTCTGACCATGGAAAACCAACCCGATGCCAAATTACTGCGTATCTTTATCGGTGAAGCCGACAAATGGGGACATCAGCCACTCTATGAGAAAATTGTCTTTGAATCTAGGGAAGCTGGTCTTTCAGGCGCCACGGTATTAAAAGGGATTATGGGATATGGGGCGAATGCGAAAATAAGTTCAGCCAAACTGTTTGAAATTTCTGAAGATTTACCGCTGGTCATTGAAATTGTGGATGTGGAGTCCAAAGTAAGGGAATTTACAAAAACCGTGAAGGAACTTCTGGAAAAATCGGGTTCAGGAGCGATGATCACCCTTGAAAAAGCCGAAGTAATACTGTATAAATCATCAAAATAGCTGACACCCCCATGACACCGCAAGAAATATTTGACGAGATGAATACCTTTGGGGCCCGGCACGCCGATCCTGTAATGGTGGCCAAATACGCGAGGTATTTTAAAGAGGGTTACGATGCATTCGGACTCAAAGAAGGGATGCTTGATGAAAAAGTAAAGACATTCCTCACCGATCCCGGGATGACTTACCAAATGATCCTGAAAGCCTCCCTCCTGCTTGTCGGATCACCAAAATATGAGCTGCCCTCCTGTGCCATCAAACTGGTGCTGGCCAAAAAAAAAGAGTGGGACCGGGCACTGTTTACCACCCTGGAAGAGTGGTTCCGGATCGGGGTCACCAACTGGGCCCACACCGACTATATCTGTGGCGAAATCACTCCCCAGATGATCAGTAAAGGGATCGTCTCCATGCAGGATCTGGAACCCTGGCGTTTTTCACCTTTTCGTTTTCAGCGGCGCGCCTCCGCAGTCACACTGATCAAGCCGATGAAAAAAGAGGCTGATTTCAACCCTTTTTTTGCATTCATCGAACCCATGATGCATGACCACGAACGCGTTGTTCACCAGGGTCTGGGATGGCTGTTACGGGAGATGTGGAAAAAGCAGCCCGAACCTGCTGAAGCATTTCTTTTAAGATTCAGGGAGACCGCACCCCGTCTGATATTTCAATACGCCACCGAGAAAATGACCCCTGAAAACCGCGAACGGTTCAGAAAAATCAGACCATCCAGATGAAAAATGTGATCAGGCGGTTTGAAGAGGTCAGCAACAATGCATGGCCGGCATTGCAAACATTCTGGTATGACGGCTGGTCGTTGCGTCTGGCCAAAGGGGTTACCAAGCGCTCCAACTCGGTGAGCCTGATCTATCCATCCACCATGGATCCTGCAGAGAAGATCGATCGGTGCGAAGAGCTATACCTGCGACATTCTGTTACCCCCTGTTTCAAGATCACGGAGATTACCGATCCCCCCGAAGTGGATGGCATGCTGGAACTTCGGGGATATTACCTGCACTCATCCATCTCTTTTCAAACCCTGGATATTTCAACCCTGCACTATGACATTGATCCCGAAGTGCAAACAGAGCAGCATTTGAGCGAAAAATGGCTGGAGCGGTTCGTGGAGATGAACCGCTTTGATGCCGGCCGGATCCCCGTCTACCGGGCCATCATGGAGCAAATCCTGACTCCGTGCTGCTTTACTTCTTTCGAGAGTAAGGGTCAGACCGTCGCTGTCGGACTGGGGGTCCGGGAAGGAAATTACCTGGGCATTTTCGACCTGGTGGTTGACCCCGATTTCCGCCGGCATGGGCTGGCCCTGCGGATCATGCATACCATCCTCGCCTGGGGAAAAAATAACGGAGCCTCCGATGCTTACCTGCAGGTACTGACCGGCAATACCCCGGCCCTCCGGCTCTACGACCAAATGGGATTCAGGGAGTTGTACCGCTATTGGTACCGGATGAAAGGATAATGCGGTTTTTAATACCTCACTACCTTCAGCTGCTGTACCTTTCTGGCATTTCTGATGGTCAGCAAATAGATCCCTGCGGGTTGCAGAGCCAACGACAACATTACACTTCGTTCTCCCGCCAGGCTCCTTTCCATGAGGGTTATTCCCTGAAGATCAGTCAAAGTTATGATGGTGTTTCCTGAAAAGTCATCCCCCTTCAGTTCTACCATGAAAAGTCCATCGGTGGGGTTGGGCCATGCCCTCACCAATCCCTCAGTCCGGTGGCTGGTGGATAACACCACATCTGGTGGCGAGGCAGGATTAGCCGAAATGGCACCCCTGCAGAAAGGTCCGGAAGGGGCTATCCTGGCCAGTAAAAAGGCCCCGGAATAAACCACAGTCCCCGGCTTAAGTAAAATTCTTTCCCCGGCAATCAGTTCCACCGAACCCTCTGAATAGATTTCAAAATAACCCCAATCCCCTGCAGTGACAATCGTATCCAGTGCATGAAAACACTCCGAATATCCCCATCCGGTCGAAAAATATTCCAGCACCGTATTCCCCGGAATGACGGAATAGACCGTGATTGTGATGGTATCGCTGTAAACCGGCAGGGCAGAACCGCAAGGCAGCGATGAGATCAGCATGCAACATACCTGATCGCCATTCTGAAAGGAACCGGAAGAAAAAGTAGCGGAGGCAGATCCGGCAGGAACTCCATTCACCAACCATTGCAGGTTTGGAGAAATCCCCGCGTCAGTCGTTGTCGCTGCAAATTCAATCGTTTCTCCCTCATTGATCATTGGCGGGATACCGGAAGAGATCGTAACCTGGGGAATGACCGCCAGCGTTGTACATATTTCATCAGCGCCGATGTCCGGAGTTGCAAGGCCCCTGACTGTCGTATCAAAATCGGCAATAACACCTGCAACAGGGATCGCGGCATTCATGAGAATTCCATTGGAGTCCGGATCAAGGTGCAGGTCTTCGGATGAAACAAATAGCGGAGAGAAGCTAACCGAATGAACATCCTTTCCGGGATTATTCGTTTGCCAATTCTGCAATGAAGCAGAAAAAGCACTATTTACCTGGTTATACCCGACATAGCCTCCGGGTGCTGAAACATAGAGATTGTTGTAATCGCTGGTTAGATTCAAAAGGCTGGAATTGAAGTCGATAATGGAAAATGACCAGTTGGTGACATTGGCAGATGGTATCCTGTTGACGAAAATATTATTTTTAACGTTCGCCTGATGGTTGCCATTGCTGGCGTTAATGATGAATGCAGCGGAACTGTACATTTTGTTTCCGTTGGCACTCAGTTCGACGGTATTATAGTACCACTGAACAGGCGCCTGGATCGTCGAACTACTATTAAATGAACCCATTCCGAGGACTGATACAAGGTTGCTGGGGTCACCCGTGTAGCCACTGGAAATCCCACGAATCATGTTATTGGCAATGACCAGTGATCCTGAAAAATTGGCACTGGCATAGATACCTGCTGACATTCCGGGAGTTGCGACCCCACCCTGGAAAACATGATGGACCATATTTCCGGACACATCACCCACCGAACGAAAAATATAGATCCCCATTGCCGAACCGGTAGCCGCACTATTCGTCACCCGAACCGAATCAATGATATTTCCATGAATTCTGCAGTTTTTCTGGTCTGAAATCAAAATGGCCATTCCTGTTCCGGACGAACCTGCAGCGTCGTTGCCGATCGGCACATTGGCCCCAAAGGTGCAGCCGCTGATTTCATTGTGGGTGGCTTCCATAAAGTATGCCCCTCCCAGATAAATCCCTGTTTCAACTCCGTCAATGGCAATATTTCGGAAAATATTATAGCTGCTGGCACCCGTTGGAGAATTTATCGAAGTCAAAGAGGTACGGATACCCCGGGATAAAACCGGGGGCACAGTTCCCCAGGCCATATTGATGGCACAATTCCGGATAATATTATAGGAAGCCCCATCATCGGTTCCAAGGGTGGCCAGTTCATATCCAACCTCACAAAAATTGTCGGAAGTGGTTCCACCGTTGGAAACGTTAATGCCGTCGAAGATCAGGTGATCGGCACCTGCCAGCCGGATGGCGACATCATTCCCCGGAGTCCCCAATGCATTCACTGTCACTGCTCCGCCATGGGCCTTAAATACGACCAGACTCCCCGGGCCGGCACCAGCAACCGGATGGATGACGAACATCTCGCTATACACCCCCGGAGCCACCAGAAAGGTCACCCCTCCCTGACCAACACCATTCAACTCCAATGCAGCCACCGCAAGGCTGAAAGTAGTGTAATCGGGATTGGTTCCGCCAATGGTCCTGGTTCCGGACAAAGGATTGGCATGGGTTGATACAGCTATGAACGCCGTTAAAGGGATAAAAAAAATCAGGAAGAGATAGTTTGCCTTGCTTTTCAGGCTTGAATGTAAGAGGTAAATATTGGCAGTTTTCATAGAATAATTGAGAATCAGGGTTTAGAATTGTTACAATGCAAGGACACTTACTCTTTAAGACATCTGACACTGAATGCAGTAGCTTTAAAATCAGCATTCATCACACAACTGCTGCTTACAAGGTTTAAAAACCAGGCACTGTTGGTTCCCGAAGAAATTTGGTTTTGGCTCCAGTACGCCCCATATGATCCACGAAGTTGAAGCGTCCCGAAGGAATAATCAAGATAACCGGCAGCGTGAAGTTTCAGTGGTGAATTGAAAGGCCCGTTCCAGTTATTCCAGGCGCCGGCAAATGAAACATTCGACCATTCGGTCAGGGTAGGTACCCGCCAGGATGTTCCAAGTTCAATCGTACAGGGGTC
>CAYLVY010000139.1:0-8979 GCA_964387205.1 uncultured Draconibacterium sp.
GGGGTTTGTTCCATTCAACGGCCCCGTACTGGTAAGGAGGGCAGGTGCAGCTCCGGAGCAGATACTTTGGTCGGAGGATATTGTACCAACTATCAATGGATCCTGTGCATAACCGAGTGATGCGGCCAGCATGATTACTGTTAAAATCAGCGATTTGGTCAACAGGCTGTAAACTTTTTTCATTACAAAAGATTTTATAAAATTGAATATTATACTGATAATCTTGCTTTTAAAAAAAAACAGTACCCTTATTGTTCCGGACAATACAGGAAATTCATCTGTCGACCGGTTCAGAAAGGATATTTTAAACCAAAATAAGCAAAATTACGATAAAATTGATGTAAAGCAATATAATAAGATAAAATAATCTATACAAAGAAGTACCGGATTGAATTAAAATTGCAAAACAAAAAACCGGTCAATGATCAGAAAAAGTGACCACAACAGCACGAGGATGCCATATAAGGTTACCAGAACCGGATAGACAGATTGATTCTCTGCAGCGATTGAAAGGTTTTCTGAGAGAGGCCTGGCAGCTGATCTTTTTTTTAATGATTTAACGGTGCTCCCGGATCGGAACAGGATACGGTCACCTCCGGAATGATAAAACAATGTCAGAAGCATTGGCAAAACCGCAATAAAATACCTTCCCTGAACCGCTATGATTTTCGGGCTGCCAATAGGGTTGCAATAAAGGTAAAGCGCGGTTTCGATCAGCAGGTAGCAGATCAGGAAGGTGAGAAAGAGAATGGCTTTCTGCTTCCGGTTGATCACGATTCCCTTTACCGGTGTGAGAAGGGCAAGAATGATCAGCAAAAGCAGGTAAAGATAGGCGATAAGATCGGGTACCTGCGTGTCGATCCATCCGAACAATCCTATGACACTGACCACATACAGATTGCCCGATTCCCTGAGCGTTCGCAACAGGATTCCGGCATATTCAACAGGATTGGTGAGTATAAATTTCACCTGCCCCATAGGATCGATCGGGTTCTGAGCAATGTTCTGGGCTCCGGTGACCGCGGGATTGTCCGGTGCGTCATCATGGGGAAGCAGCGGCAGTGCAAACGCCATCCGCGGGTAACGTCCACCTGTCCGGTCAGGAAAATAATCCTCCGGTAAGGAGGCCATGAGCGTCGAAGGATAGGAAAATCCCTCCAGCGCCAGCTTCTGTATGGCTTTCCTTGCCGGGCTCCATAACTGTGAAACCACCATCGCACTGATGAGCAATCCGGTAAAGATGAGGATATATCGGCGCAAAGACCCGGTCTTTACCACCGGAATAATCAGAAAAGAGAGTAAAACAAGGAAGTACGGTGGTTTGGATGCGGCCAGTAATATGGTGACAACCAGCAAGGGAACCCAGAACCGGAGGCCTTTTATCTGACTATCGGTGAACGCCCTGTGAAGGATAAGTGACAGAAGAAGTAGTGATAATGCAATGGTGGTGGCATCATAAGAGAGTGAGGCAAACTGGTAAAGTGACATGGGTAATATCCCGACGATGGCAAAAATCCATTTGAATACAGGCGTGATCCGAATGGCAAGGAAAATCAGCAACAACGTGACGGCAAGATTGAAAAGCCTCGCGAGATAAAAATGCCATAAAATATTTAAATTTAATATTTTAGCAATGATGATCCCAATAGCCTGCGGGAAATATGGCAGAATATAATTGGGCGAATCCCTGGTCACCCTGTCCCCTCGGTCGAGCGGGATAGATGAAAACGAGAGGATTTCAGACGGCTTTGTTTTTTCATGGGTACTGAAGTTCATCCTCTGACAGGAATCGGCCAGGCTGGCCAGCCCGCGGGGAATATTATCCGGGATCTTAAACCAGTTGAATTCGGCAACCTGGTAAGACCGGAACAGATGAGCCGGTTCGTCAGGTACCTGTAAGGGTGGGGTAATGATCATCATAATCAGCCCGAAACTTCCGGCCACTGATAAAAAAATCCTGCCCGGCTTTAATCTGCTACCGATAATAAATTTTCGCACGGCAGACCAGTAAAAGATGATTGTGGCCAGCAGGATCGCGGTGAGATAGAGTATGACCTGTAAAAGGGTAAAATATTTTGTTTCACTTTCAAAGGTTTTTATACCCAGCGTGCCGGTAAAATTTACCATTCCCTGACGACTGGCAAAACTACCGGGAATATCGTTCTGAAGAATGGGCAGGACATAGAGTTTTCCCAGGTCACTGCCCTCTTTTCGTGCCAGGCCGATGTAATTCTGCTGATCACCGTCAACCGAATATATACAGGCATATACCGTTTTGTTTTTTCCTATATCGAAAGCTTTTCCGAAGCGAAAGGGAAAATGAAGTGCCTCCCCGAAATCCGTGGAGGAGAATTTCCGGGTGTACAAAATTCTCTGCTGATCATCAATCAGCAGAAATATATTGGAATTGTTATATGGCCCGGGTAATTTGGCCATATACACATCCACTCCGGAGAGATACCGCTTCTTCGTCGTGAACTCCTGTACAAACAGAAAATCTTTCAATACTGCCCCGTATTGAACCCCATGGCTCAGCTCCACCTGTTGAGATGGGATGAAATAATAAAAACTGCTGTGTAAAGCAATGATCAGGAATGAAACAACCAGGACTGAGATACTGACCAGGAATTTCAGGTTTTTTCTCATGATTCGTTCTCCAACTTCGTTATCAGGAGTTTATCCACCCTGTTTCCATCCATGTCTACGATTTCAAATGAATAATCAAGCCATTCAAATTTTTCGCCGGCCCGGGGGATATGCTTAAGATTGTTCATGGCTAAACCTGCCAGGGTGTCAAACTTGATCTTGTTTTTATCAAATCCCTGGATATTAAATTCATAGGCAAATTCATAAAAGGACATATGGCCATCGGCCAGCCAGGTGCCATCCTCCCGCTGCACGATCCCGGGTTCATCCGGATCGGGTTCATTGAAATCGCCTACCAGCGCCTCCAGGATATCATTCAACGTCACCATCCCCACCGTGGAGCCATATTCATCCACAACCAGCGCGTAATGGATTTTTTCTTTCTTGAACAACTCCAGCGCTTCATAGGCGGTCAGGGATTCATGAATAAACTGCGCCGAGCGTATTTTATCCCTGATGTCAAAACCCGGTTCTGAGGTGTTGACAAGAAAGAGGTCCTTTATGAACACAACCCCCAATACATTATCCAGGTCATCTTCACATACCGGGTAAACCGAATGAAGTTCCACCCGGAAATGTTCAGTAATGACCTCCGGCGTGTCGTTGACATCGATCCACTGGAGATCGGAATGGTGGGTCATCAGCGATGAGATCTTCCGGTCGCCCAGATGAAACACCCTCTCCACAATATCTTGCTCAATCTCCTGGACTTCACCATCTTCTGCACCTTCCTGAACCATCGCCTTGATCTCTTCCTCCGTCACTTTTGAATCGGAAGAGGCCTTGATGTTGAGTAACCTGACCACCAGGTCACTCGTTCTGGAGAGCAACCAGGTAAACGGATAGGTGATATAGGCAATGGTAAGCAACACGGGTACCATGACCTTGGAAATTCCTTCAGGGTTGGCCAGGCCGATCTGTTTCGGGACAAGTTCACCAACCACGAGCGATAGAAAGGTGACCACCGTCACCACGAGGATGAGCGCTAAGGTTCCTGCTGCGCCGGCAGCCAGCCCTGCATGGATCAGCAGGCCGGCCGCTCCGTCCGAAAGTGTCGCTCCGGAATAGACACCGGTCAGGATGCCGATCAGGGTAATCCCGATCTGAATGGTGGATAATATCCTGGATGGGGAATTGGCATTGTCGAGCGCCACCCTGGCTGCCCGGTCACCCTGTTGTGCATCCAGGTCGAGCCGTGATTTCCGGGCCGAAACCAGGGCTATCTCTGCCATCGACAGTAACCCATTCAGCACTAATAATAACAGGATGATAATGAACTCTGTGATCATATTAAATTCCTTTCAAACGGCACAAATATACAATTTATTTATCGGAAGGGGTGTGGCTCCGACATCCTCCCTGAACTTGACAGTACAATATCGCTCCCATTTGCGTTATCTTTGTAATCCTGTTATTTAAGGTTTAAGATCATGAAGGGGAAGTTAGGCTGGATAGGTATATTGTTGCTTTTAATGCTGGCGGATACGGGATTTTCCCAGGAGCGGGCCAGGCTCCTCCGGGTAACTGCCGCCGGAAAGGGAAAGGTGAACCCGATGGTTGACAACATCGGTTACTGGAGCAGAATGGTCAGGCAGGGATATGTCCTCGCCGATACTGTCAGGCCGGTAAGGCCCGCCTGGTACCACGGGGATGCGATCCGGTCTGCCGGGGTGCCGCCACAAAATTCTCCGGACATACCCGTAACCGGTGAACAGGAGGTGACCCAGACCGAGAATTCGCTCTTTATCGATCCTAAGAATGAATATTACCTGTTGAATTCAAATAACTCCAGCAGCTGGATCTCGGGTTTTGCCCAGGAACCATGGGGTGCCGATGCCCTGTGGTCGCTTCACCAGGGCGAAACCTGGCAGGGCTCTGTCCAGGGAGTAAACGGTACCAACAACGGTGATCCGTCTACTGCCATTGGATTGAACGGTTGGTGGTATGTGGGCAGAATTGCCGCTGATAACGGTCAGGCGGTCTCCTATAGCAAAAACCAGGGCAAAACCTGGACCCGGGTGAAAGTCGGACAGGGTCCCACTACCGGCTACGGATTGCTCGACAAGAACCATCTCTGGATCGACAATTCAGCCGACAGCCCTTATGAGGGTAATCTTTATGCAGCATGGACCAATTTCCTTCCCGGCCATTCCGACACCAACCAGATTCAGGTAGTCCGGTCGGCCGACAGGGGCCTCACCTGGAGTCCGCCGGTCAATATCAGCGGCCCTGTGATGGCCCTGAAGCTAAACCACGGAGTCAACCTGCATACCGGGCCCGAAGGTGAAGCTTATGCTGCGTGGAGTATATACGATACCTGGCCTTCGGATGAAACAGCTATCGGATTCAGCCGTTCCGATGATGGTGGAGCTACATGGCAACCCGCAGTCAGGATCATGAGCAACCTTAAAGGAATTCGTGCTTCCCTGACGGGAAAGAACATGCGTGTCCATGCTTTTCCGTCCATGGCAGTAGATATCAGTAACGGCCCGCACCGCGGTACAATCTATCTTGTATTCCCCAATGTCGGATACCCCGGAGTCAATACCGGAAACGATATTGACATATATCTTATTAAAAGCACTGATCAGGGCCAGACCTGGTCAGCCCCGCTGCGGGTCAACCAGGATCCGCCAGGGTTGGGTAAGCAACACTACTTCCCGTGGATCACCTGTGATCCGGTGACAGGTGGACTTTGTGTGATCTATTACGATGACCGGAATCTTCCTTCCACCGATGCTGCGACTTTCGTATCCTATTCTTACGACAGCGGGTTGACATGGAGCGATTTTCAGGTCAGCGACTATACCTTTACCCCTTCACCGGTTCCGGGGCTTGCTTTCACCTACTTCGGTGATTATATCGGCATCCAGTCACGAAACATGAAGGTTTACCCGGTCTGGACCGATAACCATGACGGTGGCCGGGCAATGTCCTATACTTCCCCGTTCGATCTTGGCCCCAACCCCGGACAACCCTGGATTTTTTATCATCATCATACGATCACACAGGTGAACGGCGGGAATATCGTCCCTCCCGCTTATGGCGATTCGCTTCATCTGACACTGGACCTGAAAAATATAGGTGATATGGATGCCAGCCAGGTAGTGGCTACCATTTCGGCGGATTCGCCCCATATTATCATTACGGACAGCACCGAATCGTACGGGACCATTGGCGCAGGTCAGGTAGGGTCGGTTGCGGATGGTTTCACTTTCCGGGTTTCCGATACGATACCGGACAATACGCTGATCAGGTTCGATATCACTGCCCATAGCCCTGATTCGCTCCACTACAGTTGGATGAGCCATTTCTCGGCAGAGGCCCGGGCCCCTGACGTATCAATCCTTTCACTGGACATTGAGGACACGCTGAACGGGAACGGTAACAAGCGCCCCGATCCCGGGGAAACCCTTACCATAAGGGTAACCTTGCGTAACAGCGGCGATTTTCCATCAGGATTTACCCGGTTATTCATCTCTACCCCCTCGCCTTTCCTGGTTTTTCAGCAAGACAGCGCGGTCTGGGAATCGATCGGGATCAACCAGCAGAAATTTGCGTTTTTCACATGTTATGTCGACTCCCTGGCCCCGGCAGGTACAGGTGTTGATCTGTTGTGCCGGTTGTTTTCAGGAAAATATTGCCGTGAACGAATGTTCCGTCAGGTGATCGGATGGCTGGTCGAGGATTGGGAAACCAACACCTTTACAAAGTATCCCTGGCAATCGGCCGGGTCGAAATCATGGGAACTCACCACCCAGCAGCCATGGGAAGGTAGTTACTGCCTTCGCTCCGGCACAGTCACCGACTATCAGACATCGCAGTTTTTCCTGAATTATGAAGCGGCATCAGGGGATAGTATTTCCTTTTATGTGAAGACATCGAGTGAACAGGACTATGATTACCTTATGTTCAGCATCGACGGGGTTTGGCAGGGACAATGGTCGGGCGAAACGCCATGGACACGGGTCTCTTTTCCTGTTGCACCCGGAAACCGCATTTTCAAATGGTTGTACCTGAAAGATCTCTCTTTTGCATATGGTCAGGACCGGGCATGGGTAGATTTTATTGCCCTGCCGGCCCCGGTACTTCCCGTCGTTGAACTTTCCGGTGCCGGTTCAGTTTGTGCCGGTGAGCAGGTCTTTCTCACGGCAAATGCCCAAAATGCTGATTCGTTGCGCTGGAGTACTACAGGTGACGGGGTTTTTGAAAACGACTCTGCTGCCGTCACGCTCTACAACCCTGGTTTTGGGGATATAGCAGCCGGGGAGGTGAGCCTGCGCGTTACGGCATTCGGAAAGTACTCCAGTACCGTGGCGGCTAAGCAGGTGGTCATTCGGCCCCTGCCTTCGATCTCGGTTCAGGCAGTACCCGGCGATACCGTTTGCGCCGGCCAGGCCATTTCACTATCATCCGATACAACAGATATTGCTTTTTTTTCCTGGAAACCGGGAAATTTTTCTACCCCCATGGCAGTGTACGACACGGCCTTTTTCGGCGGACAGGGGTCGTTCCAGGTAATGCTGACAGTAACGGATCATGCTGGCTGTATCAACCAGGATACCGTTTTGCTCCATTTCAAAGATTGTACCGGGATGACAGATACTCCTGCGCCGGTGGCATTCATCTCTCCAAATCCTGCCATGGAAAAGGTAAACTTTGTCTGCCGACAGCTTCTTACCGGGAATTTCAATATTACTATTGCCGATATGCAGGGACAGATACTCCGCATGATCAGGAAAAGGTTGTCGGGGAATATGGTACAGGAAGAGATCGACCTGCAGGGCATTCCTGAGGGCATCTATTTGTTGTCAGCAGGTACGCAGGAGAAAAGATTTCTTTTCCGGTTGGTGGTCGTCAGATAAAGAACAGGGCGACTCCGGTTACAGCGATCATTGCACCGGCTATTTCCCGGAATGTCACTTTTTCTTTATACAGGAGTACAGATGGCGGGATGATCAGGACCGGAACCATGGCCATGATGGTTGCGGCAATGCCTGCATCGGCATATTTTATTGCGACCAGGGAGAATGAAACACCCAGGAAAGGTCCGAAAAAGGCACCCAGGGTTAGCTGAAGCATTGGTTTGCGCAGGGTAAGTGCCCGGAATGCATCTTTCCATTTCCGGACCAGGAAGAACATGATGGAGAATCCTGCAATTCCGGTGATGACCCTGATCTGTGTCGCGGCAAAAGTGTCGTAATTCTGCATCCCTATTTTGCTCAGTATCAGTCCTCCTGCCTGACCCAATGCTCCGCCCAGCCCCAGCAGTATTCCCCATACCGGATAATTAAACCTGATTTTCGGAAAGAATCCGTTACCCTTATCTTCCGGATGGTGTTTCAACACCACCAGGGCAATCCCCCCAAGGGTAAGGACCATGCCGGCAATGCTTTGAACGGTCATCGTTTCACCGAGTACCAGCCAGCCTATGATGGCGGTCATGGGTGGGGAGAGGGCCATGAGCAACATGCTGATCCTCGCCCCGATCACCACAAAGGCCTGAAAAAGGCAGAGATCGCCGAAGACGAAACCCACCAGCCCCGACAAGGCCAGGTACAACCAGGCATGACCGGTGGCATCGGTTGGAAGGATCATTCCCCGGTAAAACCAGGTAAATAGCGATAAAAAAAGGAAACCGGCAAACAACCGGAGAAGGTTCACGCTAAGCGAGCCGATGCGCTTGCTGGCAGCCTCAAATGACAGCGCGGTAATAGTCCAGAAAATAGCGGTGAGCAATGCGGCCCATTCGCCTGTATGGGTGGTGAAGGTCAAGTGTTTAGTATTAGCGTGTGGTCAGCCAGTGTTCAGGGTTTAAGATTGTTTTACCTTTCCAGAGTTCAAAGTGAAGTTCTGCACGTGTCTCCCCTTCGCCTGCGTTGACGGTGCCGATGGTCTGTTTTGCCCTGACCATATCTCCTTCGCGTACATTGACCGAATTCAGGTTGGAATAGACCGTGAGGTATTCTCCGTGGCGGATGATCACGACTTTATTCAGATGCTGAAAGGACATGACCTTGGTCACTTTTCCGCCAAAGACGGCGCGGATGGATGCCCCGTTTTCCGTCAGAATATCGATTCCGTTATTTTTTACGGTTACGTGTTTCAGGACAGGATGGGTGTGGGATCCGTAATTTTCAGATACAAAACCTCTTTCACAGGGCCAGGGTAATTTTCCCCTGTTGGCCGAGAAAGAGGCAGAGAGCTGGGTTTCTTCGGGTGTCAACTCCAGTTTGCCCGGGGACGTGGGCTTGGCCGTGCTCCCCTTTTTGCTCCCGCCTGCAGCAGAAGGTCCCGCTTTTTTCCGTTTAAGCTCCTCCGAAGCCCTGATCT
>CAYLVY010000140.1:0-8957 GCA_964387205.1 uncultured Draconibacterium sp.
ATATTATATACCGGTGGTACTACGTTGATATAACCGGTCTTTGTTTTGGTATCGCTTCCCGATCCGTTGGCAACGGTCAACGAAACATTGTAGGTGCCGATGGTATTGTAAACAACCGGCGGAGGCGTCTGGCCGGAGTATGCGGATGGCGTACCCCCGGGAAAAGACCACTCCCAGGAGGCAGGACTGCAGGAGGAATTATCCGTGAAATTGACCGGATTGCCTACGATCACGCTGAGAGGGGTGCCGGAGAATTCTGCAATGACTGCCTTCACCGTAACATACTCTGTTTTTACTTCGGTGCTGGAGGTGGTTCCGTCGGCTACGGTCAATGAAACGTCATAGGTTCCCGGCGACGAATAGACGATGGGCGGCGGATTCTGACCTGAAAAAGTGGAAGGGGTACCCCCCGGGAAACTCCAGTTCCAGGAAACGGGTGTGGCGAGCGACTGATCGGTAAAGGTCACGGCGGCGCCGGGGCAAACGGTAACCGGAGAGGCAGAAAATGCCGCAGTCAGCGCCGGTGGTGCAATCTGGAATACCCCTACCCTGTTTTTTCTTCCGCTGGAGAAATATTCGCCGATTGACCAGAAGGTGGTTCCGTCGACCGGATCAACGGTCATCTGGGAGTAGTCGCCGTAACGGGAAGATGGATCCACCGAGGTTCCGTTAATGATCACATCCTCGGCTATGGTCATCGTGCCGGGAGGATCGGAGGCATACCGGCCCGTGAACCGAAGGGCGGGGTTTTGGGTGGTGCTGACCACCGTATATGCTAAACCAATGTTTCCGTTTACATCCATGCACATGTTACCGCAAAAAGCGCTGTGGCCGTTTGGTTGTGCATAGGTCCCCTCCTGATGGATGGACCAGGGGGCTCCGTCGGTACTTTGACGCAATTCATACCAGCGGATCCCGGCAAGGTTATCGGCACCGTTAAGGTCCACGACAAAGTTGAATACAACGGTATTGTATGTGGAGAAACGGCGGTATTGGGCCATATACATGATGGTGGCCTGGAGGGCGTCAATATCGCTTCCGGAAGGCTGAGGCAGGTTGGAAAAGGAGCCGCCGTCGAACAATCCGTCAAAAGGCGTGGTATTGATGATTTGCGGACTGGAGATGGTGGAACTGGCCGGAGTGGTCCAGTTGACGTTGACATTCCAGATTTTCAGATGGTCTGTGGATACGCCGCTCCAGGAGTCATCCTGCATGTAAACAATAGGGGCGTTTCCAGGGGGAGGCGGCGTCGGGCCGTTGGCATTGAATCCCAGCGGACTGTAAAAACCGCTGGTTACGATCCCGGTGAGGGGAAACCCAAGCATGGTCACGCTGGTATTTCCTGCGATCATTTTGGTGCGGTCCAATGCGAAAACCACCTGGCTGGTGCCGGCAGAGCCCTGGTCTTTGTTGGCCGTGATGTAATAGGCGTCGGACCAGACAGAAAACTTGGGATAATCGGGGAAAGTATTGGTCGGGAAACGGTACACATACCAACCGCTGGTTACGGGGTTCGGGCCTTTGCTGATGGCCACGTCGAAACCATTCTGATAGAATTCGGTGAGCAGAAACCTGTCGGCAAATGGATCGTAGATCACGATCGGGTCGCCCATGGTGCCCGGGAAAATGGTTCCCAGGGAGGCAGCAGCGGTTAAAGGATTACCCGCTTTATCCCAGATGCGGAATGATGTATTCCAGGCATTCACGAAGTGGTTTGGGCCCACGGCGCCGGTGGGATCGGTGGGAGTGGCCGTGGCGCTGGCGGCATCAAAACTCAGAATGGGGGCACGGCCCCCTCTTTGGGGTGCTCTTTTCTGTTTTTCCCACAAAGGATCATCGCCTTTGGGCAATCCTTTTCCGGGAACCGAGGTATTTGCCCCCCAGCGTTTGGGATTAAATTCCTTGATTTTATCAACCGCCGGCACGAAAGTACCGGATTTGACCTGTTCGGCGATGGAAGGTACCTCTACCATATAGGCGTTTTGGGTAATAAGGGTAGGCCCGGATGGTCCGTCCAATGTCTGAGACCACACCAGGGCAGACGGAATAAGCAACAATGCGGAGAGCAATGGAAGAAATGGTTTAATCATACTATAATTCTGGTTTGGATGATGGGACAACAAAGATCAACGTATTTGATAAGTCGCGGGATCAAGGGCGAAGGGGCCCCACATTTTCAGGAAGCGGACCACTTTGGCGGTATCATATCCCTTAACCCTCGGGTCAGGATGTTCAAAGGCATCGGAATCCTGGGTGTTAAGCCGGTTTCCGGCGCTATCCAGGATCACGAAAACAGGGAAACCGAAACGGTTGGGGTAACCGTATTGACGGAAAAGATCGTAATCACGCTGGTCTTTCTCTTTCGGAACATTGGCCAGCAGGTAAATAAATTGGGCGCGCATCAGCGAATCGATGGTGCGATCACCCTCTGTCAGGGCATGAAACCGAATGCACCAGGGGCACCAGTTGCCACCGAACTGTACCAGCACATGTTTGTTATCCGACTGTGCAGCCGCCAGAGCGGTACGAAGGTCGGCCCGGATGTCCTGGGTTTCGCTGTAAGGTGGGGTGTTCTGCTGGGCAAAAATTTGAAGGGAAAAACAGATAATAACTATCAGTAGCGGGCAACATTTTCCGAAAGGATATAGAAAACTCATAAAAAGCATGTTAATGCAGCAAATTTACGGTTTTTGCACCAACACTTTTATGTTAGCCGATTAAATATTGTTTATCTCAGGTTTCGGGATTAAAAATGCGAGCTGATCCAATGTTTCCTTTCGAATTACGCATTCACCCCGAAATGCCTGAATTTACTATCCGAGGACGCAGTCCTGCAAGTAAGATGAAATACTTCAGTAAGCTCTGAAACGGTGTAATCAGGATGTTACTTTGCAGGAACAGTTTGAACCGCAGAGATAACAAAAATTTCACGCAGATTTTCGCAGTGTCATTCGCCGGGTTTCGCAGAGGAGGTACTTGAAAAAAGGATCAGCGGGACTCTGCGGTTTATAAACAACTGGTCAAAAATCACGATAATTTATCCGGTTGATCATTATTCATTTCACCCGGTCTTTTGCTCCCGAAATAACCCCGAAATTTTTGTTGCTAAAAAAAATGAAGGCTGCCCCTTATCTGAGACAGCCTCCGCAACTGCATGAGAGAAAACTATATATGGGTGATGAGCTGCTATTCGAAATCGGCTTCGGCAGGGGTGACCGGGGCCAGGGAAACAGGATTTATCTCAGCCACCGAATCCGTGAATTCAGCTTCGGCGGGGGTAACCGGCGCCAGCAATGCCACATCGGGAACCGGAACAAAAATATCCTCAAATGTGGCTACCGCAGGGGGAACAGGCGCCAGGAAGGAGATTTCGGCAACCGGCGGATTTAATGATGGCGGCATAAGAGCCATCCGGCTGCCGGCAAAAAGAAAGGTGGTTTGTAAAGAAAGTAACGAAGCTATAATTAAAACGTTTGATTTCATTTTTTTTAGATTTTTATGTTGATGAAGCAAAATTACAGCGGGATTTGACGATGGCACAGTCCCAATCGGCGGGGAAGGTGTTAATCCCGATAAATGCCCGGTGACTCCCGATAAAAGTTCCAATCTTTCACTATCTTTACGAACTAATCATTGCGATCTGATTCTACCACTAAAACGAGACCACATGGATACCCGGAATCTCAGCAACGAACAACTGATCAATCTCTTAGGGCAGAAAGAGGATGAAATTTTCGCCCTTGAGAAGGATCTTGAGAAATGCAGAAAGAAAGCGCAAGCCCTCGAATCTTACCTGGTAGAACGCAATAAAGAACTTCGCTGCCACCTGGAATTCTCGGCCCTTCTGAGTGATTCATCTCTGGCTCCTGAGGAGGTGGTCATCCGCGGATTAAACCTGATTCCGGAAGCATGCCAATTTCCGGAATACACCGGCGCCAGATTAACAGTAGACGATAGTGAAATCATCGCCGGTAATTTTGACGAAAAGGGGTTCCTGCAATCCTTTCCACTGGTATCCTTCGGAAAACCTCACGGAGTAATGACCATCAGTGTAAGGAAACACGACATTGCGAGCCCCGGTGAAGCCTTTTTACCCGAAGAACTCGAACTGTTCGGGGCCATTGCCATCCGTTTAGGAAAATATAAAGAGCTGTCGGAACTCAATATTTCAAAAAAGAAAGGGGAACAACTCTATCATTCCATCCTGGCAGCATCTCCCGACCTCATCACCATCACCGACCTGACCGGACGGGTTACCTATACCTCCGACCGTGTCCGTCAGATGTTTGGTGTACCGGACCAGGAATCGGTCATTGGTAAAACCCTGTTTGAATATATCGACCCGGCCTGCCGTCCTAAAGCTGCCTCCGAAATAGCCCTGATGCTGGAGGGCCAGCTTACCGGCTTCGGGGAATACATCGGATTGAAGCAGGATGGCTCCAGGTTTGACATAGAGGTGAACGGGGAATTTATCCGGGATGAAAATGGACAGCCGGTTCAGATGATCTTTGTTACCCGGGACATAACCCGAAGAAAAGAGATCGAACGGGAACTTAAACAGCGGGAGGAGAAATACCGCCACATTTTTGAAACGATCCGGGATGTCTATTTTGAACTCTCCCCGGAGGGTGTCATCATGGAAATCAGCCCCTCAGTAACAACACTCACCAGGGGGCAGTACAGGCGGGAGGAGGTGATCGGACATTCCGTATTTGATTATATTTCCGACTACGGGGAGCGCCAGAATTACCTGGAAGCACTGCATCAGAAGCGAAGTGTTGACGATTTTGAAATGTCGTTTCTCAACAGCGACGGATCCCTGATCCCGGTTTCTGTTTCTTCAGGATATCTGTTTGATCAGGATAACCTTCCTGCTGGTATTGCGGGTACTATCCGCGATATAACACAACGACGACAAGCCGATGAGGAGTTGAGAAAATTCCGGACCATCACCGACAAGGCCAATTACGGAGTCGCTATCGCGGATATTGACGGCACTTTACTTTATGTCAATCCATACTGGGCCCGCGTCCACGGATATGAAATCCCGGAACTGTATGGAAAGCATCTCTCCGTCTTCCATTCCGAAGAACAACATGAGCAGTTGAAGGAAAGCCTTTTGCTCTTGCAGGAAAAAGGGGAATTCGAGTCGGTGGAACTGGGACATATTCGAAAAGATGGAACTACCTTCCCCGCCCTGATGAACGCGGTCATGGTTTACGAAAAAGGATACCCCCTTTACATGTCGGCCACAGCCATTGATATCACGGAGATGAAAAATTCTCAGGAGGCGGTGCTAAGGAGTGAAGATATGCTGAATTACGCGCAGGTAATCGCAAAAATGGGGAGCTGGGATATGGATATCAGGGACAAATCTATTACATGGTCAAAAAATTGTTACAGCCTCTTCGAAAAAGATGAGCTTACCTATCGGCCAACCCCCGAAAACTACATAAACAACATTCATCCGGAGGACGTTCTCACGGTCGATGCCATGATGCAGGAGGCCCTGAAAACCGGACTCCCTGTATCGTTTGATGTGCGGGCCGTGATGCCGGACGGTCGGGTAAAATGGATCACCAACCATTGTGTACCGAAATTTGAAAAAGAAGAACTGGTGGCCATTCATGGAGCGGTCCTGGATATTACCGCTCAAAAACTCCAGGAAAAGGAGATACTGGAGCTGAATGCCAACCTTGAAATGAAGATATCGGAACGTACTGCCCAGCTTGTCCGGACCAATGACGACCTGAAGAAGGAAATTGAGGTGCGCAGGCAGGTGGAAGATGAACTCAAATCCAAAACCATTGAATTGGAGCAGTTCTTCATGGTCTCCCCCGACCTGCTCAGTATTGGTGATGCAACAGGAAAGTGTCTGAAGGCAAATAAAGCGTGGGAGATTTCCCTTGGCATTCCTGTCTCGGAAATAGTTAATAAAAATTTCATGGATTATGTACATCCCGACGATATTGCCTCCACTGCCACCATCATGTCCTCCATGCTCCGTGAACAAAATAAGATCATCCCGGTTACCAACCGGTTCCGTGCAGCCGACGGCACCTGGCGTTTCCTGGAATGGAATGCTGTTCCGGCAGGAGATCTGATCTATAGCGCCGCCAGGGATGTCACCGAAAGGAAGCTCAAGGAAGAACAACTGATGGTTGCCCAAAAGGAAGCTGAACGGGCCAATCGTGCAAAAAGCGAATTTCTCTCCCGTATGAGCCACGAACTCCGGACCCCGATGAATTCGATACTGGGTTTTGCCCAGTTGCTCGACAGGGGTGAACTGACCCCGGGTCAACGGAAAAGCGTCGGACATATCCTGAAGAGTGGCGCACATCTCCTCGACCTGATCAATGAGGTGCTGGACCTCTCCCGAATCGAAGCAGGAAGACTATCTATCTCCCCTGAAGCCGTGGATGTCTCTGTCCTGATCAAAGAGATGACCGAACTGGTCCAACCACAACTCACGGCCAAAGACATAAATCTGTCTGTACATCCAACAGGTTCCGCTGCCTTTTTTGTCCGCGCCGACCGGCAAAAACTCCGGCAGGTTTTGCTTAACCTGATCAACAATGCCATTAAATACAATTCTGAAGGCGGAATTCTCGTCATCAACACTGAGCTTCTTCCTGCGCATTCCGCGTTGAACAGGCCGGTGAGGATCTCTGTCACCGATTCCGGAAGCGGCATCACAAAAGAGAACATGACCCGGTTATTTATTCCGTTTGAACGGATCGGGGCCGAAAAAACAGAAACCGAGGGAACGGGATTGGGCCTGGCATTGGCACAGCAACTGGTTCGCCTGATGGGCGGGGAGATCGGCGCAGAGAGTATTCCTGATGTCGGATCTACCTTCTGGATCGAACTCCCCGGCATGGAAGGCGAAACGGAAACCGGTAATAAAATCAATGAGCATTCCGTGCGTGACCACATTAAAACAAGATACTCCGGAACCCTTCTTTACGTGGAGGATAACCCTTCCAACACGGCACTCATGTTCGATATCATTATACATACCCGCCCCGGGTTAGCCCTTCATGTCGTCAGCAACGGGAAAGAGGTCCCTGGCAAGGTTAAAGAGTTCAGGCCGGACCTGATCCTGCTCGATCTGAACCTGCCCGATATGCATGGCTATGAAGTGTGCAGACTGTTGAAAGCAGACCCTGAAACCCACCAGGTCCCTGTTATCATTATCACGGCAGATGCCATGCCGGTCCAACCGGAACTACTTCAAAAACATCACGTTGATGAATATATAACCAAGCCATTGGATATCAATAAATTCATTAAGATTATAGATAAATTCATAACGGGTGCCTCCACCGATACCAGCACCTCCTAAATAGCCCATCGTATGCCAACGAACCTGAAGAGGGCAAAGATTCTGATCGTTGACGACCAGATTGCCAACATCGACATGCTGACAGGATTTCTTGAAATGGAAGGCTTTGTCAATTTGTTGTCCACCACCGATCCCAGGACGGTGATGTCCATGATGCAAGATTTCTTACCGGATATCGTATTGCTTGATCTGATGATGCCTTATATTTCAGGTTATGAAATACTTACCTCCATCCGGTCGGCACAATCCGATGACGAATACCTGCCGGTACTGGTGCTGACCGCCGATATAACCAGCGAAGCCAAACGAAAAGCCCTGACATTGGGGGCCAACGACTTTCTTTATAAACCATTCGACCTGACTGAGGTTGGTCTGAGGATCGGCAACCTGCTGATGACCCGATATGCGATGCTCCAGCTCCGTGACCAGAATAAAATTCTGGATGAAAAAGTAAAGATCAGGACCATGGAACTGGAGCAAAAAAACCTGGAACTTTTGGAAGCAAAAGAAAAAGCGGAGGCAGGCAATAAGCTCAAGACTGCTTTCATGCAGAACATATCGCATGAGGTCCGGACACCACTAAATGGCATATTGGGCTTCAGCAAACTGATCGTCGATTCGGCCCCCCGTAACGACGAAACGGAGGAATATATCAGTTTCCTGAACCATTCGGCCAACCGGCTGATGAATACCATTACCGATTATATGGATATTTCCGAAATAGCGGCGGGAACGATAACCCCCTCCCCTGTATCATTTGACCTCTGTCCCGAACTGCGGGAACTGTCATTAAAATTTTCCGGATTTGCCCACACCAAAGGGCTGGAGTTCATCTTTCCGGTGAAGTGAGAACATGAACAAATCATGGTCAGCACCGACCGGAATATGTTTCGTAAAATTTGCGCCCATTTAATTGACAACGCCATAAAGTTTACCTCTTCAGGGACCGTCACCGTAGGTTACGAAGTCCTTCCAAATGAACTGATTTTCCGTGTCAGCGATACCGGAACAGGAATCTCTCCGGAGGCAATGAAGACCATATTTGAGTGTTTCGGGCAGGAAAATCCATCCCTTACCCGGGGCCATGAAGGAAGCGGGCTTGGGCTGTCGATTGTCAGCGGATTTTTAAACCTGCTCGGGGGGCACATTTCCTTCACTTCTGAAAAAGGGAAGGGATCTGAATTCACCTGCAAAATACCAATATCCTGAATCCCGTCGGATATCGGAACTAATGCCCAAATTACTACGATTTATCTTAAATTGATCTGCTGGTGAAGGAATCGGGGACCACCTGACTTCGACACTTGAATTTTCCACATAAGGCTAAATCCATATAATACAATACGATGCAATTTTATGGAGAACCAAAATGGGTGTCCCAGGTAAGGTTGAAAACAGCAAACCCTCACATGACTAACCGCTTTATACCATGCGGGAGCGAGGTCACATTAAAACAGGTGTAAGACTTTCGACGGATTTGATCTCAACAATGATCTCTTTATTAACTATAATATCAAGCCGATATCCACAATCCAAGCGTATTTCCTTGTAAACAACAGGAATTGGATTTTGTCGCTCCACAATTAATCCTTTTTGAAGTAATTCATAATGA
>CAYLVY010000141.1:0-8813 GCA_964387205.1 uncultured Draconibacterium sp.
GAGCCTTCCTCCCGGCTGGGAGGTCTTACCACCGGTGGACTGGGAGCCACCGATATCGGCAACAAACAGGCCATCGGAGGAATTTCCCGCGAATTTTACCAGAATATCAAACGCTATTATGAGAAACCGGAAAACTGGAAATGGCAAAAACCGGAAGAATACCAGCAAAACCGCAACACGGGCAACGAAGATGCCATGTGGACCTTTGAACCCTCGGCAGCGTTAAAAGTTTACCAGGAAATGATGGCTGCCGAAAAAATAGATGTGGTTTACAATCAACGGTTAAACCGGAAAGACGGTGTAAAGAAACAGGGAGAGAAAATTGTGGGTATTGAAATGGAAAGTGGCGAAAAATACAGCGGGAAAATGTTTATCGATGCCACTTATGAAGGCGATTTAATGGCAACCTCCGGAGTTTCATACACATGGGGCCGTGAATCAAACAGTGAATTTGGAGAAACCCTGAACGGGGTCCAGGCCAACAAGGTGGGTATGACCTTGCGGAGAACCATCTCAAGAAACAGCATCCATCATAATTTTATCGATGGCGTCGATCCTTATGTGGTGAAAAAGGACCCTTCAAGCGGATTGCTTCCTTTTATCATCAAAGGAGGACCGGGCATCGACGGCAGGGGAGATAAGGGGATCCAGGCTTATTGTTTCAGGATGACGCTGACCGACCATCCTGAAAACCGGATACCTTTTACAAAACCCGTTGATTACAATGAGCTGGAATACGAACTCCTTTTCAGGAATTATGAGGCAGCCGACGGCCCGATTGAGAAAATGTATTCCTATGGCGACCCATTGGTACCCTGGATCAATTCGGCAATGCCCAACCGGAAAACCGACACCAACAACCAGAAAGGTTTTTCCACCGATTTTATAGGCCAGAATTTCGACTATCCGGAAGCCAGTTATGAAGAACGTGAAAAAATCGTGGAACGCCACCGCAAATACCAGAAGGGGCTGATGTGGACGCTGGCCTACCATCCGCGGATTCCCCAAAAGGTGAGGGATGCAGTCTCAAAATGGGGTACCTGCAAGGACGAGTACGAACGGGAAGATGGATGGCAGCAGCAATTGTACATCCGGGAAGCAAGAAGAATGATGAGCGATTATGTGATGACCCAGAAAAACTGCGAAGGCCTTGAAGTGGCTGATGACCCCGTTAGCCTGGCAGCCTACGGAATGGATTCCCATCAGGTACAACGGTATGTCGACGCAAACGGATATGTTCAAAACGAAGGGAATGTGGAGTCCCATGGTTTTTCGCCCTACCCCGTCAGCTATAAATCCATTATTCCGAAGAAAGGGGAGTGTAACAACCTGCTGGTCCCCGTCTGCGTAAGCTCCACCCACATCGCTTTCGGTTCCATCCGCATGGAACCGGTGTTTATGATTCTGGGACAATCGGCAGCAACTGCCGCATCGCTGGCAATTGACAATAACGTGGATTTACATGCTTTAAAATATGAAGTATTAAAAGAACGGTTATTGAAGGATAAACAAATTTTATCGCACAATCCCTGACCAGGGATTTAATCACGGATCATGAAAATTATCCATTAAAAGAATAAATATGAGAATAAATATATTTATCAGCACACTATTTCTGATTCTTACAGTATTGTCTTGTAAGAACCAGAGGATCATCACCCAAAAACCTGCGCAACCGGATATTGTGATTTATGGCGGGACATCAGCAGGTATAGCTGCCGCAATACAGGCTTCGAGAATGGGGAAATCAGTGGTTCTGATTGAACCCACAAACCGGATTGGGGGGTTAACTACCGGAGGACTTGGTCAAACCGATATAGGGAATAAAATGGTTGTAGGTGGTATCTCCAGGGAATTCTACCAGGGAATCAAAAAGTATTATGAAGATCCCCTGAATTGGAAATGGCAAAAAAGAACCGAATATCGCGATGGCGGCCAAACTCAGAGTGCAGAGGGTGAAGATGCCATGTGGACCTTTGAGCCTTCAGCTGCCTTAGCCGTTTACAAAACCATGATGGCCAAAGAAAACATTACACTGGTGGTTCATCAACGACTTGACCGTAAGACTGGTGTTAAAATGAAAAACCAGAAAATTATTGAAATTGAAATGGAAAGCGGGGAAAAATTCCGTGGAAAAATGTTCATTGACGCCACCTATGAAGGCGACCTGATGGCCGCTGCCGGAGTCACTTATACCAGGGGGCGCGAATCAAACAAAGAATTCGGCGAAACACTGAATGGTGTGCAGGCAAATATCATTGGAATCACATTGCGTGGAACTGTTTCCATTAACGGGTATAATCATAATTTTGTCGGTGGAGTGGATCCTTACATCGTTAAAGGGGATCCATCAAGCGGACTTCTTCCATTTATCACTCCCGGCGGAAAACCAGGGATCGACGGAAGGGGAGACAAGGGAGAACAGGCTTATTGCTTTCGGATGACACTGACCGATCACCCTGAAAACCGCATTCCGTTTAATAAACCTGAGAATTACAATGAATTGGAATATGAACTTCTTTTCAGAAACTATGAAGCAGGCTATAATCGCGTTCCCTGGATTAATTCCGGTATGCCCAACCGGAAAACCGATACCAACAACCGGGATGGCTTTTCGACCGATTTCATAGGGCAGAACTATGACTACCCTGAGGCTTCCTATGCGGAACGTGAAAAAATCATTGAGCGACACAGACAATACCAGCAGGGACTGATGTGGTCGCTGGCCTATCATCCACGCATACCGGAGCACATCAGGAATGAAGTATCCCGCTGGGGCACATGTAAAGACGAATATGAACGGGAAGATGGATGGCAGCAGCAATTGTACATCCGCGAGGCAAGACGTATGCTTAGCGATTACATCATGACGCAACGTAACTGCGAAGGATTTGATGTGGTTGCAGATCCTGTCGGAATGGCTGCCTATGGAATGGATTCCCACAACGTGCAACGATATGTCGATGCCAACGGATATGTTCAGAACGAGGGGAACGTGGAGGCCCATGGATTTTCCCCCTACCCCGTCAGCTATAAATCCATTATTCCGAAGAAAGGGGAGTGTAACAACCTGCTGGTCCCCATCTGCGTGAGTTCCACCCACATCGCTTTCGGTTCCATCCGCATGGAACCGGTGTTTATGGTACTGGGACAATCAGCGGCAACCTCAGCATCAATGGCAATCGAAAATAACGTAGATTTACACGCTTTGGACTACAGCGCGCTCAAAGAAAGGTTATTGAAGGATAAACAAATTCTTGCATACCAGCCGAAATAAGATGCGATAATTAATAAACGAAAACAACAGACTATGAGAAACCGGATAAATTTAAAACCCTGGAGATCAGGAATTTTATGTACCCTATTCCTGACAATAATTTTCCAAAGCTGTAATAAACAGCAACCGGATATTTATGAAGCCGACGTGATCATTTACGGTGGGACATCGGCTGCCATCGTTGCAGCTGTGGAAGTGGTTCAATCGGGAAAAACCGTAATCGTTGTGTCGCCTGACAAACATTTAGGTGGATTGACTTCGGGAGGACTGGGTTACACCGACACCGGGAACAAAGCCGTTATCGGTGGACTTTCACGCGAGTTCTATCACCGGGTGTATAACCATTACAATGATTCGGCAGCCTGGGTATGGCAGAAACAGCGCGAATACGGAAATAAAGGCCAGGGTACCGTTGCCATGGACGGAGAAAACCGCACCATGTGGATTTTTGAACCCCACGTGGCGGAAAAAGTATTCGAAAATTTTGCGGCAGAAAACAACATCACCGTCTTCCGCGACGAATGGCTCGACCGTGAAACCGGCGTTGAAAAAGAAGATGGTAAAATTGTCTCTTTCACTACCCTTTCAGGCAAAACTTTCGCCGGAACTATTTTTATGGATGCCACTTACGAAGGTGACTTAATGGCTTCGGCCGGCGTAAGTTATCATGTGGGACGCGAGAGCAAGGAGCAGTACAATGAGCAATGGAACGGCGTTCAAACAGGTGTTTTGCATCATGCGCACTTTTTTAAATCAAAAATTTCACCCTTTGTCATTCCCGGGGACTCCACCAGTGGAGTACTGCCGCTCATTTCAACCGGATATCCCGGCGATTATGGTGCTGCGGATAAAAAAATCCAGGCATATTGTTTTCGCACATGTATGACCAACCACCCCGACAACCGGCTTCCTTTCCCGAAACCCGGGAACTACGACTCCACTCAATACGAACTGTTGGTCCGCGTTTTCGATACCGGCAGAAAAGATTGGTTTTCCAAATTCGACGACATCCCCAACCGGAAAACGGATACCAACAATCACGGCCCTTTCAGCAGCGACAACATCGGGATGAATTACGATTACCCGGAGGCCAGTTATGAGAGAAGAAAGGAAATCATTAAACAGCATGAAGATTACCAGAAGGGATTACTCTGGTTCGTAGCGAACGACCCGAGAGTTCCTGACGATATCCGCACAAAAATGGCTTCCTGGGGATTGGCAAAAGACGAGTTTACCGACAACGGCAACTGGCCGCATCAGATTTATGTGCGCGAAGCCCGGCGCATGATTGGCGAATATGTGACCACAGAGAATGACGTGCTCATTAAGCGGGAAGTTCCCAAACCGGCAGGTATGGGTTCATATGCCATGGATTCGCACAATGTTCAGCGATATATCACTCCCGAAGGCTATGTGCAAAACGAGGGCGACATTGGCGTCAGTCCACCGTCACCTTATTCGGTTTCATATGGTTCTATAACGCCAAAAAAGGAAGAATGTACCAACTTGCTTGTTCCGGTTTGTGTGTCAAGCAGCCACATTGCCTTTGGCTCCATCCGCATGGAACCGGTGTTTATGATTCTGGGGCAGTCGGCTGCCGTCGCAGCTTGCTTGGCCATTGACAACGGGTTGGCGGTCCAGGATGTCCCCTATGAAAAGCTGGAGGTTCTTCTCAAGGACAAAGGACAAATCCTGACCCTGGAGGATGCCATCAAATAGGCCGGGGCCTGCCTTCACCCGGTTCCCGGGTTCATTAGATTGTTAGCAAAGGGCCTCGCTTGTGCGTTCCCTTCCTGCTCCTATTATTTCTCTCCCCGGAAAAGCGCCGGCCTTTCATCATCTTCCTTCATCTGCCGCGGAAGCTGATACACATTTCCTTTGCTGTCAGAAAAATAGAGTCTCGATGCTGAAGGTTCACGCCCATGCCCGTCGGCCCAGAAGGCATAAAAATCCGAATGTACGTGTACCGGCCTTCGGGCATAGGTATGGTTGTATATGCTGTGCGCTGTCAACTTTTTAATCCTGGTCCAGCTTTTACCCTGATTTTGACTCACCCACATCGCCATTTCTCCGCCGTTATTGTATTCCTGCGGTCCCGGAGCAGTGGGAGCCAATATTTTCCATTTGTTGTTCTTCTCCGTATAGATCGATCCCATGTCATAGGCATTTCCAGCCGGCGAAAAATCATTAATTTCCCAACGCTGTCCGTTCCACCATGCCGTATGCCATCTTCTCGGACCATCTTCAGGGCCAGGCATCGGACCTTTGGTGGTGATGTAGAGGATAACAGGCCTCCCTTTTTTATCATAGTTGACATCACAGATATACACATTACGTTCCTCTGAATCGTAATCATGCACCAGCGCCTCATTGGCCACTTCCTTCAATGGCAGTTGTGCCGGCTTACCGTCGACCGACTGCCAACTCTTTCCAAAATCACGGGTTTCCAGATAATAGAGGTTTGTCCGGAAATCGAGTCCCCCTCTCACCGGGCGGTTGGGATGATAATTGAATGAAGAACCTATCGTTTTCCCTTGGTTTCCGCTGCTTTGGTATTGCCCCTGGTCCAGAAGCGACAAATCCTTCCATTCCGACCACTCCACTCCGTCCTTGCTGGTCATCCAGGCAATAACCCTTCCACCCACTTTTTCATAATGGGTAAACAACCCCGTAAAACCCTCTTTATTATGATAATAGATCTGAAGGTACGAAAAGTTGTCCATGGGTACCTTTTTGCCATCCACAATTTTGGTAGCCGCCACCCTTTCAAATTCACCGATGTCGTAGGGAAGCTTGCTGCGGTGAATAAATGAAGGCCTGCCGGTTCCGTGTGAGGTGGAGAAAATCCAGATATACCCGTTTTTATCCACCTGCATGACCGGATTGTCGTGCGCATCGTTGGTGGCTTTATCCAGCACGATCGTCGGACGGGGAACTTTACCTGTCCGGTGGTCAAAGTAAGAAACCATGTGGTACAGGGTTTTACCGGTGTCGTCCGTTCCTCCATAGCAAAAAAACGTTTTATTTACTTTCTTCAAATATACCGAGAATGGATAATGGTTGGCCGGATAAGTACCCAGTCCCCCGCTGTATTTGTACCGGTATACATTCGTCACCGGGCCACTTTGCCCGGCACCCCCAATGTTGTACCAGATACCCCGGTAACCTGTATCCTTTTGATTCAGCAGCCGGGCTTTTCCGTATACGGATTCGTCCTGGGCAAAAACAGCCGCCGAACAAACAAGAAGCCCCGCTAATAGGATTAATTTTTGAATATTATGATACATATGTGCGGTTTTTGCAGATCTCTAAAGATAATAAATTGCACCCTCTCTGTTCCAGCGAAGGAATTTTCAGATTAAGGGTTGTAATGATAAGACTCTCCCCATGTCATGAATATTGTAGGATAGGCCACATTCCACCTCGAATAGTTTAAGGCATATGCTTCGCGGTGGTCAATAGAATGTCCCAGTTCATTTTCATGGGCCGGAATAATTAATTTTGGGTCGTATCCCTTAGAAGTTCGCTTAGGGTCTGTCGTCCAGCAATTTGGAATTAACACGTCCACCTTATGGTTTTTACCGGCTACGTCAATCCATGCGAAATCGTCACTTTGTGACTGATCTCCGGTATGACAGAAGGAGATTCCTTCCGGTGCAACAATTAAAGTCACATTATTGGCAATGCTTGCACCCTGATGTCCGGGGTAAATGATCACTTCAAGATTGAGATTACCGGACCGAATGGGTAAAAGTTGTTTTTCATGTGACTTACGTTCAAGATGCGTGATTTGATTATAAATTGGCAGATCTTTCCAGATATCGGGTGGAGCGACAACCGGCTTCCCCTGATCCAGAAATTTTCGTGCCACTTCCAAATCTGCATGGTCATTGTGCCTGTGACTGATGAACAGCACATCACACTGATCCACAATTTCCTGAATGACTTTTTCAGAAAGAGAAAAAGCTTCTGAATTCGAAGAAAGGCCTCTTGTGATATCAAATGCAACAGTCACCTTGTGGGTACGGATTATAAAACCCATGTTGTATAATTTCCAGATCATTGCCCCCCGGGTTACTTTTGTATGCTGAATAGCATTAAGCGCAGCCTGCGTGCGCTGACGGAAAAAGTTCTGAACCGACGGACGATTTGGAGCATCCACATCGTGAAAGACAGCATCGAGCATCACCATGGACATTTTACGTTCCAAAGGTTCAGGAAGTGCGGGAGGGAAATGGGATAATGCCGCCTCAGTTACATTTAACATCTGAACTGTTTGCCATTCGATATATTCCTTCGGTTTATCAAAAAAATTAGCCGGAGCATCAAGTAATGCAGGCATAACTTCATGTACTGTAGTCCCCACTTTGGGAGTGCAGCCAAGGTTCAGCACACCTAAAAACCCTGCAAACAAAATCATTACACTAAGAATTCTTTTCATTGAAACTTAATTTATTGGATATTCCTTCAAGCAATCTCACCCCATGGACATCAGTGACAGTAGCAAAATTAATATTTAATCAGCCGCTTAATCAGGGCGCTTGTATAAAACATGAACCTGGCTTGAATCAAGAATGATGTAAAACAACCCTGTTTTACCCTATAAACAAATCCAAAGCTCAAAAAATTGCTATTTTTAGACCTTAGACCAATCCTTTCAGGGAAGGATTTCATCAACCAACCGTATCTAACCCTGATGGAATAAAAAAACAAAAATGAATATAAAACTGACAGCTTTGGGAGTTTCCCAGGTTCTTCTGATCTCCGGATATACCTGTTCAGACTCCGCGCAAGAAACAAAACAGCGGGAGCATCCCAACATAATCCTGTTGATGGGCGATGACCATGGATGGAACGAAGTGGGATACAACAACCATCCGTTTGTAAAAACGCCTGTTCTGGATGAGATGGCAGCCAGTGGTTTACGGTTTGACCGGTTTTACTCCGCACATCCTACCTGTTCCCCCACACGGGGAAGTGTATTGACCGGGAGGCACCCCAACCGTTACGGGACATTCAGTCCTGGCTGGTCAATAAGACCTGAAGAAATATCCATCGCCGCTATGCTGAAAGTGGCGGGATACCGGACAGCCCATTTTGGAAAATGGCATGTGGGGCCTGTGAAAAAAGAGTCTCCGACCAGTCCGGGTGCCCTGGGATTCGACGAATGGCTTTCGCACGACAACTTCTTTGAAATGAATCCTGTTCTTTCCCGAAACGGAAATCCTCCGGAGAGAATTGAGGGAGAGGGTTCGGGAGTGGTCATCGATGAAACAATAAAATTCATACAAAAATCGTCACAACTGCAGATGCCATTTCTGGCAGTAGTGTGGTTTGGCTCGCCGCATGAGCCTTACAGCGGGTTGCCTGAGGACCTTGCACTTTACAAAAATCTCCCCGACTCGCTGGCCGTGAAAAATGTCAGGCTCACTTCGAATGAAACCGGGGAACAGGTAATCCGTCCCCTCCGCGATGTTTTACAGGAACGCTATGCCGAGATCACGGCAATGGACAGGGCTATCGGTAAACTAAGGGC
>CAYLVY010000142.1:0-7153 GCA_964387205.1 uncultured Draconibacterium sp.
TCCGAATCGATCTCATAAATGCCGAGATTTTCCATCAGGTCGATGTCTTCGGCCAGGATGGCTTTGAGCAGTTGCATGGGGTAGATGTCGAACGGAAATACCTTTTCGTATTTTCCGGTCATCACGAATGCGCGTTCCCCGCCGTGAAAGTTGGTGTCGAGCCTGTATTTTTTTTTCGGAGTAAGCCGGGAGAAAAACTGACCGGAGAAACTGAATTTATTCAGGCCAGGCATGGCCCATCCCAGAAATTCATGATAATCTCCTTCGGGAATCACCGTAACCTGAGAATCGTAAAATCCAACATGACCATCGCCGGAGATGGTGGTACCGGTGAGGACGTTGCCGCTGATGCAGCGGGCGTGCCCATCGTGGAGATTGTTCTGTACCATCTCCCGGATACAGGCCCCGGAAAGGGTTTTGAAATAGTCGGGTTTTTTGACCATCGATCCGGTCAGGGCGAGAGTCCTGGTAGCATCATAGTATCCCGACAAAAAGAGCCGTCCGATGGTGAGAACCTCCTGGGGCCGCAGGTACCAGACCACCTCTCCTTTGCCGATGGGATCCAGCCGGCTGACCTGCGTGCTGATGTTGCCGGCCGGATGGGGTCCGCTGAACCGGTTGAGCTGAACTCCCTTTGCTTCCGTAAAGACTTTACTGACACGGGGCAGATCGGGAATGTTAAGGTGAATTTTTCCGGAGGTGAGCTTCCGCAGGGCATCGATCCCGGTCTGGAATGCAACGCCTTCCCCTTCCGCGATATAACTGAAATCCGGGGCCAGCGGAGCCGAATCAAAAGCGGAAATAAAAATCGCCTTCGGTGTGGTGTCAGGCCGGGCAATAATGCTGTAAGGACGCTGCCGGACCACAGGCCAGACCCCGCTCTTCAGCATTTTTTCCACAACCTGTTCCCGCGTCAGTGTGTTGGGATCGGCTTTGCCAAATTCCTCATAAACCATCTGTTCACCTGCCTCAATGACTACCTCCAGAAGTAACCTCTTTTCGCCCCGGCGAATCTCCTTCACAATCCCGCTTACCGGTGAAGTAAAGAGAAATAACTCGTTTTGCTTGTCATACCAGAGCGGCGTCCCGGCTTTTACACTATCCCCTTCCTGAACAGTCAGTTTGGGTTGAATACCAGTAAAATCAACAGGCTTGCAGGCAAATGTCCGGGGTTTCACGGTCACTGTATTCCTGGGAGCCTCGCCAAAAAGTTGTATATCAAGACCTTTCTTGATTTTAATGGTCGTAGATGTCATAATTACATATCTAAATGAATCGAGGGTGCAATTTTACAAAAAAAAACAGTTGGTTGAAGGAGAAAAATGGAAGATGTGAAAAGTAAAACAATCGCCATGTGGGGATGGTCACTTACCACATTACCAGTTTTTTTCGGAAGGTTTTCCCGTTGGATTTCACTTCAAGCACGTATATTCCTTTGGGAAGATCGGAGAGATTGATGGTTTCACGAAGTTCACGGGTCCGTTCCGAAATAATTTGTCGGAATACCACCTGACCCTGCAACGATACGGCGGTGATCTCCGCAGTTCCGTCTCCGGCAGAGCGAAGCTGGATTATCACCTCCCCGGAGGCCGGATTGGGATACACGTTCAGTTGTTCATCACCACCTGCCGCCCATGGTTCCGAAATCCCGACAGGGATATCCGATAACTTGGCATCATCAATGGCAAGATCGCCTTTGTCCTTACAGGAGGTAACTCCGCGAAGACGGAGTGCCACCCTCCTTCCTGCCCAGGGGCTGAGGTCAACCGTTAGTTCCTTCCACATGGCCCCATGATGACCGAAAACCGGCGCCATGATATCTTCGGCGAAATGCGTTCCGTCGAACAGATCCATATGCAACGTCCCGATATCAGGGCCGTTGGCGTAATACCAGAAGGTAAACGCCGGTCGTTCCATACCGGAAAGGTCAAGACATGGGGTCAGGAGCATGGCGGCTTTGCTGAGACACTGCACGGAGGGTTCGATATAAAGATACTTTCCGGAGGCTGTGCCAAGGGTGTGGTCTGCTGTGGGCCCGGTACCCGAGGTGGGAGTGGCTCCGCTGAAAGTCCTCCAGTCGTGCTGATCCTGAATGCCGTTGGTGAGATTGTACCATCCGTCTTCAAGGGTGCAACTGTACAGTTCACAAATGGGGGCTGATAAACATTTGGTCCATGATTCGAAACTTTGCACCATTCCGGCCGCCATGATCGTACCCTCCGTCATCTCAACCGGCATTGTAAGGGTGTCGTTGCTGCGGTTGGAGTCTCCGGTCACACTGACCCAGGTCTGCAGGGTCCGTGTCCCGGAACCGGCCAGGCTGACCGGCTGGGCGAAAGTGAAGCGGAGGATCGAATCGGGCTGGATTGTTCCGTTATAAGTCCCGGTAATCACGGCTCCGTTATCAACCCGATAAGAGAGTTGCAGGTTAGAAACAGGTAATTGCCCGGCATTTTTTACCTTCACGACCATTTTTACCTGATCGGGCGACATGAGGTTGTAATAAACGCCCCATCCGGCAGTTTCGGACGCGTGCAGGGCAGCATCGGTGGGGTGGCAGTTCAGGTTTCCCGGCGTGCTCTCTATGGCCACGGCCCTTCGGCCTACAATACTATCAGCTCCTAACGCCCGGATAGTTAGCCAGTTGCTTACAGTGGTGCTGTTGCCGGTAAGCAGGAATGAGGTCTGGCTGGTATTCCCGACCACTGCCATGTATTTATCGCCCAGCCTGAACACATCGTATCCGGTAGCACCGGGAACAGGGTTCCAAGACAGATGGATCTGATCGCCGCAAACCCAGTCAATCGCAAGGTTGCACGGCACACCGATAACGGAGATGGGAGCGGCACACTGATCGTAAGAATTTCCACGGGCCACCCTGACCAATGCATAGCCGGTCTGTACCGGAGCAACCTGCCAGAAGTAAGAGCGGGCCGTTCCGGGGATATTTTTGGCGATCGTATCCCACTGCTGACCATTGTCGGAGGAGTAAAGAAGCGTAAAGGGCTCGCTGGTGCCGAAGGCGTCCCAGCGGATCAGCTCCTGATATCCCGGAACCCACGACTCACCTCCGGCCGGATAGGTAAGGGTGACGGTTTCGGGTACAAACTCGTAGATCAGGTAATAGGTTTGAGGCCCCTGAGGGATGGAGGTTCCGGTAACTTCCGCCAGGTAAGTGCCTGCAGCTGGATCGTCAAGGGTGATCTGCTCCATGTTGTTAAGGTTATCAATCCCGCGGGCGGCAGGCTTGTTCAGGCTGTCGGGATGCGGGTAATGGCTCAGCACCCATGGGCGCCATACCGTCATGGCGCCATCAGTAAGGGTCAGGTCGAGATTGTTGACCAGCGCGGTGGCGGCATTGGTGGCGGCTTCGTAATCGGTCCAGTAGATCATGACCCGGAGCTGGGCGGTATTGGGCGGGACTACAATGGGCCGGCTGATCGAACTGCCGTTGATCAGGTATCCTGAGTCGAAACGTCCCTCTTCGAAAGTCTTTATCGCCCTGAAGGCGTTGATCCTCCCCCAGCCGAAACGGAAATCGGGACCGGGATTCCCCAGGTCATCGGCCGCGTTGAGGATTACTCCCTTGAGCAGCCCCGCCATGGGGTCCTGGTTATTGTAGAGTGCACGGTATCCCTGGATTAGCTGGGCAACTGATCCGGCAACCCCGGGGCATGCCATAGAAGTTCCGGAACTGTACTGATAGGTATTGGGGTTGATGGTGGAATAGACATCGGTTCCTTTGGCGCTGATGTCGGGTTTGATGCGGCCGTCGTGCGCGGGCCCCCTGCTGCTCGAGGAGGCGAGGTCGTCCTGCTGGTTCAGGTTGGCCACTGCGATCACATTTTTACCCTGTTTATGGCCTCCGGTGATGTTTCCCCATCCGGCCCCGGCGCCATAATCGCAATCCTCGCTTCCGCTGTTTCCGGCAGAGAATATATGCATCAGGCCTGCAAATTGCCTCACCTGTTGGTCCAGTGTGCGGGCACGGCTGGTATAGCCGGCATTGCATCCATCCCCGTACGAGGTGGATGTCACCCGGATCCCCAGGGTGTTATATACATTGGGAATAGCATTGAACCCGGGGTATCCCGAAGCGCTGTAGACGTAAATATCGGCGCCGGGAGCATTCCCTTTGGCCCTTGGATCGAGATTTCCGGCTGCCATGATAATGCCGGCGCAATGATCGCCGTGATCACCGTTGTTGGAGGTCATATACTGGGCACCAATGCGTCCCTGGTAATCGATATGAGGGCCGATGATCCCGTCATCCTGCAGCATCACATGCACTCCGGTTCCGTCATAATGACGACCTGCGGAGTAATCGGTAGCCAGCATGTTGCTCCGGTGAAGGGTGCGGCCGGTATAGTTTTCCGGTTCAGGTTCGGGAGAAACCGGCTCCAGGAACATTACAAAAGGAAGAGAGGCAACAGCTTCAATTGCGGTGACCGGAACTTCAATTTCAGCGCTTTTTCCGAAATCGTCGGCGGAAGTGACGGTAATACCCGCCCTGGCCATCGCTTCCCTGGCGGTCTCAGGATCGAGCACCGGCCAATACCCGAGGGTGAGGGCGATCCGGTTCCCGCTCCTGATGGCATGGGCAGGATAGCGGCTCTGATAAAGGGAGGCATCCGTTTTATACACCGGGAGAATATCATAAATCCCGCGGATGGCCGATGAAGCTATTGCCGTTTTCTGGAAATCTTTGCTGAAGGAGACAAACCAGGCCAGTTCGGGAAGGTAATCCATTAATTCGATCCCGGCGCTCATCAACGATGCACGCTCTTCCGGTGTCGGGATGCGGTCGAACTGAATGATCCGGAAAAATTTCCCCTGTACGGCGCTTTCGGTAAAGGGTTCACCCTGCATCATCCAGTCGGAAATATTTCCGGCCGGGGTGACCGTTACCGATTTGAACCGGATGGGGCTATCCTTTCCCGCATCGGCGAATACATTTGTAGTTATAATCAACATTATCAGCGTAATAGAAAGAAAATGCTTCATGAGATATAATTTTAAGTGGCCACTTTAACCGGCAAAAGTAATGATTATAAAGCAAAAGAAGGGGAGTTTATCCATGGGAGCCTTCAGGCAGGGGTGAATAAAACCCTGAACCTATCGAAATGTTTTTTATATTTGCGCCGTCTAAAATCTTTGGATGTTTAATTTTATTTCGGAGCGTGTGAAATAACAGCCTCAGGCTATCCGCCCGGGGTTATGGCATAAAACTGTACCGGCATTCCCTGCCGGAGATGAAATCATTTTTATATATTGAAAATTCAGTTGGATTGAGGCTGCGTCAGGAATGACGGGCAGTCGCAAGTTCCGGCCAAAATCTTTAAACATCATGAGCAGTAAAGATAAAACCATTCACGAATTCGATTTCAACCTGATCTGCGAGTATTTCTCTACCATGGAACGGCAAGGACCGGGCAGTCCCGAAGCTACCCTTCAGGCATTGGGTTTTACCGAAGGTTTGACCGCTTCATCCAGGATTGCCGACCTTGGTTGCGGGACCGGCGGACAAACCATGGTTTTGGCCCGACATACACCGGGACAGATCACCGGACTTGACCTTTTTCCCGTTTTTATCGATTTATTCAATGAGAACGCCGGGTTTCATCAGTTTGGCGACAGGGTGAAAGGAGTCGTAGGCTCCATGGACAACCTGCCTTTTCGGCATGGGGAACTGGACCTGATCTGGTCTGAAGGTGCCATATACAACATAGGTTTTGAGAGGGGATTGAAGGAGTGGCATCCATTTTTGAAGACGGGAGGGTATATTGCCGTCACAGAGGCGTCGTGGTTTACCCCGGAGCGACCGGCGGCGATTGAAAAGTTCTGGCAGGAAGCCTATCCGCAGATCGATACGATTCCCCGGAAGGTGGAGCAGATGCAGCAGGCGGGATATATTCCGGTGGCCACCTTCGTACTGCCAGAGGTGTGCTGGACCGACAATTTTTACCATCTCCAGCCGAAAGCGCAGGAAGTTTTTCTGAAAAAGCACAAAGGCAACCGCACCGCGGAAGCGCTGGTAGCCAACGAACGGCGCGAAGCACGACTCTATGCCAGGTACAAGCAGTATTATGGCTATGTATTTTATATCGGGAAGAAGCGATGACTGACGCCCGGCCTGCCCTGTCCGGTTCTTTTAATCCATTAGATCCGGAGAAGGATTTAGTAATTCTCACGTGGGTTATGTTTATGATGCATGTGTCGAATTTTTGTAAATTGCGTGATGTTTTAATACGCCTTATGAGAGCCCGAGCCGCATGAGTCGAAAGGTTTAATTCCGGTTCTTTGGGTACAAAGGCGGGGTGATTCAGCTGAGTTACTTTACAAAAGATCGATACACTCAGATTTGATGCTATTATTTCGACCTTTGAACTATGCAGACAAATATATTTGGTGAAGTAGAATTAAACGGACTAACAATTGAAAAAGCAGCAAAGATTGCTAACGTTTCAACGGCAACAATTCGTAATTGGATTAAGACAGGATACTTAATTCCATCTGGGAAGGGGGTGGTTTCACGTGAATCTTTGGAAAAATTTATCTCTGAAATTGCCGGTAAAGAAAAACTAAACGCAAGGGCAAATAAGACGCTGAAGGATAAACACGACCAAAATGAAGTATTTAAAAACTTAAAATTGATTTTAGAAAAATTCAAGGGAGAGAGAGTTGGAATCGAATATGAAAATTCACTTTCAGATTCTCATCGTAACAGGGAGGGGGTTTATTACACACCAACATGGGTGGTGAAGGATATGTTCAAGAACATAAAAATGAATTCTGAGTGTATTTTCTTAGACCCTTGCTGTGGCTCTGGTAATTTTCTTATTGAGGCTATAAGGCAAGGGATTGCTCCAGAGAATGTTTTCGGTTTTGACGTGGATGAAAATGCTGTTTTAATTGCCAGGAGAAGAATAATGGACGATTTTGGATATGCTACCATTAATGTAAAGGTCGGAGACTTCTTACAGGAAGCTTACAAGTTGGGAAGGGACAACTTTTCTTTTGATTTCATTTTCACCAATCCACCATGGGGCAAGAAAATTGAAAAAGCAGTTAAAGAAAGATACTCAACAATCTATGGTTGTGGGAATAGCTTAGATACCACGTCTTTGTTTTTTAGCGCAAGTATATCACTATT
>CAYLVY010000142.1:7163-8726 GCA_964387205.1 uncultured Draconibacterium sp.
GGAAGCATTCTTCAACATAACCACCTTTGAAGTAATAAGAAAAAAAGCGATAGAAAAAAGAGTTTTGCGTTTTGTGGATTATGGAAAAGCATTCAAGGGCTTGGTGACCAAAGCACAGGCAATAATCATCCAAAACATTAAATCAAAACCGAGTGATAGTATTGAATGTTGCGTTAACAATACTTTATTTGAGAGAACGTTGGGATCGTTTGTTGGAAATCCAAAGCATATATTTAATTTTTGGGTAAATGAAGACGAAGCTCAGGTAATAAATCAACTATATTCTGTTAAACATATCACACTTAAAGGTAAGTCAAATTGGGCTTTGGGTATTGTCACAGGTAATAATGAAAGGTTTTGTACCAACGAGCGTAAGGATGGATACATTCCCGTATTCAAAGGGGCGGATATTCACACCAATAGGACATAAAGAACCAAACACGTACATCCTGAATGAGTTCTCCAATTTCCAACAAGTTGCACCATTGGAAATGTATCAAGCCAAGGAAAAGCTTATTTATAAGTTCATCTCATCCGATTTGTGTTTTTTTTGTGATACCCAGCAAAGGTATATTCTTAATAGTGCCAATTTGCTTATCCCTATGAACATGGGAATAACCGCTGAGCAGCTGACGAATTTGCTCAATAGTGAAATAATCAATTGGCTTTTTAAGAAGTGTTATGCCCCGTGCGGTCTTTATTAGTGACTTTAGACTTTTGTTTTTGACCTTTTCTTTATGACTGGAGTTGTGAGACGAGAAGGCTTCTTGATATTTTTCCGTTTCTTTAAAAATTCACTAAGTGCTTTTTCTTCTTCACTCGTTAATGGGCCTTGTCCTCCCAAAAAATCATCCTCTAATTCAACTTTTTTCATCGTTTTATTCTCTTTAGAAATACTTGTTGATTAGCTTTAATGCGGCTTTGGTCTCAATAATCATTACTCGTCCTCCGAAGTGAGTTGCTCCAAGCGTTTTCTCGTAATGTTCAATGAGTTGGGTTTTTGAAAGGAATGAAACGTTTCCGTCGTGACCACGTTGAAAGGAAAGTTTACATGAGAAAGCAACCAGATTCCCGAGCACTCCGGAGTACATTTTAGTTTTTCCTTTATTGAAAGGGGCACTTTCCACTAAATGCATATATACATGATCTGACTTCACCTCAAGACTGATAAGACCCTGAATGATAGAAGGATTGTTAACGATGGTCAGTTTGTATACATCCCTGGCAGGTTCTTTAAATTCATTTCGCCAATTGAATAACCATCCTTTGCTTTTGTTGACTGTTCTTATATCATTCTGAAGCAACAAAGAGATATCAGTCGCAAAGCTATCCCCTGTAACAACATTTTCGATGGAGTTGCTAAGTTTGTCAATCTCAAAGTCAAGTCCTGTCTCTCTTCGTTGCTTCATGATGCTAATTTACAAAATAATGTTGAACTTTTTTATTGTCATTTGGTTTTGTTTTTCGTTGCATTGGGCATAACGCTCGCCAGCAGCCGCAGAAAAGGTAGACTGATCTTTTACAGTTGACTTTTTTAACAAAATGTATTTCAATAAATTATGA
>CAYLVY010000143.1:0-8598 GCA_964387205.1 uncultured Draconibacterium sp.
TTCAGTTCCGGGAGGTGTTGCAGAAACCGTGTTCCAGATCCGCCTGGGAGGTACTCTTTTTATACCGGCCAACATCACTCCCGGATTGTTTTCCGGAAGGTTTGAAGTAAGCCTCCATCAGGAATAAATGATCGCTAAGGGGTTCATTTTTCTGCCTCGGTTAATGACCCGTTATCTTTACCCGGGATTAATTCTTGTATGCTGGCTCTGTTCCGGCCGCTCTTTAAGTGCGCAGGAGGTTGCAAGGCCCGATACCACCATCCCTGCTGCCAATTATGATCAGATCAATGTGCTGGTCATGGTGGAGAAAGTAGGGCAGTTCTACATCGATATCCTTGTACTGGAAAATGAACAATACTTTGTTAACATTGAAGACCTGTTTCGTACGCTGAAAATCTATTGCGTCACCGGGCAACGTGGCGACAGCATTGGAGGCTCAGTCGGAGCGGACCAAAAAAATTACCTGATAGATTTTCGCCGGAAGACCATCAGTGCAGGCTCCAGAGTGATCAATAGCCCAAATGGGCTCATCAAGGAGAATGGATTTGTCTTTGTAGAATCTTCACTTGTGGCCGACGCATTCGGATTGATCATGACCTTCAATCAGCGATCACTGGCCATAATCCTTAAATCCAGTTTTGAACTGCCTGTTGTCAGGCTGATGCGGCAGGAGAGGATACGGGCCAACCTTAGTCGTTTTACAGGTGAAGTTCAGGCAGATACCATTGCAGCACGAAATTACCACTTGTTCAGGGGGGGGGCTGTCGACTGGTATGCCGGTTCCACCCAGTCGTGGGGCAGGGAAAGCGATGTCAGGGTTAACCTTAAAGCTGGTGCAGAACTTTTATACGGAGAGGCGCAGATCGGCCTTGATTATTACAGCCGGCAACCGTTGACCAACGACCAGTTGAGATACCTCTGGCGATGGGTGGATAATGACAAGAGATTGATCCGTCAGGCCCTTGCCGGCACCATTCAACCCCCCCATATCGCATTTTTCAACTCTAACCTCATGGGTGCTATGGTCCGGAATACCCCTACAACTGTCAGGAAAAGTTCCGGTTATTATACGGTGCAGGAAACTACCGAGCCCGATTGGATCGTGGAACTCTATATCAATGATATCCTGATCGATTTCACACGTTCCGATGCTTCGGGGCAGTTTGTTTTCAAAGTGCCGCTGGTATACGGGACTACCACACTCAAACTGAAATTTTACGGTCCGCTGGGTGAAGAACGAACAGAAGAGCGGAGCCTGAGCCTGCCATATAGTTTCCTCCCGGAAAAGGAATTTGAATACAGCATTTCTGGGGGTTTTTTGCAGAACAAAGGCAACGACCTTTTCGGAAGGGCGGATTTTAATTATGGTCTTTTCAGGTACCTGACCATTGGTGCAGGAGCTGAATACCTCTCATCGCTGGGAAACCGGTCCTTCCTTCCCTTTGCCAGGTTTACCCTGCAGCCATATCAGAAATTGATCGTTAATGGCGAGTATGTGCATGGGGTCAGGGCGGGTGGAACGGCAAGCATCTACTTTTTAAAATCAATCAACCTGGAAATGGAATACCAGCACTACGTGAAGAACCAGATCGCCGTTCCATTTAAACCACTGGAGGAGAGAAAAGCAGGATTGATGATCCCATTCAGGATCAAAAGCACCAGCGGTTACTTCAGGGCTGGTTTCTATCAGCAACGCTTCACGGGTTTTGATTACATTCAGGCAATCGGTACGTTGTCTTATAATATCCGGCAGTTCAGTATCAACAGTACCACTCAGGTTACATGGTCGGGCAGGACATCGTCATACCCGTTGTCGGATCTCTCCCTTTCTTACCGCTTTACCTATGGTTTCACTTCAAGACTCATGGCTCAGTATGATTTTCGCTCCGCTGCCATGATGAGCATGCGCGGTGAGTTGGAAAAACGTTTTCGCAAGGGGATCATCAGCGCATTCTACGAAAGAAATTTTTTGTACAACGATCATTCTGTCAACCTTTCTTTCAGGTATGACCTGCCGTTTTCCCGGGCAAATACATCGGTATCGATGACCGGGAATAACTGGACGACTTCTCAGGGGGCCCAGGGAGGGTTCTCACCCGGAAGCGGAAAAGGTTATCTTTACAGTTCCTATAATGCACAGACCGGAAAAGGCGGCGTTTCGCTCTATCCCTTTCTCGATGCCAACCATAACGGATTATTCGATCCCGGTGAAAAAATGGTCCGACTGCGTGCACTTAAAATTATGGGAAGCAAAGTACTATACCGAGAAAATGATTCGGTGATCCGCCTGCCCGAACTGAACCCTTTTACCCGTTATGTGATCGAATTCAGCGATAACGATCTGGAGAATTTAGCCTGGCGATTTGTCCGGAAGAAGTGGTCAGTACTGATCGATCCTAACCAGTTCAAGCGGGTTGACGTTCCGGTGATACCCGTCGGGGAAGTCTCCGGTATGGTATACATGGAACGCGGTGGCCTCCTTCGCGGGACAGGGAGGTTGCTGGTCAACATCTACCACCAGGGGGATACAGTCCCCTTTACCAGGGTTATGACCGAATCCGATGGTTATCTCTATTTTCTGGGGTTGCCTCCCGGGGTTTACACGGCGACTGTGGATCCGATCCAGTTGTCGCGCCTGGGATTAACCGTTAACCCTCCGGTTATAGAATTTACTATCCGTACCGACGAGGATGGCGATATTGTCGAAGGGGTCGAATTTATTCTTCGGGAGGAACAGGAAAATCCACCTGAAAAATGAAAACCGTTACCCGGGTTTATCAACCAATTGTTCATAACTTTTCATCAATATCCTGCTCTTCCTGACATTACCTTTTTGTACAGCACCTGATTAAACAGAAAACAACTGTTTATGAAAAGTGGTTTGCTATGGATTGTTCTGCTGCTTTTGATGGGTTGGCAGGCTGAGGGTCAGATTATCAGGACGGTAGGAGGAAGCGGCGCCGACTATTCCACACTGAAAAGCGCTTTTGATGACATCAATACCGGATTGGTGCAGGGTGAGATTATGCTGAGAATAACCGGAAACACTGTTGAGAGTGCATTGGCGGTATTGAATGCCCATGGCACGGGAGGAGCGGTGTATACTACGGTGGCTGTCGTTCCCATGCAATCCGGACTTTCCATCACCGGGGATCTGAACGGGGCGTTAATTCATCTGAACGGCGCTGATCAGGTCACCATTGATGGCAGAGTTGGTGGCTCGGGGGCAAGGGATCTCGTAATCGCCAATTCAAACACAGGAACCTCCGCATCCACACTGTACATTTCTGGTGGTGCGACCAATAATACGATCCATTACTGCATTATCAAAGGGGCAACCAAATGTACTTCCGGCGGGGTTGTGCATATCGGGGCAGCCGGCGAAACAGCCAACAGTGGAATTCTGATCGACCATTGTCTTATTACAAAGGATGCAACAGGCATGCCGGTCAATCTCATCTATTCTTTCGGTTCAACCAATAAAGCTAACTCTGCCACCATTTCCTGGAATGAACTGAGCGATTTTTACGCGACTACCGGAAACTCGCACGCTATTTGCGTCGGTTCCTACTGCGATTATTGGGATGTACACCATAACAGTATATTCCAGACATCCCCGGTGACAGCCTCCAATGTCACACTTTATGGATTCAAGAATACCGGAGGTATCGGAATAAGGGTATTCAGCAACTACATCGGGGGCAGTGGGGCCGAACTGAGTGGTGATCCCTGGAGTACCACCGGCAGCGGAACTATCCGCTTCGTCGGGATCTGTATTTTTTCCATTTCCGGGTTGGCCGGGGAGATTTTTGATAACAGAATTGGCCGGTTTTACTGGACCAGCAGTAGTTGCAGCGGTGCACTTCCCGGTATCTGGACTGGAATACTGGTGCGGGGTGGCGCAGCCAATGTAGGTACTTCAGGTGGTAATATCATTGGTGCCGGGAGCGGGACAGATGATGTGACGGTCATGTCAACCTGCGGGGGCAATATGGCCTCTTCTTTTGGCATTGCCACTCATACCACCGGAGCCGGGGAGGTCAATATTTGTAACAATACGGTTGGTGCGATTACCGTCGGAAATACATCCTCAAATTCAGGAAGTGGACACAGATTTACCTCTATTCTTGTCAATTATGGCGGTTTTCATGTCTCAGGAAACCAAATTGGCAGTACGGTTACTCCCCGGAGCATTCAGGCACTGTCGGAACAAGTCACTTCATCGTCGTCCAATTCGCAGGACCTTACGGGGATTCAATTTAGTTCTCCGGGTACGGGGCCGGTAGTCATTGACGGAAACATGATCTCGAATCTTTACAACGGCTGGAAAGTGGCTGGTAGCGGAAAGGGAATCACGCGGGGCATTATGGTAACTTCAGGCACAGGAGACCTTGTGATCAGAGGCAACACGATTGCGGAACTCTCCTCACCATCCAACAATACTGCCAGTGGCCTCAGTGAAGCCCTGACCGGGATAGTGGTATCTGCTTCCCCTGCGTTTCTCGATCTCTCCCGGAATACTATCGGTGGTTTATCCCTTACAACTTCAGCAGACAATCCGGTCCGCCTGGCCGGGATACTGATTACCGGGGCTCCGCCTGCAGGAATTGTCAGCAGAAATGACCTGACCGGATTTTCGAATGGTTCCAATGCTGCCGAAGGAGGATATATCACAGGCATCCATCTGACCTCCGGTTCCTTCAGAATTGATAATAATATTGTAAACCTCGACAACGGCAATAACACCAACCCGGCTACGATCCGGGGAATATGGGAAGAAGCGGCATCCTCCTGTGAGCATCAATTCTGGTTCAATACCGTAAGGATTGGTGGAATGCAATCAACAGGTATTCAGTCGGACAGCTATTGTTTCTTACGATCCACATCGTCTGCCATAAGTCTGAGAAACAATATATTGTTTAACCAGCGCTCGGGTGTCGGGGGAACCGGTACTCACTTTGGGGTGGCTATTCAGGAAACAGAGGGTGCCATTACGGCCGATTACAACGACTATTGGACGGAAGGAGCGGGAGGGAGTCCGGGGCTTTTCGGTACGGAGGTGGTTAACCAGTTGCCGGTGGTTCCGGAGCAGGATATCCACAGCGTGAACGCTGATCCTGAGTTTACTTCGGATGATGACCTGCATCCTGCTTCTCCGGCGCTGAATGGCAGTGGATTGACGATACCGGAGGTGACATTCGACTTTGACAGTATCCTTCGTGCTGATCCTCCTGACATTGGCGCTTACGAATTTTCCGCAGCCCCAGCAGTTTCCTGTTTTTCTGGTTTATTTTCGGATGCATGGGAAGATTCGGAAAACTGGGACAATGGTGTGCCGGGAAGTGGTACAGACGCAACCATTCCTTCCGGAAAACATACAATAATTCATGGGCAGGCTGTTTGTCAGTACCTGACGATTGATCCAGGAGGTGCACTAACCGTAGCTGCCGGGGCCGGTCTTCAGGTTTCAGGCGATCTTGACCTGGTTTCCGATGGAACCTGCCACGGTTCACTGATTGCCGGCGCCGCTAGTGTCGCGGTAACCGGAAACATCATGGTCAGGCATTGTTTCAGGGGAGCTGCGGAATCCTGGCACCTGGTTTCTTCACCGGTCAGCGGACAGGCAGTGGAGGGGGACTTTACCCCTGCCGGAAGTTATCCCGATGGCACCGGGTATGATTTTTACCTCTGGCAGGAGAGCACGATGACCTGGATGAACAAAAAAGCGCCAACCTGGCTGTCGTCCAACGGAGGAAATGATTTTATTCCGGGAAGGGGTTACCTTGTGGCCTACCAGGAGGTTAATTCCGTGAAGAACTTTGTAGGGACGCTTCATGCCGGGACCTTTGTCTTACCGCTGTCTGCTTCCGGGGCTGGCAACCATCGCCACGAGAACCTGCTGGGTAATCCTTATCCTTCCTGTATTGACTGGAAAGCCACGACAGGATTGGATAAAAGCGGATTGGTGGTGACTTCTGCCGGTGGCCACGATCTTTACATTTTCAACAATGTTGCCGGCAATTACGGAGTGTATAACGATGCCTCCCTGTCTGATGAAGGTACCAATGGTTGTAGCCGTTTCATTTCGCCCATACAGGGTTTTTTCGTAACATCCGGTCCTGACGGTGGAACGTTCACCATGGGGGATGGCGCCCGCCTGCATGCCACTTCGCCCTGGTTAAAGAATGTAGCCGTAAGTGTTCTGACGATCAGGGTTTTGTCGCCGACTGGGAGTTACGATGAGGTAAGACTGGAGTTCGGATATCCACATCGGACCGGGGCCGCACGGAAAAGAACCAGTTTTATCGAGACCTCTCCATCACTTTTTGCGGAGGAGAACGGAGAGAATTGGTCAATCCTGTTCCTTCCCGGAACGGAATGTGAAAACCCGGTACATCTGACTTTCCATTCCGGTCTAACGGGGGATTATACTATGCAGGGATTTAACAATGAAACAATTCCCGGAACAGTGATGGCGGAAGATTGCTTATCGGGGGAGACGTTTTACCCGGCTGAAGGGAGTTACCGGTTTTCGTATGGTGATCAGGGTGAACTCCGGCGGTTTATCCTGTATTATGCCAAAGCCGGAATTGATTCCCAGACCAAAACAGTAGGCTCAACATTTCATCTCATAAGTCGTCCCGGAGAAATAATAGTGGTTCATCCTGCGGGAACGAAAAGTGGAAATCATGGAGAAATAATGGTCTTTAATGCGGTCGGGAAACTTGTGCTGAAGAAAGCAATTGACGCCGCAAATCAGATGACTATACTCGAAACCGGCAATCTGCCGACGGGTATCGGTTTAGTTTGGATTCTGAATGGTGAGGGGGATTCCATGATGCGAAAAGTTGTGCTTATCGGCATTGGTTCTTAGCCAGTCAACAATATATTCGTGTGATATTAATATAATATGTTCACAATATGTGTTAAAATAGTTTACAATATTTTTGGATTTTTTATGATCTCTCCCTATATTTGGATTCACTTAATGACCAAATGGTTGAGATAATGAAAGCGCTCAGTATTTTAATATTTTTTATCATTTGTAATGGATTGCCTGTGCGTGCGCAAACTGTTTTTTATTCCCAGGGCAATTTAACCGTGAATTTGCCAACGAGTTGGAATACTCAACCAGATGGCTCAGGGACAAACCCGGAAAATTTTCATACAGTCGGTCAGATTTTCTACGTTCAAAATGGTCACCAAATGACTGCATCCGACAATTGGACAGTTTCCGGCACCGGGTCGAAAGTTGTCATATCATCTGGTGGTCAAATTACTTCCGGGTCCTATAATCATTGGATATTATCACTCAATTTAGAGGAAAATGGCCGCTATATTATGAATCATACAACCTATAGTTCCCTAATTTTTGGAACGATGCATCCAGGCGGGATTTTTCAGTTAAATACAAACTCAAATTTTAGAGCTACATTGACATATCCCACACTCGTTTTAAATTTTCCGGGTATTTATAACCTTCCAAATGTAAAAGCGACCGGTGGTATAGTCGTCAAGAATGGAGCCACCTGGCGCGGCAGTGCAAATAACACAAATACACATGAGGTGGCCTCAATTGCTGTCGAAAGTGGTGGTACTATGGAGGGCGTTTCAGGCACAGGCAGTTGCACCTATAACATCAGTGGTTCTTTAATACTTTATCCCGGGTCAAACTACAATGCGAATGGTCCCGTTGGAAATGCCCCAATCCTGAATTTTTCCGACGATACAGGTGAAATTACCTTTGCCGGAACTGTACTAAACTCGAATCATAATATAAATGTAACGGGAACAAAGGAGTTGGGAGCTAATCTTCCGGTTGCATCATCACGAACAATAACAGTCAGCGGAAATTTAAACTGCGGGTTATATTTGGTGACTGGTTCCGGGGCTTTCGAATTATCCGCCAACGCCACGCTCATGACTGCCCACCCCGACGGATTGAATGGCACGCTGGCGGTGAGCGGTCTGAAAACACTGCATGCGACGGCAAATTATACCTTCGATGGATCGTCGGCGCAGGTGACTGGCTCTTTTATGCCCGATGCTGTTCAGGATCTTACCATTGACAATGCAGCCGGGGTGACCATCTCCTCTGATGAGGAGCTGATGGTAAGTGGAGCCCTGAAGATCAACACCGGCAAGAAACTGGAGATCGGCGCAGGCAAGAAAATTTCAGCCGAAACGATCATGAATGAAGCCGGAAGCGCCGGATTGGTAATAAAATCGAATGCCAGCGGAACCGGATCCCTGAAAACCACTTCTGAAAACGTCCCGGCAACCGTGGAGCGTTATGTTCCGGCATGGGGGGCATCAGATGAAGGTTGGCACCTGCTTGCCTCTCCTGTTGTCACCGAATCGGTGGCGGGCTGCTGGACTCCCGCCGGTGAGGGGAATGATTACGATTTCTATGCCTGGAGCGAATCTGCCTCCGGCTTAAACTGGCGAAACCAGAAAGATGGTACCAACGGAATAACCGGGTTCATTCCTGGCCATGGCTATCTGGTGGCCTACCAGATGACCGGTACCAGGGTGTTCAGGGATACACTCCATGTGACCGACATTCCAATAAGCGGCCTTACCCATACTGCCGGTAAC
>CAYLVY010000144.1:0-1838 GCA_964387205.1 uncultured Draconibacterium sp.
CCTTTTTTCCCAGTATCATTACTCTGACCGGTGCCTTGATGCAACCAATGCCATATTTGAGCTAAGGTTCAGCGATGCTGATTCACTTTTGCACCAGGAGACCCGCTCACATCCTGAAAATCCTGTCCCGGTCTATCTCCGTAACCGGATACTGTGCCTCTCCCTCTTCATCAGCGAGGATCCTGAGCTTTTTGGCCTTTATAAAAATGAATACCGCCAACATTTGCGGTTGTTGGAACGGGGGGGGCAAAATTCCCCTTACCACCGGTTTTTCCTTGGTCATTACTATCTCGAGTGGGCATTTGTCCGATTAAAATTCAAAGAGTATACCCGGGCTGCGCTGGACATGAGAAAGGCCTATGTTTTTTTCAGCGAAAATGAAAAGATGTATCCCGGTTTCATTCTTAATTCAATGGGGATGGGACTGGTGCGTATTGCCCTGGGACTGGTTCCGGAGCCTTATGAATGGATTCCTGAGTTGGTGGGATTAAAGGGTTCACCGGATCAGGGTTGGCAGGATTTAACCCGGGTTTCCGGATACCGTGGAGATGACCCGGTGATCAGGGTGTTTCAGCAGGAAGTAACTTTTTACCAGGTATTTATCGCTTTAAATATCAGGAATGATGCGCTGCCGATTACCCGATCGTCTGTTTTTTATAACGGGATCCCGGATAGCGGATACCGGAGCCCACTGATGATTTTCGCCCGGGTTTCGGGCCTGACCAGAGAGGGGAGAAACGGGGAAGCCCTGCGGATTTTGTCGAAGAGGCACCTGCTAAAAGACCGTTTCCCGTTTCACTACCTTGATTATCTCGAGGGTGTCAGCAGGCTGAATAACCTTGATTACAGTGCCCGGGATTGGTTTCTGGCCTATTTGCGGGAGTATCGCGGTCATAATTATATCCAGGCCGCAAAGCAGCGGCTGGCCTGGATTGCTTTCCTGCGGGGCGATTCAGCCGGCTATCTTACCCTCATGAAAAAAACTTCCCGACGATCGGGGCAAACCGATGAGGATGGCCAGGCCCGGCATCAGAATGCTCCGATGGTATATCCAAACCTTTACCTGTTGAGGGCCCGGCTGCTTTATGACGGAGGTTATTACCACCGGGCCATGGAGGAGTTACTGCACCACTCCCTTAAGATAGTTGTCCGTAAACCGGAAGATTTTGTGGAGTACCAGTATCGGCTCGGAAGAATTTACCAGGCCCTGGGCCAGCTCCCTCAATCGCTTGCCTGCTATAGAATGGCTATTGACAAAGGGAAAACCATGCCTCAATATTTTGCAGCATCCGCCAGCCTTCAAACGGGACTGATACATGAGGGCCGTAAAGAGTATGACCTGGCCCGCAATGCTTTCAGTGAAGTACTCTCCATGCCGCTCACTGAATACAGAAACAGCCTCCGTCAAAAGGCGAAGGCTGGTATGGAGAGGCTGAGATCCGTCAGATAGTTTACTAGAATCTTATTCCCGCGGTGAAGGAGAGCGTGTGGCTGTAATTGGAAATCTGTGCAGGATTAACCATCGTGGCATCATACAGGTAATACTGCTGGTTCATACGGGAAAAAATATAGGCAATATCGGCAAAAAAGTGTTCTGACCGGTAACCGATCCCGCCCGAAAATTGCAGTTTCTCACCATTGTAATCTTTATTACGGTATGGATTGCTGAAGTATGCCATGCCTCCCCGTATCCGGAACCTGTCAAGCCTCCATTCCGTTCCAAACCGGAAATTACCATAAGATCCGAAAGAGGAACGGATTTCATCATTGACGGTTGTATAACTATCTTCAGCGGAGTTAAACCGGGCATGGGCGTAATTGGCGTACTCATAATCGGC
>CAYLVY010000144.1:1848-8577 GCA_964387205.1 uncultured Draconibacterium sp.
GTCCGATAATGAAGGCCAGGCTTCCCATGGCACGGAAGGGGGTCGTCATTCGGTAATCATAGTAACCCAGAGGGGAATAAACTGTATTGTTCCAGTACGAAGAATCGAAGCGGGACTCGATATAGGATGACCAGCTGTCGCTCATAGAGGGATACCACGTTGGGGTATGGATCGAAGCGCCTGCCCTGAGCCAGTTCAGCGGGCGGTAAATGGCCCCAAGTTTCAGGTTGATACCGGTTCCGCGGGTGTGCAGGTCATACCGGTAAAGGAGGGAAACGAAATTGGGGACGGTATCCCGGCTTCGTTTCTCCTGGTAAGTATATTTTTCATAATAGTTGACAGTAGGGACACCCAGGGTAAGGCCAATGTAGAGTTTCTCGCTGAGGTTGGCCGCCACAGAGATGTCGAGTTCATTGATGGCGCCGGAGGTAGTAATCAGTTTATCCTGCATCACCCCGCCGAATGCCGCATCAGCATAATAACGGTTGGTGGCCGAGTCATGAAATACCAGGTTTGCGGCGTAAGCCAATCCGATATCGAATGGATATTCATATTCCACAAGTTCGGGTGCCATACGTTGCTGGTTGAGTATGTTTGTATAACTCTGCATGAGTGAATTGGAAAGATTTTCGCCACGGATTCGGATCCTGTTGCTGAAGTCGTTCTGACGATTGAACCCTATACCGAAATTGATGTTTTTCAGGTTACCGGCATTGGGTTGATTGGCTGTATTGGCGCTGAATACGAGTCCGAAATTTCCGAGTCCGAAATTTGCCCGGTTGTCGTAGCGGATGAATCCGTTATAGTCAGCGGAGGAATAGGCGAGGTTGGGGGCAATGGTAAGGGTGATTTCCGATCCTTTATAGAGGCCAAGCCCGGCCGGATTGGTTGCCAGTGTTGAGAAATCAGCGCCAACGGCGCCGAAAGCCCCGCTCATTCCGGTAAAACGGGAGGTTCCGTTGAAGTTGATCCTGGAGAACCTGAGTGCGTCTTCAGGTGTCTGAGCGTAGAGGTTGATGGTCATCAGGAGGGAAACCATCCCGGGGATGATCAGTTTTTTCATATTGGTTTCAGTTGTACGGGTGGTAATCGTTTATCTTCTTCTACCCGAGCCGCCGCCAGAGGATGGTGCAGAGCTTCCGCTGCCGGAGGAGCGCGAAGGTGCAGAATAACTGCCACCGCTGCTGCCGGAGGAGCGTGAGGGTGCGCTGTAGGATGGGGAGGGGTTCGACCTTTGCGGGGAGGAAAAACTACCGCGGTCAAAGGAGGGTGATGACGACCGGGAAGGTGCAGGGTTGGTGCGCATCGGTTCGGTTCGTCCGGGCGATGTGATTCTCCGTTGTGGTTCAGAAGAGCGCGAGGGGGCGGTATAGGTGTTGCCGGACGACCGTTCATGCTGTGCCGGAGATGTATTGCGCTGATTTTGCTGCGGTTGGCTTCGCGGTGCCAGGTACTCCTGGCTTGTTTTGGGTTGGCGGTAAACCGGTGAACTATAGTTTTGGGCAGGGGAGGTTCTTTGTGCTGCAGCATTTTCAGGCCTGATATAGCGCGGAGTTGACTGTGAACGCTCAGCACTGCCCGGCTTACTGCGAGGTTCCTGGTGGATGGTTCGGGTGTTGGGTGGGGTATCGGCTTTTGCGGAACGGTTGTAACGGTACTTTTCCTGGGCTACCGAACGGTTGTATGGCGCCTGGGCTGGATTTTCCCTTCCGGATGGCGCCAGCGTCCTGTCATTGGGAGGCGACCCTGCAACACGGTCATTGGCTGGTTGTACATAATTTTGGTTACCGGCGATCCTGTTGTTGGGAGGTGTGGATCCGACGTCGGACCGGAACAGTGAATTACGGGGCCCATAGTATGTATTGGTGTAAACGACCGGATAGTTTCCCGCGTACCAGTCATAATAGTACGGCGGACAATACCCGCAGGGGTTGTACCAGGGGTTATACCCGTAGTAGTAAGGATATCCCCACCGGTAGTAAGGGTATCCCCAGTAACTGTAGGAAGGCCATCCCCAATAGTTGTCCCATCCCCATCCCCAGCGGCTGTATGGATATCCCCAGCCGAAACTGTAACTTGGGCCGAAGTACGAATCGTAACCGAAACCATATCCCATGTAAATATTGACATTGGGACTGTTGTCCTGTGCCAGGCCTTCGCCTTCAGCGGTGTACTGTTCATCGAAATAACTTTTTGCGGTGTCGGCGTTATTGAACCGCTTGATCCGGCTGGAATAGGAATAATCGTTGTAATCATCCTGCCAGGTAGAGGAAGCCGGTTTACCGGAAACAGATTTATCGGGCGTTGTAACCACCTGCGTTACCGCGGAGGGTTCAGATATGGTATACCTCGCTGCAGCGGCAGGAGTGCTGTACACCTCATCATTGGTAAGGGAAGCGGTTTGCTTCTGGGCGGTACAGGCTGCCAGCGACAGGCTGATCAGCGCGAAAAACCATGATTTTGTTTTCATAGGGCAAGCTCTTTAACCATCAACATTATATTCCGTAATTTTGAATCCATCATAATTCGTAATTTTGCGATTCAAAACCACATTAAAAGTAACAAACCTTATACCAAACTCCGAAAATGGCCAAAGATTTTTCAACTCGATCCGAAAATTATTCCCAATGGTATAACGACCTGGTTATCAAGGCAGGACTGGCTGAGAATTCTGCAGTCAGGGGTTGTATGGTGATCAAGCCTTATGGTTATGCCATCTGGGAAAAGATCCAGTCGGTGCTGGACGGGATGTTCAAGGAGACAGGGCATTCCAATGCCTATTTTCCTCTTTTTATCCCGAAATCCTTCTTCAGCAGGGAGGCCAGTCATGTGGAAGGCTTCGCCAAGGAATGCGCAGTGGTGACCCATTACCGGCTGAAAAATTCTCCGGAAGGAAAGGGGATTGTGGTCGACGAGGAGGCCAGGCTCGAAGAGGAACTGATCATCCGTCCCACCTCGGAAACCATCATATGGGATACCTATCGTGACTGGATCAAATCCTATCGTGACCTCCCCCTTCTCATCAACCAGTGGGCAAATGTGGTGCGTTGGGAAATGCGTACCCGGTTATTTCTTCGTACCGCTGAATTTCTCTGGCAGGAGGGACATACAGCCCATGCCACCCGTGAGGAGGCTGTAAAGGAAGCTGAGACGATGCTGAATGTTTATGCTACTTTTGCCGAAAAGTGGATGGCCCTGCCGGTGCTTCGTGGAGTCAAATCACCATCTGAACGTTTTGCCGGGGCAATCGATACCTATGCCATCGAAGCAATGATGCAGGATGGCAAAGCCCTTCAGGCTGGTACCTCCCATTTCCTGGGCCAGAATTTTGCCAAAGCCTTTGATGTGAAATTTTTAAACAGGGAGAATCAACTCGAACATGTCTGGGCCACCTCATGGGGAGTAAGTACGCGCCTGATGGGGGCCCTCGTGATGGCCCATTCCGATGATAACGGGCTGGTTTTACCACCAAAACTGGCACCTGTTCAGGTTGTTATCGTACCTGTATTCAAGAATAATGAACAACTCGCCCTGATCTCCGAAACCGTTATCCCGGTAAAAAAGGCACTGGAAAGCCGCGGAATATCCGTGAAATACGACGACAGGGATACACAGAAACCGGGATGGAAATTTTCAGAGTACGAATTTAAAGGGGTTCCTGTCCGCATCACAATCGGCCCCCGGGATATCGAACAGGGAACTGTTGAGGTCGCCCGCCGGGATACACTCGAAAAAGAGGTGCTCAGGATCACGGATATCGAGGTAAAAATCGTACATCTGCTGGATCATATCCAAAAAAATCTGTACGACAAGGCATTCGCTTTCCGTGACAATAACACCTTCAGGGTGGACAGTTATGATGAGTTTAAGCGGATACTTGATGAAACCGGAGGGTTTATCCTGGCCCACTGGGATGGTACCGCCGAAACAGAAGAAAAGATCAAGGAAGAGACAAAGGCCACCATCCGTGTTATCCCGCTCCATAATCCCAAAGAGGAAGGGAAATGCATCTATTCGGGACGGCCTTCCGATCAGCGGGTTATCTTTGCCAGAGCCTATTAATACGCGACAGGAGCAGGCTCAGTCGGGAATCAGCTTGCCTGCCCCTTTGATATCTGATATGATCTCTGCCGGGTTACCGGAATAATAGATATTCCCAATACTGTGGATCGCGGCACTGAGCTGATGACGGGCATTGACATAACAATCGTTGGAACTGTTGCTGATGACAAAAGTATATCCGGTCCGCAATTCCTTCAGTTGCAGCAATCCGAAATCGCCCGCAAATACATTGCTGACATTGCACCTGCCCTTTAAAACCAGGGTGGCGGTTCCCAGGTGCTGAATGAATGTTCCGTCGCCGATGTTGACCAGCAGGTTAATATCACCGCATCCTCCCCAGAGGTGGATTTTCAGTGCAGACGACCGGATCGTATCGAGCGAGATAACATTGCCGGAGGATTCATAATGGATCTTCAGAAGATTACGGACCGTCAGGTGTACATTGAGCGGTTTGTCATAACTTCGCAACCAATTGCATTGGTTGACATTGGATATTACCAGCTCCCGGCCGGAGAGTTCCGTCCGGATACCTCCTATGATATTCTCCCCGGCTTCAACAGTAACAGAATTGACAGTACCCTGGCGCAGAATGACATTCACATGGTCGTGAATACGGATACTGTCGAATTCGGTGATATTTCGTTGCTGGAAAACCACGTCGCCGCTTCCTGAAAAACAGGTGCCGTCGCCTTTTATACAGCCTGAGAGTCCTGAAAGGCAAATCCCGGCCAAAAACAACCAGTTTAATACATTCGTTTTCATTGTTTTAACTTTTTACCGTAAAATACGTTGAACCGGTAGCCTATTCCCCACCCGATATAGTCGGCCCTTCCCCAGTGAACTTTCAGCATTACCGTGGCAAAGAAGTCCTTGCCGAACCCATACCTGACCGCAATTTTCTGATAAAGAGGGCCGTTGCTCCGCTCTTGCCCTCCCAGGTAGTAGCCCAGATTGAAAATGAACCCCAGTTTTGACATCACCAGTTCATAGCCTCCGTTAACACCTGGCCTCAGGATGTGCATGGCATTGGTTACCGTATCGCCTGACGATTCCAGTTTGGTTATATGGGAAGGGTCATAGGAGAGATCGAAACCGATACCGAATTTGCTTTTGGGACTGACCTGATAAAATGCATTCAGGAAGCCGTGGCTGACCATGTAATTCTTACCGTACACAGCCGTCATGTTTTTATAGGCGGCATAGTATCCAAGGTTTATTTCAAACCAGTTCCTGACGATTACCGAGAAGGGCTGGGTCGGGGCGATGTACCTGTTCGAAATATTTGGATTTTGACGGAAAGGACGGTAGGCAACACCGAGATGGATCAGGGGGAGATTGATCCCGTAATTGGGAAGTTTGAGGGAACCGTTGGAAAAGTGCTGCAAACTGATCCCGCCGGAGAGTGTCCAGGCATCGTTGATATTATAGCGCGCTTCTGCCATCAGGTTTACCGCTGCATTGAAATGAGATCCGATGGCCAGATTTTTGTAGTTGGCAAGTCGATCGAATTTTTTGGTGAGATATCCAATACCAAGTCCGAGCCGGAAACCAGCGCTGAAGTGATTTTTCTTTACCAATGGGAAATTGATAAAAGGCATCGCTGCCCAGGCATGCCCCAGCGCCGGATGATTGCCCATCTGTGAATGAAACAGGGTGATACCGATGATCGGATAGTTGTAATCACGCTCCCATTGCCTCTTGCCGTAAGTCTGTTGCTGGATGTTTACCTCAAATGCCGGAAAGTGTGCATTGAACAGTTCAAGTTCAAGGTGCTGGGCATAGATAAACCCATAGTGTACTTTTCCTTCAAGGAGCAGGTTGGAATTAAAAAGTTTATGTTCAAATTGTCCTTTGATTATTCCCGGAACCAACGCCAGCCATGCAGCAAGCACTAATATATTTCTACTTTCACGCAGGGTCATCGGAGGTACCGGTATTGGATAGTGGTGGTTGGTGTTACAAAAATAAAGGTATTAGTTGGTGCTCACTCCAATTCAACCCCGATGCACCCCTGTTTATTTTATCTCCCGCTATGGAAATCCTTACTTTTGCAGAAAATTTTTTCATGGAAGAAAAACTGGCCGCATTCCGGAAATTGCTGGAGATCATGGACGAACTGAGGGAGAATTGTCCATGGGATAAAAAACAGACCATCGCTTCCCTTCGTTACCTGACAATAGAAGAAACCTATGAACTTTCTGAAGCTATTCTCGACAACGATATGGATTCCCTGCTTAAGGAGCTGGGAGACATGATGCTTCACATCGTCTTTTATGCCAGGATTGCCTCAGAGACCAATCATTTTAATATGGCTGACGTGCTTAACAGTATCAATGCCAAGCTTATCCATCGTCATCCTCATATTTTCGGCGATGTGGTAGTCAAGGATGCCAAAGAAGTGAGGGATAACTGGGAACGGATCAAACTCAGGGAAAAGGGCAACCGGTCAGTTCTTTCCGGGGTTCCGAACGGACTACCGGCAATGGTAAAAGCAAATCGTATACAGGAGAAGGCCAGCGGGGTCGGTTTTGATTGGGAAAAGCCTGAACAAGTCTGGGAAAAAGTGGAGGAAGAGCTGAGGGAGCTGAAGGAAGTGGTGGATCGAAATGGGCCACCGGAACGCAGGGAGGAGGAATTGGGCGATCTGATCTTTGCCGTTATCAATTA
>CAYLVY010000145.1:0-602 GCA_964387205.1 uncultured Draconibacterium sp.
AACGGGGTAGACGGCCCCTGTATCTTTCTTATTGATGCTGGTTATTCGGAAAATGCCCTGAGCCTGGTACTGGCGGTTCCCACAGCCGGCGAAGCCTTTCCCATTACCTTCAGGAAGAATCCTGACCAGACCGGGGCCAATCCTAAAATTATCGTCAGCGGTGGTACCGCAGCTTTTACCGACGGCGGGATCATCATCGCCGGAACCGATTACGTGACTTTTGAAAAACTCGACATTGATGCCTCTGCCGAGACGACGATCGAATGGGGCTACGCACTCGTCAAACGCCAGAATACCGCTCCTTTCGACGGCTGTCAGCATGTTACCATCACCTCCTGCAATATCACACTGAATAAAGCAAATACCAAAGCGGTCGGGATCTATTCCGGCAACCACATACCCACAGCTACCACATCCCTGCCGATTACGGCTGCCACCGATGCATGCAACTATAGTAATTTCGATTACAACAATATCAGCAACGTATATCTCGGAATTTCGTTGAATGGCTATAGTTCGGCATCCCCCTACCTTTTATATGACCATTTTAATGCCATCGGGGTCATTGGCGGCAATTTCGTCTCCAACTTCGGGGGCGCCAA
>CAYLVY010000145.1:612-8462 GCA_964387205.1 uncultured Draconibacterium sp.
CAGGACCAGATCCGGATATTGAACAATAATGTTACCGGTGGAAACGGTTCAACCAACCGCCTTGCCGGAATCCTGCTTCAAACCGGCGCTTCCTCCAGCGGGGAGGTAGCCTACAACAATATTTCGGTCGCCAGCAGCGCAACCGGTTCCCAGAATACCTATGGAATCTGGAGCCTCTTCGGTAGTACGGCTGCCGCCAACACCGTATCATTTCACGACAACAATATTGTGTGTACCACCCTGATGGCCGGAACAGGCCCGATGTACGGAATACTCAACAGCGGTTCGGCCGATACTATCAGGATCTTCAACAACACCTTCTCGAATTTCACCCAGAATACCAATGGCGGGGCATACGTGATCCGTCATGAAGCAGCCGCCAACAATGTGTATATCAATAACAATTCCGTCAATACCATACAATGTAACGGTACCGGCCCTTTGACATTGATCCATTGCCAGAATGCCGGGAATGCGCATATTTTCCGCAACGAACTGTTTGATTGCGTCGCTTCCGGCGGAACAGTTTACGGAATTTACACCGCATTGGGTACCAATGCATTGGTTTACAGGAACCGGTTGTATAACATCAGCAGCAACAACGGCGCCACCGCCAGCGCCCTCGTGTACGGGATCCACAACACCAGCACGCCCAATGTAACAATCTACAACAATTTTATCTCCGACCTTAAGGCAAACATGGCCACCAATAACCCCGCCGTTTGTGGTATGTACCTCCCCGGCGGATCCAATACCCAGGTGTATTATAACACCGTTTACCTGAATGCCTCCGGCAGCGGCACTTCCTTTGGCAGCGCTGCCATCTATACCGGTGCCTCCGTAATGACGACGTTGAAGAATAATCTCTTTATCAATGTCTCTGTCCCGGGTTCGACCGGTCATACCGTTGCCTGCCGCCGGAGCAGCCATTTGATGATGACCAACTATGACGCTGCATCCGACAACAATGATTTCTATGCCGGGACTCCCGGCCCTGCCAATTTCCTATATTTCGATGGCCTTAACGGATTTGATGCCCTGGCTCCTTTTCAGGCGTTTGTCACCCCTGCCGAAGCCGCCTCTTTTACCGAATTGCCTCCTTTTGTCAATGTAACCACTGCACCCTATGATCTTCATATTCAAACGGGTGTAGCCACCCAGGTCGAAAGCGGAGGTTCGGTGATCGCTTCACCGGCTATCTCAGAGGATTTTGACGGATCTCCCCGTTATCCCAACACCGGGTACCCCGATAATCCATCCCAGCCGGCTACTGCCCCCGATGCGGGCGCCGATGAGTTTGCAGGTGGTTTGCAGGTGCCAATGACCACTTTCCATGTCGATATGTCCACTGCCGAAGGGTTCATTCCCGGAACGGATATGGTTTACATTGCCGGCGACTTTCCCGGTGCCACATGGAATGAGCCGGGTACCAACCCGAACCTCCTGCTGAGCCAGGTCGGAACCTCCCTGCTATATTCAATTTCCATGACTTTACCCAACGGGACCTATCAATACAAATATTTTAAAAATACCGGTTGGGGCGGAGGCGAGTACCAGGGTGGGAACAACAGATCGGTCACGGTAACCGGAACTGCAACCCAGGAGGATCAATGGGGAGGAGCGATCACATGGGCCAACCTGCAGTGGCCTCCATATCATTCCATTAATCTTGTGGTTGACGACTGTGACGTGTATGGCCAGGTACATATTCCAAACGATATTACCGGTGCACCGGGACAGGCGTATGGCCTGCAGGCATGGGTCGGGTTCAGCACATCCAATACAGATCCCTCTACCTGGACCGACTGGCTTCCTGCGCCGTTTTACGGACAATCCTGGGGCAATGATGAATACAAGGCCAACCTGGCCGATGGTATTTTCGTTCCCGGAACCTATTACTATGCTACCCGTTACCGCTTCGGAGCTGCTCCTTACGTGTACGGAGGGTTTAGCAATTCCGGAGGTGGTTTCTGGGATGGGATCAACAATGTCTCGGGTATATTGGATGTGTTTCCGGCTCCCCCGGTACAATTTAATGTCATCGGAGGAGGTATCTATTGCCAGGGTGGCGACGGGCTTCCGGTGGCTTTGGATGGTTCGGAAGAGAATGTTGAATACCAGTTGTTTAGGAATAGTATCGCGGTTGGAACGGCTTTGATGGGTACAGGTGCCCCGATTTCCTTTGGAAACCAGATGGCAGGAACCTATACGGTAACAGGCAATCACAGCGGCGTGATCAATCCGATGGCCGGCAGCGCTGAAATCATCGAAGCGCCATTCCTTCCCGTGAGCGTATCCATCACTCCCGATGTCAACCCCGTTCCGGAAGGCCAGTTTGTGACCCTGACTGCCGTTCCGGTTAATGGCGGTGCAAACCCGTCTTATCAGTGGATAGTCAATGGAATGAATGCCGGCAGTAATGCTGCGGTGTTTACATACCTTCCTTCAGATAATGATGTGGTGAGCTGTCAGCTTACATCCTCCGAAATGTGTGTCACCGGTAACCCGGCCATGTCCGGCGAAGTGACCTTAAAGGTTGTGGTTAATAATCTGAATTTAAATAATATTGATATCAATGCCGGTCAGAATGTTTGCTACAATGCGATACAGGTCATCACCGTGGCCGGAAACGGAACCACTTTCCGGGTGTTGAATAATGGATCTGCGACTATGATCGCCGGTTCCGGTATTATTTATCTCCCGGGTACCTCAGTGGAGCCAGGGGGCTACCTGCATGGTTATATTTCCCAGGACGGAAATTATTGTCAGCCCCAGGCTCCGATGGTTTCGGCGTTGATGGCGGATGCAGAATACCAATATAACTTTGTTAAAGGGGGTAACTTCATCCTCTATCCGAATCCTGCAAACGATAAAGTGACACTGATGCATGCCGGTTATCTTGATTTGGCAGATCTAAAGGCAGAGATACTTGATATTCGTGGAAAAAGGGTAATGTCTGCCACTAGTTACAGTACAGACAAATTTACATTGCCCGTTCATCACCTGAATAATGGGATATATTACATAAGAATTGCAGGCAGTGGATATTCTCAGATACTGAAGCTGGTGGTTGCCAGGTCGTATTAGTCAATAGGAGACCATCCCTGTCGCGATATTGATCGTGTATGTCTTTCCTGAAAGGGTCAGGCTGGCTGAATAGTTACAACTTGTTAAACAATAACACCTATCAGCAGGATTAACTTCCTCATGGAACTGAAGAGAGGACGGCTCAATTGGCCGCCCTCTTTTTTAAATGCCCCAGGCAGGCAGCCTCTTCACCGTAACGCACAGCCGGCTGGTCCCAAACTTTGTACTTCGTCAGGGGGATGAGGTGGCTTACCGACACGTCATAACAGCACAATCTGAAACCACAACCTGCAAATTGCGTGGATCATGGTGGTAGTATTATTGCCATGGGTGATGCCCCTTTCATTTCGAAAAATATTTATATATGAACAAAGTGGTAAAAAGTATTGCTAATTTTGCACATAACTGATAATAATTATTACCACTAAACCGGTTGTAACATGCTTCAGCTGTTAAAGGAAATCATTCTTGATACTCAAAACGACAAGCTTTTTACCGGTACCAGCCGCCATTTGGTTGTTACCCCGGTGAATAAAAAAGCTACCATCATCATTGGGGTCAGGAGGTGTGGAAAATCCACCTTGCTTAACCAGGTTATTGAGCGTCTGTTTTCCGAAGGGGTTCCGAAGGAGAACATTTTATATGTCAATTTTTTTGATGACCGGCTCGCGAAGTTGAATCCGGGGGGGCTTGATAAGGTTCCGGAAGCCTATTTTACCCTTTATCCCGAAAAAAAAAATCAGGAAAGGCTTTATTGCTTCTTTGATGAAATCCAGGTCATTCAAGGCTGGGAAGCATTTGTTGACAGGATGTTGCGCACCGAAAATTGTGAAATATACCTTACCGGATCCTCTGCAAAATTGCTTTCGAAAGAGATAGCCACCCAAATGAGGGGCAGGGCATTATCATGGGAACTCTTCCCGTTTTCGTTTTCCGAATACCTGTCACATTGTAAAATCGGAAACCATCTGCCTGCCACGTCACAGCATCGTCATCATGTAGAAAATGCATTTATAAATTTCTTTGAACAGGGAGGATTCCCGGAAGTTATCGGAGTTGACAGGCACATGAGGATAAAAATTCACCAGGAATACTTTAACTCGATCCTGTTCCGGGATATGATTGAGCGGTACGACATTTGACACCCGAGAGCTGTGATGGACCTGGCCAGAAGACTTATGGAAAATGTGAGTTCTCTCTATACCCTGAACGGATTAACAAATTATTTGAAATCACTCGGTCACAAAGCTCCGAAAAACGCTGTTGCAGATTATCTTACCTGGTTTGAAGATGCTTACTTCCTGTTTACTGTCAGGCTTTACAGCGCATCCTACGGTAAATCAAATGCCAATCCCAAAAAAATCTATGCTGCCGACCATGCCCTGATCCGGTCGGTAACGTCAGGAATACTTGTAAACAGCGGGCATTTGCTGGAAAATCTGGTATATATTGCTTTGCGCAGAAAAAAAGGAGATATCTATTACTATAAAACGGCAGCCAACCAGGAAATTGACTTTTTAATTCAGGGCCAGCAACAAAGGACAAACCTGATTCAGGTTTGCGAAACACTTGTCAATCCTCATACGCGGCAACGGGAGATCCTGTCCCTGGAGAATGCGATGAATGAGTTAGGACTTTCAGATGCAACGATCCTTACCCGGGAAGAAAATGAACAGATACCAGTCAAAAATGGAAATATTACCGTCATTCCGGTATGGAAATTTCTTCTTGAGCCCGGCATGAATGAATAGATCGGTACTTTGTGGGCGAGAAGCAACAGCAGTTCAACCTCGGTGTTGTCCCAGCCGGGATCTGCCTCGTCAGGATCATGACGGGCGGGTAGGTTGTAACGGTCAATCTCGTTAAGCAATAGCGCTTTTTCATTGAACATCCACAAGGGGATGGAGGGGCATTTTCTTTTATAACCGGTTCCAGCGCTTCCATGCTGAGCCGCGTGTTGTGGACACATCTTCAAAATCTCAAAAAGACCTATTTTATTGATAATGCCCTGATACGCCGTTTGGGTTTTATGTTTTCGGAGGAAAACGAATGGCTGCCGGAAGAAGAAACAACGGCCTCCCTGACCAGCCACAAGACTCTATCTCAACCTGATAACTGCCGGGGAAGCCTGATCATGAGACTGAAGGACCCGGGGTGAAATTTATATTTCCCTGATGAATTTCATGTAACCCGGAACCAATCCTGATTCCGGAAATAGTATATTTGAGAATAAAATTTAAGTTGAAGCCAAATGAGATTATATCTACTATTAGTGCTGATTCTGATCGCCAACATAAAACTGGTGATCGGCCAGGTGTCAGCAGATACGGCCATGGAGGTCAAAACATTGATAAATAGCGATATAAAACCGCCATGGCACCGGAATGTGATCCGGGTCAACCCCACGCCCATGCTGCTTTGGGGTGATGTCAGGAACCTTGCCTTCGGGTATGAACGGTTGATCGGGCGACAGCAGTCCGTAGGTGTCCAGGCCGGATTTCTTCTTCTTCCCCGGCTTTTCAGCGATACCATTGCCAATTTGGTTGCCCTCTCTTCAAGATCCAAAAGCGGGGTGAACCTGGCCATTAATTACCGCTTTTATCCCGGTTCCCGAAACCGGCGGCCAGCCCCCGACGGTGTCTATCTCGGCGGGTATCTGTCGTTTTATGGCTATAATTTCGGGAACGACTTCAATATCTTGCACACTGCTGTCGATCAGGCAGGCCACCTTTCAGGACGACTGCGTTGTTTCAATGCCGGAATGGAACTGGGTTACCAGTTCGTTTTCTGGAAACGGTTCACTGTTGACCTTCTCCTTTTCGGCCCGTCGCTGAGTTATTACGACGGAAAACTGACTATCTCCGGAAATCTTGACGCGGAAGAGATCAGGGTAATAGACGAAGAGTTGGTAGAAAAACTCCTGGACAGATTCCCCTATCTGAAAACACTTTTCGACAGGAAAGAACTTGAATTTACCGGCTCAAAGGCCACCCTTTCATTCGGTTTCCGGTACAGCATTCAGTTTGGGTTCCATTTTTAGGTTCCCGGGTATTCTCATTCGGGAATTTATCTTTGATGCATAGAATCTACGACCGTAATTTATTTCCCGGTGATGTTGATTTACTCCGAAATAGGGTTAAATTTGGTGTATTAATCCACAGCAAAATCGTAATGCCATGAAACAGAAATTCCATATCCTGACAGTTTTATTGTTTTTTGCCCCGGTTTGGATTTGTGCCCAGCCTGTGAAAGGAATAATTTACGCCGATACCGCAGGTATACTTGTGGTTAAAGTTTGGGGGACTCACCAGGAGCGAGGGTATGCGCTGGGTTATCTGACCGGCGACCGGATCACTGATGTGATCCTGAATTACGTGAAACCTGAATTCGGCCCCTTTTATACCCTTGCCCGGAATACCATTTTGCAGGGGAATGACCTTGCCATCCCGGCGGAGTTCAGCGAGGAAGCCCAGGCCATCATCGACGGTATGGATGCGGCCGGATTCAATACCGGAAACCTGGATAAGACAGATATCCTTGTAGGAAACACTTTCCTGGATATCACCAATCTGTTGATGCTTAAAAAGGGAGTCAACTGTTCAGCATTGATGAGCTGGAACGATGCTACCCTGGGTACCGATCTTAACGGAGCTTCTGTGGTGACCCGGCATCTCGATTGGGAATATTCACCTGTGCTGAACAGAAATCATATCATTACTGTTCATTTTCCCTCTGAAACCGGGAAACACAAATGGCTTCTGACAGGCTTCTCGGGGATGATGGGCGTGTTGTCCGGCTTTAATCCAGATTTCAGCGCTTTTCAGAACATGATGGACGATTACTCTTCTCCTGGGTTGCATAACAAACAATACTTGCCCATCTGGTTTGCACTACGCAAGGCGCTGGAGGCAGAGGATTACAATGGCGACGGCAACCGCGATGTGATGGATGTCCGGTCGGCGCTTCTGGACTGCACCAATGGCTTCGCCGATGGTTTCATTATCAGCGCACTGGCACGGAGCAATCCCGTCGACAGCCTGGTGGCCATGGTCGCGGAACTTGCGGCTACCAGCCCGTTGCAAATATTCCGCAGCTCGGCCTATCCCGACAGCATTCCGGGCGACAACCTCTACACCGCCAATTACCAGATCGCCCGGAATAACCTGATGCACTTCTGCTCCCGCTACAACGGCATTCGCAACCACATCGGCAATGGTACTCAGATCGGGACCGACACGAGCTGGAACCTGATGCGCGACTGGAGCCATTTGTCGACCAATATCCAGTTCATGCAATACGCACCCGAAGTCGATCTTTTCAGGATTTCTGTGCGCACCGGCACCACACCGGCCTATCAGACCCCGCCGGTGACCTTCAGCCTGGCCGACCTTTTCGACAACCCGGTAACCGGATTGGATGACCACCAGGCCCCCCCTGTAGTGATCTGCCGGTTCAATCCTCAGACCAGGGAAATCGTAATCAGGACAAACGATAACCTTCGTTGGGCAGAGGTGATCGATCTTACGGGAAGAACAATCAAAAGTGTTGGTACTGATGGTGCCCGGCAGCTTTTTATCCGGGTGACCGGATGGTCTTCAGGTATCTATCTGATAAGGCTGACGACATCTGCCGGCGCAGTGGTGCGGAAAGTTTTTGTTAGCGATTGAAAATTGTGGAACCGGGCCGGATATCAACATGACGTTCACTATGCCTGAAAATTCACGCCGGATTCAACTTTAAGAAATTGCTTACATTTATAGGTT
>CAYLVY010000146.1:0-8132 GCA_964387205.1 uncultured Draconibacterium sp.
TTCCGAACAGAGTCGTTAAGCCCACTTGCGCAGATGGTACTGCATTAACTTGTGGGAGAGTATGTCGTCGCCGATCTTTTATAAAACCCGGTTCAAAACCGGGTTTTTTTTTGCCCTGAAGCACCGGACCCATCACATCCGTTTATGTATGCGGTAATTTTTTCTAATTTTACCAACTGATTAACCTTCCTATGAAGCTCCTCCACTGCTGCTGCTTCCTGATCCTGATGTCAATCCTCTCTTCCGTCGCTGCGGATACCTGCGCCTTTACCCTGAATACCCCCGCAAACCCTCCCGACACCTCCGTCAAAACCCTTCCGGCGACCAACCACCCACAAAAAAACAGTGCTGACTCCTCCCGGGTGCAATACTTCCTCCCGGATTTTGAAAAATCATCCTCCCCACAACTCTTTATCAACGATACTACCCTCGAAACTTTCCGATTCTACGACCCTATCCTCTTCCAACACCGTTTCTTCGCCACCCTGGGTAATATCGGCCAGTTTTACAGAAACCTCCTGCCTTTTGCCAACCATACCGATCCAACCGGTTTTCATTACGGCATCCGATCATTCGACTATTATCTCTTCAACTTCGACAGCATCAGATACTACCGGATCTATAAAACCTATTCCCAGCTCTCCTACGTCCAGGGAGGCAAAAAAGAACAACAATTCAATGTGGACTTCAGCCGCGATATCTATAAAGGATTGAACCTTGGCTTCAACTTCAGGGTGCTCAGCTCACCGGGTGCATACCTCCGCCAGAAAACCAACCATATCAACCTTAGCGTCAATGCCCAGTATTTTACGCCGAATAAACGATATGGTGTCATCGCCAATTTTATCGTGAACCGGCTCATCAACTTTGATAATGGCGGCATTAAATATGACTCACTGTTCACCAGAAATATTGAACCCAACCGGCTGATCATCCCCGTAAACCTCCTCGCCGCCGAAACCCGTATCAGCGATCGCGGATTTTATATGAAACACTATTTCGATCTTACAGGATCAGGAAAACCCGATGCCGATTCAATGCCTGCTCCCAACCGCTGGCCTGATCTCGGCCGGCTGACATACTCCTTCCGCTATTACCGCCAAAGCCAGAGTTTCACAGACTCACCATCCGACAGTTCATTCTTCCCCCCACCATTGATCGACTCACTAAAAACCCACGACAGCCTTGTCATACGCCGTATTTCCAATATCCTGACCTGGTCCAACCCAACCCGGCACTGGAACTCCATGGCCCGGATACTGCAATTCGAAGGGGGAATCCGACACTCCTATACCGAAACCGAAATGTTGCAGGGCATCAAATATGTGTTCCTTCAATATACCCCATTCGCTGCCGTTACCTTTACCCCTTTCCCCAGCCTGCAACTCTCCGGAAACGGAGAATATGTGCTCGGCGATTATAATGAAGGTGACTTTCTGCTGAAGGCTTCCCTCCTGACGATCCTGGGGAAAAAGGAAAAAAACCTTGGCATTGCCAGGGTGAGCCTTATCGTCAGATCCGACCAGCCCGGATGGTTTTACAGCCATTACCGCGGAAATTTCTTCCAGTGGAACCACAACTGGAATAAAATAAGTACCATCCGGACCAGCTTCTCCTATCAGTTCCGTTTCCTGGAAACCGGATTGGAGTTAAACAGGGTCACCGGCTACGTTTACCTTGATACTGCCAGTCTTCCCAGGCAACTTAATGATGAATTCGCTTACCTGAGCCTGTTCCTGAAGACAGACCTTAAATTCTGGCGTTTCAGGCTTATCAGCCATGTGGTCTGGCAAACCGTTCAGAAAACCAACGTCCTGCGGATCCCCGCATTCATGGGAAGCGCTTCGCTGTTGTTCACCCAGCCACTATTCCGGGGAGCAGCACTGCTGCAGCCCGGAATTGATGCATTATACACCACAAGCTACTTCGCCGATGCCTATAATCCGGCCATCCGGTCGTTCTTTTTACAGGACAGGATTGAAGCTGGCAATTATCCCTACCTGGATATTTTTATCAACCTGAAAATACAAAGAGCCAGGTTTTTCGTGACATATACCCATTTCAATACCGGATGGACGGGCCGTAATTACTTCTCAACCCCTTCCTATCCCATGCGCGACGGATCCTTCAAATTCGGAATATCATGGAGATTTCACGACTGATCATAATGATCATAAAGTAATGCAATACAGGAAATTTGGTAGAACGGGGTTGAATGTATCTGCAATCGGTTTGGGCGCCGGGCATATCGGTAAGGAGTCACAGGATGTCGCTGAAGTCGAAAAACTGTTTCATGCGGCTCTTGATGCAGGTATAAACCTTTTCGATACCGCCCGATCCTATGGCGCTTCTGAAGAACGAACCGGCAGGTTCCTGAAAGAAAACAGACACCATGTCATTCTATCCACCAAAGTGGGCTACACATACAATCAGGCCGAGGACTGGAGTTATGAAGCCACCATGGGCGGGATCGAAGAATCGTTGCAGCGGCTTCAGACCGATTATATCGAGATCGTCCATCTGCATTCGTGTTCCATCGAGGCACTGAAACGGGGCGACGCCATCCTGGCGCTCGAAAAAGCGCAGGAGCAGGGAAAAATCGGCGTGGCAGCCTATTCAGGAGAGAATGATGCACTGCAGTATGCCATACAAAGCCGGAAATTTGGAAGTATTCAATGCTCCGTCAACATTTTTGACCAGCAGGGATTGTCAAAGCACCTCCCCGATGCCAGTCAGTCGGATTTGGGGATCATTGCCAAACGTCCCCTCGGAAATGCGGTATGGCGATATCAGGCCCGTCCTGACGGACATGGGCATGCCCTGTATTACGATCGCTATCTTCGGATGCAACCGCTGATTGAAGGAATAGACCCTGCTGAACTGGCCCTTCGCTATGCAGCCCATGCACCTTTTCTCTCCTGCATTATCATTGGAACCTCCAACCCTCACCATCTGATCGAAAATATTAAATGGCTGGAACGTGGGCCCCTCTCCGATTCCATTGTTACCGGTTTAAGAGAGAAATTCAATAACCTCGGAGCCGACACTGCAGGGCTAATATAAGAAGAGACTCGCCGGTGGTCAGTCGGTGTTATCCATGACAATTTTTAAAGTCCAGGCATACTGACAGGGCGGCCCGCTCCGCAAGGCGGCAGGGATGAACACAACAAATCCTTCATCTCCGATCTTTTGCCATTTCAGGTTCTTCCCATAACCAAGCATAGTGACAACCGAGCCGGGTGAAGGCTGGAATCCGCGAATGGTCATTTTGGCCGGCATGGTCACTTCGTTTTCACCGGCGAGATAAATGGCAAAAATCGTACCGTCAGGATTGGAAGTAAGGCATATATTCCCCGATTTGTGCGGATCGATGGGCCGTGAACCATAAATGGCCTCTCCGTTAACCGCCATCCATTGCCCGATCTCGTTCAGGCGCTGATAGGCAGTGTCGGCCCATGTACCTTCCGGGGAGGGCCCGATATTAAGCAGGTAATTCCCCCCCTTGCACACAATGTCGGCCAGGTTGTGAATCAGTGCCCGCGCAGGTTTATAGGTATCACCCGGCACATACGACCATGAGGTGGCCATCGTCATGCAGGTTTCCCATGGATATTCCAGCGGCTTTTCAGGGATCTCCTGCTCCGGGGTTCGGTAATTCTCATACCGGCCGGGAACCGCCCGGTCAACCACAATGAGTCCCGGTTGATGTTTCCGGGCCATCGCGGCAATCTGCGGCATCCCGATGTCCTGGCCACGGTTTTCGGGGTTTACCCAACCACCATCCAGCCACAAAATATCCACCTTTCCGAAACCGGTCATCAGTTCCTCGATCTGTCTGAAAGTAAACTCCCTGAAACGATTCCACCTCTCCGGATACCGGCTGATACTGTAATTCACGTTCCTGTCCGGAGTGGCCCACTCCTGTGCCCAATAATCATCAGCATGCCAATCGGGTTTGGAGAAATAGGTCCCTGTGCGAAACCCCTTCTTTCTGAACGCATTGAATATTTCCAGGGTCACATTTGACTTTGGATTCCTGTGAAAAGGACAACCCGGATCAGTGATCCGGTAATCGGTTTGCCGTGTGTCGAACATGCAGAAACCATCATGATGTTTGGTCGTGAAAACCACATATTTCATTCCGGCAAACGCAGCAGCTTCTGCCCACCGCTCCGGATCAAATTTCACCGGATTAAAGGTTGTCTTCAGTGCCTCGTACTGACGGCAATACTCCGTATAGTCCTTCATATGACGCCGGCACCATGGTTCATCTTCGGAACAAAGCGACCAGGACTCCACGATTCCCCACTGGCTGTATGGCCCCCAATGCATCAACAAACCAAACTTCATGTCCTTCCATTGTTCAAGACTTTGCAAAACAAGTGGATCGGTTTCAACATCCCCGGCCGACCCCTGACCGTTAACCCATGAAAATGAAGGAACTAGCAATATTATAATCCACATCATCCTTCTTACCCTGGTCATGTGTTTAAAAATATTTTGAACTTTTTTCATGATTTTCTTGACAAATGGAATTTTTAAATGTACTTTTGTTTGGAATTAGTCTAATTATTCATCGGATGTTGTGCAGGATTCTTGGCCGAATTGCCGATTACCGGTGAAATGTGAAGGTTGGTTCTGTTTTTTGTTTAGTTAAGTTGGTTTGGTTTGGCAATGGGTCATGGTTTCATGGCCCATTCCATTTTCCGGAACCAGGTTTACGAAATCCCCCGTTGCTTTTTAATTTCTTCATATGCCGCGGAAATTTTCTGGAATTTTTCCGTGGCTGCCCTCCGGATATCTTCACCCAGGCTGGCCACCTTATCCGGGTGGTGCTTTTTCGCCATTTCACGGTATGCCCGTTTCACTTCATCATCAGTGGCTTGAGGAGTGATTTCCAGCACATCGTACGCCCAGTCGGTGCTCTTGATGAACATGGCCCTGACGGAATTGAAATCCGAGCCTGAAATACCCATATACCGGGCAATCACGGAGATCACCCCTACCTCATCGGGATGGTAAAGGTTATCAGAGGCGCTGATCCCAAAAAGGTAATGAAGCAACTGGAGTTTTGACGGGTAATCGGTGAATTTCCCTACCTGAACGCTGACATCCTGTACATTGATATCCTGCTTCAGTATCTCCCTCAGCATACTGATCATCCGGTTTCCTTCAACGTCGCCAAATTGGGTAATAAAAAACGAACGGACATATTCGAGTTCCGACCGTACCACTTTCTGATCCGCTTTCATCACGGCAGCGGAGAGCACAAGGAGGCTCAATGCAAAATTGCCCCTGGGTGAATTCTGGTATTCATATTTACCGGAATTCATGCCATCAAACATAGAACCCAATGCCACCCCCAGGATGGCGCCTATCGGGCCGCCAAAGACCCAGCCGAGGCCCCCTCCCACCCATTTGGCATATCCCGATCTCTTTCCGCTCCGTCCAGGGTCATCCGGATTTTGAAAATGCTGTTGTCGTTGCGACTGATCATTGTCTATGCCCTGACGGCGCTGCTGCGAATCAGATGGTTTTTTTCGCATACTATACAGCGCATATATAACGATGCCGATGATGGCAACAAGGATAATCTCTGCTATTCCCATGGATGAAAAAATTGCGGGTCAAAAGTAAAACGATTTCCCATAACGAACAAACCATTCATCAGGGGAAAGTCGAACCCTCACCATTCAGCGGGAAGGATGGTTAATCCCAAAGAACGGGTCAATTCTCTTGTTTCGTCAGAATAATCAGCGGTTTGATTTTTATGAAACCATTTCGCTCAGCGGGAGGCCATATTCTTCCTTCAAGGTAATGCCCAGTGTTTCGAGCTGATCGAGCACCGGATTATAAATTTCCGGGATGACCGGAATATGCACCCCGGCGATGCTGATCTTACCGGTTAAAATCATCTCAACGGCAATGGCAGCCGGTAAGGCAACAGTCCGGGCAATCGAAGTATCAGTAGCTAGGGTTCCAAAATCGAGCATACGTGATCGGATCACCTCTTTCCTGCCGTCAGAATAGGCAGCCAGGAAGGTATGCTGCATCACCACCATATCGCGTTCCTCCGTTCCGAGGCTCATTTTGGAGATCATCAGGTCTGATGTTACCTCAAACGTAGAGTCGACGATCCTGTTCATTTTCTCGTCGGAGAAGAGTCCGAGCCATTCCATTGCCTGAATGGCAGGTGAATTTACCGGTAGTCCCAGGGCATCGGCGACACCATATTTAACCCCGTCGATCGAACCTGACAAGGGATGTCCAAGTTTGGGATAGTATTTCTGTATCTGATTTTTCATCAGGTCGAGAAAGGACATCCCTGCCATATTCAATTTTTCGGGAGATATCAGATAAAGTGCTTTCAGTGCATCCAAAGCTGCGCACCAGCCCGGGTAACGGAAGGTGCCGCGGTACATGGTCCGTGCCTCGGGGATCCCGTAGATTTCTTTATATGAAACTGAGTCGCGGTTAGGATAGACTTCCAGCATTCCCACGTCAGGAAAATCCACGCGGAAAGGATTTTTAAAGAGATCCTTTGTCGGAATCACCACTTTTTTCCCCTGTTTCAGGTACATTGCATCGTTATTTCCCGCAAGGACAACACCTTTGGGGCTCCACGAAAACTTATAGCGAAAAGGATTACCGGCAGCTTCCGGAGCCGGAAGGGCGCCACATATAGAATAGAATTCCAGGATGGCGCCTTCATTCTGATGGACTTTATCGATGATCCTCATGGCCGACATATGGTCGATGCCAGGGTCAAGTCCGATTTCATTCAGGATGATGATACCGGCTTCGCGGGCGGCGGTATCCAGTTCCTTCATTTCGGGTTTGACATAGGAGGTGGTCACCATATTTTTACCACAGCGGACGCAATGACGGGCAACCATAACATGAAAAACATAGGGGAGCAGGCTGACCACCAGATCGTGCCTGTTGATTAGTTCCTCCAGTGCAGTTTCGTCGGCAGCATCCCAGAAAACGGATAATCCGGCAGGATGTCCTGCAATCATGACATCTGAGCGATCGGGGGTGTTGGATGCGACGGTAACGGCATAATTTTGTTTCAGCAAATGACGGATAATAGGTTGGGCAACAAGGCCTGAACCAAGGATTAGTACTTTTTTCATATGGTGGGTTGAATTAGCGGTTTTGTAGTCGGGTCAGCATCGGGTATGATCTCAGGGCTTGTGAAGATACTCTTCGATATATTTATAATCTGGCGTGAGTTCTCCATTGTGAAGGATCAGCGCTTTTTTTATCGCTTTCGGCAGGTCAAGGTCATCAAAATGCTCACCAAAATCTGCGTCGGCTATAGGTTTCACAAAGTTAACCAGTACATCGGCAAAGCCATCGGAAGCGTCGCGCGGAAGTTCTGCCGGAAGGATATCCACAGCCATCACTAGGATCCCATGACCTTTATGCCCCATGGTGATCTCCCGGGTATCGGGATGATACACGTATATGGGGTCATCTATCTCGGTCGGCTTCAAGGTACATTCCACACTTCCCTCCACATCACAGCTTATATCCCCGACAACGGTAAGTTTTGGTTCCCCGTCCACATAAGCCTTTTCCAGGTAATTTTTGGTCACCAGACGCGGATACCGTTGATCCCAGTAAACACAATTGATCAGCATGGAGAGATGAGGAATATATTTCTCGAAAACACTCCGGTACTGATGGGGGTTGGTGAAATAGTCGTGCAGGTCGAAGGGTTCTCCATCGATATGTTCAAATATATCCTCTTCCCTGAAGATCACTTTATAGACGATGTTGTCGGGTAATTTTTTGCGTTTGCGCAATCCGAGCAGTTTTTCCGGAGAGATCTCCTTGACCGGCAGCAGGCCCAGTATCTCCTGGGCACCCTGTGAAACATTGCCGTAACCGGTAACGCCGATCACAAATGGTCTCAACTCTCCCGGGATCCCGTTCTCCGCAATAAGCTGTCCGATATGGGAGATTTCATCTTTGGCCTCCCTGAGGCTGTGGTATTTATAAGCCGACTTCAGGTTAAGAAGCCTCGTACGGAAACCCTTTTCATTCAGCCGCAGGCCAAGTGCCCAGAGGGAATTGATCATACCAGCCATGCCTGCATAGCGCCCGAAGAATATCAACCTCTTACC
>CAYLVY010000147.1:0-8089 GCA_964387205.1 uncultured Draconibacterium sp.
CTCCGGTGGTTGCAGGAGGATTGGAAGTTCCATAAGCATTCAGGGTAAGATCAAAATCAAGCTGATGATTGACACCCGCTCCAAGATTGATCTGTGGGGTGATGAGCCAGCTAAATAATCCTGTACTCCAGATATTCAGCCTTGCCGCTTTGTCACCGGTCACCACATTCCGCCAGTCATCCTGGATCCAGTTGGAGGTGGTACTCGTCATGGTTACCGGTGAAGCGAGTTGTCCGGTTGCCCTTGACCAGCATACCGGCGGGAAGGTAGTTCCCTGGAAATCCTGGGCGAAATAGGGAACATAGGCCTCACAGAGTGTTGTAAAGGTATAGGGGCCTCCCCAGGTGGAGGTGCCATTGACCCCGCAATCCTGGCGTACGTAATATTTATAGCTTGTTGCCGGGGAAAGTCCGGAGAGCAGGTAAGGGTTGGCCACTCCGGTAACATTGGGGGTACCGGTAGGTGTAGCGGTGGAGAGCATCCATTCGATATCGAACAGGGTACCCATGGAGGTCCACTCGAGCGTTGCGGAACTGCTGGTAATATTTTTTGCAGTAAGGCCTGTTGGGGCCGGGCAGGCCACGGTGGTAGTAAATGTTTTGGGGCCTGTCCAGGTACTGTAGACACCTCCGCAATTGGAACGGACATAGAATGCATACCCGGTAACAGGTGTCAATCCGGAAAGATTATAGGTAGTAGCCGTAAGGCCTGGCAGGTTGGGTGTGCCGGTCGGGGTAAACGGGGTGGGGCCCCATTCGACATCCCAGGTGGTGGCAGTTCCCAGTTCCGTCCAGCCGAGATCGGCCGCGAATCCGGTAATGTTGGTGGCAGTAAGGCTGGCTGGAGGAAGACAGGCAGGTGCTTCCGTAATAGTAACTTTGTAATCTTCGGTCTCTCCCCAGGAATAGGTACCACAAGCAAGAATGTTGGCTATTGTGGTAGTTTCAACATTGACCACGCGCATCATGGTATTCCCTAAAACGGCATCGGCCGGAATTAATATAGTTCCTGTTTCGGTGTGGGCGCCTGCTGTGGCAGCCGGAGAAGCATATACCTCCTCATTGGCATCATTAAAATCTCCGTCCTGGTTGAAGTCGATGAAAATTTTAACTGCATTGCTATAGGAGCCGGTCCCGCAGGTTCCGATGGTCACGCTGAAAGTGGGTGCTGTAGAGCGTTGAAGTTCGGCAGGCGGAACATCGAAATAGTAATTGCTGTATTCATTTTTAATTGAACCTACTCCCGGCGCCAGGGTATTGCAATCACTGGTGTTGTTGATGGTACCAAGGGTTACGTTGAAGATGTCCTCATCGGCTGTTGAGGTTGCGTTGGAAGGGCAATAGGCATTAAACAGGTTGGAGGTCCCTGTCACCGCCACGTTGGAGGAAGCCCCTCCGCCCACATTGGTGATATTTCCGCTATAGCTCATATCGGGAGCGGTCGGATAGAACCTGGCGTAAATGGTGACCGGCGCCAGGGTGGGAGGTACAAAGACAACATCAACTGTTGAGGTATAAGGCCCTCCTGAGGTCAGGGAAACTTCGAATCCGGCAGGTGCGGTCACCGTGATCGGGCTCGATGTAAGGTTGTCACCGTACAGTTGATAGGATAGTTCTGCCGAAGGTGTCCCGCTTGGTTTAAAGCCGAAGGCGAGGGATGAAGGATTAACCGCCAGGTATGGATCGGTACCGGGGGTATAGGTGATCTGGATATTGGGGCGTAAAGTACCGCCATAGGTAGTAGTAAGGGTAGTGGCACCAGTGCCTGCAGCACTGTTTGACCATCCGATGGTAGCAGTATTGGCAAGCCCTGATGTATAATACCAGTTAAATACTCCGGTGGAAGGACTGCCTGCGACCATAGAGATATCCCAGTCGGTAATGATCTCCAGCGAACCGCCGGTATAAACGAAGGGGGTTGAAAGGTTGAAGGGCACCCAGCCGGCTGTGGCAGGGATCGTTTGTGCTGTTGTAGTGTAGACCATTGTGGCGCCGGATATAATGCTGGACCAGGCGGTCCCGGAAACCAGGGTGCTGGCGCCGGAATTTTTCATGTAGATGTCCATCTTGGCGTCACCCGTTGTGGCAAAAGCGTCATATTTGTTCCAACTAAGGGTGGAGATCACTGCTCCCGCAGTAATCCCTGCAGCAGACAACTCGGCTGCGGTGTAGAGGATGTTGTGACGGCTGTAGTCAAATGAACTAGCGGCAGAAGACCGGTACATGGGGCCGTAATAGTAACTATATACTGTTCCCGTACCGATCGTGACCGTTTGACCTACCGTTACATTCATGCCGGCCATCATAATGACTAGCATGATCAATGTAAATAGTCTTTTCATGATCAGATGTTTTGGTTAAAACTCAGTTTTGATTAATAGATGCGATAATTCCCGGGGAAAATATGTTGAGTTTAATGACTTCATCCGAACTAGATTTCGTGGCATGCAGAAAGAATTTGTCATAATTTCCTGATTGACCGTTCTCTGAAAAAACACGGAAGCATTAAAAACACTTCCGCTGAGATGGCTTCAAATATAAGAAATTCGGGGATAGAAAAATATTTTACAATATAATTTATAATAGTTCTAATTTATTTGATTTTCAACGGAATTATTGTCTGGAGTCTGGAGCGTGGAGTCCGGAGTGCGGATTCCAGACTCCACACTCCGCTCTCCGCACTTCGCACTTCGCACTCCACATTTATCTCACCCTAAAATGAAAAAAGGAGGGTATCCGGTTGGAATACCCTCCTTTTCGTGAACCATCGACAGCTCAATGGCCGTCAACAGCATACCTGTTCACCTACCTTGTCTTCACCAGTTTAATGGTTTCGACATAGGATTCGGCAAACACCTTGACGATGTATAGTCCGTCGGGCAGGTCGGCAGTTCTGAACTCCTGCTGTTTCTGTCCGATGATATTGGAAGAGATCAGTTGGGTCCCGTTGACAGAGTAAATCACCACCTTCACATTATCAAACAGCTTATCGCCTTTCTGCACCAGGATCACATTTCCGTTGGTGGGATTTGGATAGAGGGTGAAGTGAGCGCGGTCGGTCAGGGCAGGTACCGGATCCTGCGAGGTGATCACCGAGGGCAGTGTGGGTTGGTTACAGTACTGACCCGTCTGGGTGATGGTTCCAAGCATATAACCACCGTACAATACCGAGGTTCCCGGCAGGTAAAGGATCTTTTGACCGGCAATGAATATTGCATTTCCGGTCGATTCTACCACGAAGGTGGTGCCTCCTCCGGCAACCGTTATCACCTGAAGGGCATCGTAGCAGTCGGATCCCTGGAGGGTCCCGGTAACCGTGATATTTTCGCACACCGGGTTGGTCCACATAACACTCCACGAACCTGTAGCTGTAGTATTCAGGGCATCGGTCACGGTCACCGAATATTCGCCGGCAGCAAGACCGGAGAGGTTCTGGGTGTTGGCGCCATTGCTCCAGTTAAAGGTGTAGGGAGGTACGCCTCCGTAAACCAGGGTGTTGACTGCTCCGTCGTTGGTACCGGGACAGGTTGCATTGGTAGCGTTGCCACTGACCTGCAGCGGTTCAACTGCCATGAAGCTGACATCATCCATGGCAATGTAATCCACATCGGCCACCGAATAGGCGTGCCATGCGAAGTAATAAGTACCGGAGGAAACTGCAGTGAAAGGAACAATAAACTCCGTGTAGGTGCTGAGGAAAAGGTCATCGCGGTTCCAGATAACCGGGGCCACCAGCAGGGCTGCGATTGAAGGATCGGAGGACATGACCAGCTTCAGTTTTTCGGGGTAACCGTAACCGGGAGCTTCCAACCAGAATTTCACCACGTAGTTGGTTCCTGCATTAACCTGCAGTGGCGGTGAAACGAGCCATTCGTTTTTGGGCATGGATGGATGGTAGAATACACCCACGAAATTGGGAGACGAATGAGCTCCGATACCGGCTGAGTTACTGGTCATCCAGGGTCTGCCTGCGGCAGAAGACCAGCGGGTCCAGCAGAACGGAAGGTTGGGTAAAGTCACTGCATCGAAATTCTCGCTGTAAGGCAGTGCAAACGGATTACAAAGTGTATAAAAGGATGCCGGGCCTACCCATGCACTGTATCCGCCCTGGCATACGGCCCTGACATAGAAGCTATAGGAGGTACCCTCGCTGAGGCCGGAGAGATAATAAGGGTTTGTCACACCCGCAGTAATCAGTGTCCCGGTTCCGGGGGTAAATCCAAAGAGGCCATATTCGATTTCCCATGCCGTGGTGCCATTGGCAGTCCAGCCCAGAGAGGCCGAAGTGGTGGTCACGCCTGAAACTGTAAGAGCCGATGGATTGGAGCATACACCGGTGCCGGTCAGATCGGCCGTATAGGGGGCTACCTCCGGCTCGGCTACATTAAGCACCGCGTTCTTTACGCCGGGAGAACCGGGTTGAAACACCACGCTTACGGTGAAAGAGGCGCCCGTACCCAATGGTTTGGGGTACGAATTGCCGTCTGTCAGAATAAAGTTGCCCATATCGGCACCTGACAAGTAAACCGATTCAATCGTCGTGGCAGGGCCGTTATTGGTGATGGTGAAGGTTTGGGAGGCAGAAGAAGCTCCGATACCCACTGATCCAAAGTCATAAGGAGATGGTGCAATACTGATCAGGTCGAGAGTCTTGAAGGTCAGAGGTCCGACCCAGGCGCTGATCACACCGCTGCCGCAATCCTGACGGACATAAACGTCATACGTTGTATTGTATGCCAGACCGGTCAGGGTATGTGGATTATTGACGACAGGTGAGACGATGGTGCCCGACCCGGCAGGATGGCCGGCGGGGCCGTAATCGATCTCCACAAACGGGGCATTGCTCCAGCCAATGATGGCAGAGTTCATCGTCACATTATTGACCGTCAGGTTGGTTGGTGCAGCGCACAATGGCAACTCTTCCACCAGGAAGTTGTCGATATCCACGTAATAATCGCCTGCTGCCCAGGAACAGAGGAACCTGAACTTGACCGCTCCCGGATAGATGGCCAGGTTGATCGTACGGGCTGCAAAATCGGTAGAGGTGACATGGTTTCCTGTGTTAATGGTGTAGAGGGTGGAATAGGAAGTACCACCATTGGTGGACATCTGGACTTCGACCTTGTCACCAGCGCTCAGCACGGTAGCGGTGGCAGGGTATCCGTCCCAATCCACGATGCGGTAATCGAACGAAAGCTTGCACTGATTGGCGCTAAGCACAATATTCGGGGAAGATGCATTGACAGAGGTAACCGTACTGTAAAGGTTTTCTGAAAGTGCATTGGTTCCGCCCACACCATGGCCGGCAAGGACTGTCATGTTGCCCGACCACGATACAGGTAGCGTAGTTCCGCCATTGAAATCCTGGAAATAGGGAACGCCGAAGAAAGTGGCAGCCAGGGCACCTTTGGCAACGGAATAGGTATTGGTTCCGTCCACCGAGAATGCCTGATAATAATAGGTGGTACCCGGAGTGAGGCCGGTATGGCTAAAAGTGGTGGCTGAAGCATTGAAAATCACCGTACCTCCACCCGGGATGGGATTACCGGGTGCATAGGCGGTTCCGTTTGCCGGAGTACCAAAGGTATTGGTGGTATTAAAGACCAGCATTACAGGATCGGTGTTGGCATTTTGGGTCCAGTTCAGGTTGATTTGCGAAGGGGATGCGGCAGTGGCGGTAAATCCGGAGGGCGGTACTACACCGACATATGGAGTTACCAATGGCTCGATACCGTATCTCAGGTCGAATCCTGTGAGGGGGATGGGTGTCCCGCCGGAAATATTGAAAATAAAGAAGGTGTTGGGCCTCACCGGTATCTCAGAGAAGGTTCCTACAGGATAATATCCGAAAGTAGGCTGTGCCAATCCCACGTAGAAAGTTTCATTGACAAAGGATACAGGCGTTATAAACGGGAAGGCGACGTTGGTTCCAAGGTCACCTGCCAGCATTACATAATCGGCCGACTGAGCCACGATGGCGCCGGCAGAATTGATGGCAACGGCATAGATGGTTTTACCTGTATTGGTTGTGCTGTTTGGAATAAACAGGTTGGCGCCCGTGATGATCCCGGCGCCATTCATGGTAAACTTGCTGGCAAAAATACCGGCACCGCTGGTCCCTCCGTATCCGAATCCGCCGTGTACCGACTGATCGAGTGTATACGAATAAAGGTTGTCATTCACATTGGCCAGCAGGGTTTTGGTGTTGTTAGCCAGGAAGTTTTCACCCGGAGCAGGGGAAGCAGTGGCTTCGATATTTATATTCTCCAGCACGGCCGGCGACCAGTTAAAATAGACAATCGCGGCGCTGTTGGCTGCAATGGTCAGTCCTGTCTGGGTACTCGTGTACCTTGTAATGGTGTTGGTAGCATCTTTAACGGTAAGGGTGAGGTCATAGGTAGCGCTGCTTCCCGATACGTTGGTGACCCTCACGCCCACGCTGTTGGGAGAGCTGTATGGGATCGGCGCTTTTTCCAATGCGTAGATATTGGAAACGCCAAGGATATCGGTGTAGGAGATCGTACCGAAAATGGTGGCCGGACGATAGGCCGTGACAGCCAGCGTAGTGCTTTGAGCGGTTGCACTTTGATAACCGTAGCACATGGTTGCCTGGTTGGTGTTACAGGAGGCAACCAGGGTAGTGGAAGGTGATGGAAGTGCACCGGCTTCATTCACAAATTCCCAGGCAATATAAACACCGCCCCCGGTATAAGTGAACGGAACGCCAAGATTAAACGGCACCTCATAAGAGCCGGCTGCAATGGGAACAGTGAAGGCGGCATCGGAGTGAACCTGGGTAAATCCAGCCGTATTCCACGTCGAACCCAGGGTGTAGGTTACATCTGCCGTGTTCATCAGCCAGATATTCAGGGTTCCGGTTTGGGTGCCCACCCCCGCGGTGGCGATCAACCAACCGATGGAACTTACCAGGGCCCCGTTGGGATATCCGCTGGCGGCCATTTCAGAAGGCATGATCAGGTACATTTCCCGCTGATATCTTACGGTATTATTCCTGGGAATACGTGCGTTTCCGGAAGTACTTCCGGTGCTTGGAAGGACATAAAGCGACATGTAATCGGTTTCAGGCATTACACGCGCCGAAGCATCGTTCCCCATATTTTCGGAAACGACCACAGGACCCGGATCACCGCACTGGATATAGCCCGGCTTTCCGTCAAAAGTCTTCTGACCAATGGCATACATCGATACCATCAGGACAGCAATGAAAAGTAAAACTTTTTTCATGACTTGGTTTTTTGGTTAATAATGGTGTACATCAAATAAATTATCCGGAATAATAATCTTTAAAATGATATGATCGGCAATCCAAAGAAATAAGTATTAAAACACTGATATTCAATATTCTGAATTAACCGTATGAAACGGCTTGTAAAGTTAATAAATGTAGCGTCAAATGCAAGTATCACAATACATTTAACATTTTTTAACAAACCCAGAGATAGTTTACGGAAAACGCTGATCCGGCGCATTTTCACGGATAATTCTTCCCGTGTCAATACGCCTGATCAGCGTGAAAAGATTTCAACATCCCGGGAGGGATGAAAAAATTACCTGGTCTTTACCAGTTTGAGGGTTTGTGCCTTCCCTCCGGAAACGATCCGGATAAAATAGATACCGGCAGGCATATCTTCAAACGCAATGTCCTGCGGCATCTCTCCCATATTAACACTGAGTATTTTCTCTCCACTCATGGTGAATATTTCCACCCTGACCTCCGGTGAAGTGGCTTCACCCCTCAGCGAAAGGGTAAAGTTCCCGGAGGTGGGATTGGGATAGATGGCAAATTGTCCAACCTGCTCAAAAGGCACCGGTTCATCCGTTCCGGCAATCACGGCCGGCATCGGGGGTTCATAGCCATTACAGAAAGGTCCATCGGGGGCAATGGTAGCCAGCAGGTACACACCGGCCTGTACCGAAGTACCCGGCAGGAAATAGATCGCCTGACCGGCTATAAAGGTAGCACTACCTCCGCTTTCGATAAGGAAGGTCGTGGGGGTGCCGGCAACGGTAATGGTCTGCAGGGCATTATAACACTCCGTATGGCCATTGGCAATCGTGACATTCTGCAC
>CAYLVY010000148.1:0-8012 GCA_964387205.1 uncultured Draconibacterium sp.
TGGTAAATGCTTTTCACCTTATTGAAGAGAGTTATCGCCCTTACAAGTTCAACGCCCTCGTGGTCGCGCCGGTCAATATGCGGAATTTCTATCTTAAAATGATCAGCAACGAAATCCGGTATGCCGGCAGGGGTGAGGAAGCATGGGTCATCCTGAAACTGAACAGCCTGGTCGACAGTGTCATGGTGAAAAAACTCTACAAAGCCAGTCAGGCAGGGGTGAAAATCAAACTGATCATCCGGGGTATTTGTACACTGGTTCCGGGTATACCCGGCATCAGCGATAACATCGAAGCCATCAGCATCGTGGACCGTTTTCTGGAACATGCCCGAATCCAGGTTTTTTGCAACGGAGGCAACCCGACAACCGCATCGAGGTGGCTACTCCGGTCCTTAGCCCTGAAATCCGGAAGCAACTGAAAGATATCCTCGACATTCAGCTCACCGATAACGTCAAAGCACGGATCATCGGCTCCACCCCACCCAACGTCTATCGTCGGAACAACGAAATCCCTGTTCGTTCCCAGGAAGCAACCTACCGTTATTTTAAAAATATGCTGGACTAATTATATCAGGAGGCCCTCATGAAACCCATTTTGAAAAAAACGCTTAACTTACTGATTAATAAATACTTTTTGACAACAGTGGCTTTCGTAGTATGGATGATCTTTTTCGACAGCAATAACCTCACTACCAGAAACAAACTGCAGGCGCGGCTCGATTCGCTCAATCAGGCCAAACAGTATTACCTGCAGGAGATACGTCATGATTCCGTACTCTACCAGGGGTTACTGCATGACTCCAACCAACTGGAACAATTTGCGCGTGAAAGATACCTCATGAAGCGGGATAACGAAGATCTTTACCTGGTGATCGACACTACTGCGGATCCACATCAATGATCACCCTGAGGCTCCGGAACCCGACCTCTTTCTGAAAGGCTTCAATGATTTCCATCATTTTCGATTTGGACAGCGACAGGTCTTGTCCATTCCCGATTTTGAACATGATGTTCTTGATGTAGAAATTCATGATCCTGGAAACCACAGGGTATTCCGGGCCCAGTATAGCGCTGCCGAACTCCTTTCGCAGGTCTGATGCCAGGCGTGAAGCACCTTTATTCAACATGTCAGGATCCCGGTGACGAAGCCGGAGCAATACCAGACGGGTCATGGGAGGATAGCCGAATTTCTGACGTTCAGTGAGTTGCCGGGCGAACATGGACTCATAATCATTCTCCGTCACCTGTTTGATTATCTGGTGACCAGGCTGGCGGGTCTGAATGATGACCATCCCTCTTTTGTTTTTCCGGCCGCTCCGGCCACTCACCTGGGCCATCAGTTGATAACTGCGTTCGGCTGCCCTGAAATCGGGATAACTGAGCATATTATCGGCATTGAGAATGGAGACCAGGCTGACATGATCAAAATCAAGCCCTTTGGTCACCATCTGCGTACCGACCAGGATATCGATTTTCCGTTGTTCAAAATCGCTGATGATTTGGTGAAGGGCATGTCGGGTGCGTGTGGTATCGAGGTCCATCCTTGCGATCCGGGCGCCGGGCAGCAGCAATGAAAGTTCCTCCTCCACCTTTTCTGTCCCAAAACCCTTCATCCGAACCTGAAGGCTTCCGCAACCGGGACATTTTTCCGGAATACGCGCCACAAATCCGCAGTAATGACAGCGAAGCTGATTCAGCTTTTTATGGTAGACAAGGGTCACATCACAATTCCGGCACATCGGCATCCAGTGGCAGTGGTCGCATTCGAGACGCAGGGAAAAACCACGGCGATTCTGAAAAAGGATCGCCTGCTCCTGATTTTCCAGGGTCTCTTTCAACTTCTCCAGAAGGATATTGGAGAAATGGCTCTTCATGGCAGCCTGACGGGTAGCTTCCCGGATATCCACCAGCGTCACATCCGGCATCTCCATTCCTGCATATCGCGTTTGCAGCGCTACCAATCCGTACTTACCCCTGCTGGTATTGTAGTAGCTCTCCACCGATGGCGTTGCAGAGCCCAGCAACACCTTTGCTCCGTGAAGCCAGCCCAGATATATGGCGGCATCCCGGGCATTATACCGCGGGGCAGGATCGTTTTGCTTATAGGAAGGATCATGTTCCTCATCCACCACGATCAGCCCAAGGTTTGAAAACGGCAGAAACAGTGCCGAACGGGCCCCCAGCAGGATATCGCACCGACCAGCCCCTTCATCTTCTCGATAGCCCAGTACCGCTTTATAAAGATCCACCTTTTCGTGCATATTGAACCGCGAATGGTAAACCCCTACCCTTTTCCCGAAAACACGTTTCAACCGCCTGATGATCTGCGTGGTGAGCGCTATCTCCGGCAATAAAAACAAAACCTGCTTGCCCCGCTCTGTTTCATCGGCAATTAACCGGATATAAATCTCGGTCTTACCGGCTGATGTGACCCCATGGAGCAACACTGTCTGATGGGCCCCGAAACTCTCCAGCACCTCCTTCAGGGCCTCCGTCTGAGGCCCGGTCAACTCACCGGGCGGTGTGACAACTTCTGTTTCAAAGGTATCCAGTCTGCTCACAACCCTGGTTTCTGTTTTCAGGATTCCCTTTTTAACAAGGCTGTTCAGGGAACTTTGAGCATTACCGATACTCCGGAACAACTCCCTTCGGGTCACCTGCCTCCTCTCCCCGTCATCAAAACGGGATAACCGCAGAAAAGCCATCAGGACTTCCATCTGTTTACGGCCTTTGATTTCCAGCTGGTCGAACACCGGTTTTAAAACCTCTTCATTGATCGAATACTCATCCTGAAGCGTGATGAACTCTTCCTTTACCGGCCGGTAGGGATCGTTTAACTCTTCTTCGGAGACCACCAGTTCCCTTTCTATCAGGTTCCGGATCACCGGGATACACTTCTGCAGGTCCAGTATCCTGGATACTTCCGAAATGTCGATAACCTTCCGGTGATGTAGCGCCTCCATCAGCATCTTTTCCCTCTCTCCTATTCCGTCCATGGCGCCTTCCGGCGGATCAGGGTGAAGAGCTATCCTGGTTTCACTGGTGAGTTTAAGTGCTGAAGGCAGGGCAGCATTCATCACTTCTCCCGGATGGCAGAGATAATAACCGGCGAGCCAGTGCCAGAACTTCAGTTGAAGATCATTGACGACGGGTAATTCATCCAGCAGTGATAAAAGATACTTTGGAACATGATCTTTCGGGGGAACCTCATGCAAACGAAGGATAAGGGCAGTATAGATCTTCTTCGGGCCAAACTGCACTACCGCCCGGATCCCGGTTTTCACCTGTCCGTTCAATGCAAAAGGGACACGATAGGTGAATGCCCCCGGGACAGGCAGGGGCAATATCACATCCGCGAATAGGGTGATCCTCTCCACCTGTCAGAAAATAATGGTTACAATGCAAGTATTCTCGACATCTCCAGCATCTCCATATTAATATCTTTGTGATGCTTGATAGCTTTCTCGAATGGGGTGTAGACGATTTTTTTGTCGACGATTCCGGCCATCACCCCGCGATGGCCGTTTACCAGGCCATTGACTGCGGCATAGCCCAGGGTGGAGGCTAATACCCGGTCATAGGCGCTGGGGGATCCGCCCCGCTGGATATGTCCGAGAATGGTAACCCGGGTATCGATTTCGGGTAATTGTTCCTTTACCCTCGCAGCCACTTCATACGCCCCTCCGGCTTCATCACCCTCAGCCACGATCACGATGCCCGAGGATTTGGTGCGGCGCCAGTCATGCCTTAACAGCCGTGCAATATTATCGATGTAGGTTGTGGTTTCGGGAACCAGGATGAACTCGGCCCCGCAGGCAATTCCGCTGCGCAGGGCAATGAACCCTGCATCCCGCCCCATGACTTCAAGAAAAAAGAGCCTGTCGTGTGACGAAGCAGTATCCCTGATCTTGTCAGCCGCCTCCACCACGGTATTGATCGCGGTGTCATACCCGATGGTAGCATCCGTCCCGTAAAGGTCGTTGTCGATCGTTCCGGGGAGACCGATCACCGGAAAATCAAATTCTTTGTCAAACTGCGCAGCACCGGTAAAGGTCCCGTTCCCGCCAATGACCACCATGGCATCAATGTTTAACGCTTTAAGGTTGTCATACGCCCGGAGCCGGCCCGGGTATTCCATAAACCGCTTACTGCGTGCTGTTTTCAGGATGGTCCCTCCGCGCTGGATGATATTGGAAACCGAACTGCTGCTAAGTTTTTCTATTTGATTATCGATCAATCCTTCGTATCCCCGATAGATTCCAAAGGCATCAAGTCCGCAAAAAGTGGCGGTCCGCACAATTGCCCTGATCGCCGCGTTCATCCCGGGAGCATCGCCCCCGGAAGTCATGACAGCAAGGTTGGTAATAGCCATATATAGTTTTTATTAAATGTATCTGAACTGTTATTCTCCGTGGGTGGACAGATGCAAATTTACTGGTTTTCGGTTCAGGCTGGCGTAGGGTGTTGCTTCTTTCCTTCGAAAAGATCGAACTTCAGGAACCTGCATTCCAGCGGGCCGTTGAATATCCGGATCTTTCTCGAAGGCCGGAGCCCGATAAATTTCACCGACTCAAGGTCGGCTGAGATCAACCACGCCGTATAACCGGCAAATTTCTGCTTCAGGCTGTCGCCGATCATTTTATAGAACGCCAGTGAATCCTCCAGTTTAATCCGTTCGTCATAAGGGGGATTGGCAATAATAAAACCTTTGGCAAACGGTGGCCGGATATCACGCAGTGAACTGGTTTCAAGGGTGATAACATCCCGGAGCCCCGCGTTCATGATATTTTGTTCCGCAGCCTCAATGGCTGGTGCAGAGCGATCGGCGCCATGGATCAGCAACGGTGCCTGGCCTTCGATTTCCGGTTTCTCGCTGCAGACCATCTCCCATAAACCGGGATCAAAATCGTTCCATTTCATAAACCCCCAGGAAGACCGCCTGAAACCAGCCGGAATCTGACGTGCGGCCATGGCTGCTTCGATGAGGAGCGTACCGGAACCGCACATCGGATCGAGTAAAGGGATAGCTGGTGTCCAACCCGAAAGGCGGATCAGACCGGCTGCCAGTACCTCGCTGATCGGCGCAGGCCCTGTCTTTTGCCGATAACCCCTCAGATGCAGCGACTTACCGGATGAATCAAGGGCCACCGTGCATTGGTCGCGGAACAGATGGACATTGATCCTTAGGTCAGGATCATCGAGATCCACGGTCGGGCGATGCCCTGTTTTATCCCTGATCCTGTCGACAATGGCATCCTTTGCCCGCTGGGCGACAAATTGCGAATTGGTAAAGACCGTATAGGATATCACCGCATCTATAGACAGGGTTTGATCGGCAGTCAGGATCTCCTCCCAGGCAAAGGCGTTCAGGTTGGAGTAAAGGTCCTTTTGCTCCTCCACTTCAAAATGAAACAGGGGTTTCAGAAAGCGCAAGGCGGTGCGGCAACGGTAATTGGCCCTGTACATCAACGCCTTGTCGGCCATAAAGGAAACAGCGCGGTTCAGCAGGGCCACCCCTTCCGCCCCCAATTCCGAGAGCTCTTCGGCCAACACCCCTTCGAGGCCGGCAATGGTTTTGGCGATCAGGGGAAATTTCGGGTCACTGGTCATGGACTGGGGTCAGGTTTCATCGTAACGATTTTGAACAAAATGATACTATTGCTGTTTTTTCTTTGTGTTGATGGCAGTGATTGGTATGAGCGGTAAAGTTAGAATAATCATTTTAATACTTTTGTAAAAAAATACCCCATGTTTCGACGTTTACTGTTTCTGGTCAACCTGATTGCTTTCTTTGGTGCATCTGTTGCGGTTCAAGCGCAATACCAGGTTTCGGGAAAGGTGGCGGATGGCGCCACGCGTGAACCGATGCCGTTTGTCAACATCATCATCAACAACAGCCATCATGGCGGTACCACGGATATTGACGGGAAATTCCTGTTCCGTTATTCAAACCCGATAACCTCGCTCCGCCTCTCTTTTGTCGGATATCAGCCCCAGACGGTAAAGGTGGGCAGCAAAACCAGAGACCTTGTGGTACATATGGTAAAGAAAGAGATCGACCTTCAGGAGGTGGAGATCCTTCCGGGGGCAAACCCCGCACACCGGATCATCAGGAATGTGATCGATAACCGTGACCGTAATGATCCTGAAAAAATTCAGACCTTTTCCTACACAGCGTACGACAAAACCCTTTTCACCCTTGATAATGATACATTACTTAAAGACGATTTTGCAGCCCTGATCGATACCAGCGGCACAGCCCCGGGTGAATCCGCCGTGAACTTTTCGGTGAGCATGGACTCGGCGGTCATGGATTCCGCCAAGGCCGATTCAGCCAACCGCCTGATTGAGAGCCTGATCAACCGGCAATATCTCTTTCTGATGGAGAATGTGACCAAAAGAAAATTTATGGCGCCCGATAAAAACTACAATAAAGTAATCGCCACCAAAATGTCGGGGTTTAAAGATCCTATCTTTGTTTTTCTTACCACCCAAATCCAATCCTTTTCTTTCTATAAACCCTTCATTTCGATTGTGATGAAAAATTACATCAATCCAATCGGCAGCGGAGGGCTATCTAAATATTTTTTTAAAATTGAGGACACTACTTACAGCGATCGTGATACGATATTCATAATCTCCTTCCGACCCCGCCGGGGGACAAATTTCGATGGTTTAAAAGGGCTGTTTTATATTAATACCAACGGATGGGCCATTCAGAACGTCAAAGCGGAGCCCTATGGCGACAATGAAGGGATCAGGATACGCATCCATCAGATGTATGAGCTGATCGACGGTCGCCAGTGGTTTCCGGTACAACTCAACACCGATTTAGCTTTCAACAATCTGCAGGTTGGAAAATATAAAGCAGTAGGCAGGGGGCGCAGTTATATCCGGGATATCGTTCTCAATCCGGAGTTGGTCCGAAGGGAATTCAACCACCTGGATACGGAGGTGGAGGCTGCTGCTACTGAACGCGATGAACAGTTCTGGGAGCAATTCCGGATTGACAGTCTGACCAGAAAGGACCGGGAAACCTACCGGGTGCTGGACAGCATCGGCAGGGCAGAAAATTTCGACCGGATGGCCAAAGGGCTCCAGACAATCCTTACAGGCCGGATTCCATGGGGCCCCATCGATATCAACATAAACAAGATCCTGAATTACAACACATATGAAGGACTTGTTGCCGGAATCGGGCTGCATACCAACGACCGGCTTGCCGATTGGTTCAGTGCAGGAGGGTATTTCCAGTACGCCCTGGCTATTCTGGAACCGAAATATGGCGGTGATGTACGGTTTCTGGTCAACCGACGGCGCGACCTTACCTTCCGCGCTGCTTTTTACCACGACCTGATTGAATCGGGAGGCACCATTTTCCCTCATGATCCGACCTCGATCCTGTCGGGTGATTTCAGGACCCTGATGTTGAAAAAGTTGGACCTGACCGAAGAGATCTCCGTCAGCACCGGCTTCCGCCTGTTCAAATATATGCTGTTCAATATCGGTCTGACCAGGAGCACGAAACAGTCGACAACATTTGACCTGGCCACCCCTGAAGGCAACGCACTCCTGCTGGACGATTATTTCCGGTTTAGCGGTCTGACGGCCGGTTTCAAGTGGTCCTACGGCGAAAAATTCATTCAGACAGCAAAAAATAAAATCTCGCTCGGAACCCGTTTCCCGGTAATCTGGTTTCAATACACACGGGGTTTGAAAGGATTTCTGGACGGAGCATACGAATATGACCGTATCGATTTGAAGATCAATAAAATATTCAATATCAAATACCTTGGAAAACTGACTGTAAATTTTCAGGCCGGATATGTGAATGAGCCGATCCCCGCCTGCAACCTCTATTACGCACCATCCTCCTACCGGACGGTCGCCATCTTTGCCCCGCTGAGTTTTGGCACCATGCGCAGCAACGAATTTCTTTCCAATAAATTTGTCAGCATGTTCCTGTTCCATGATTTCGGTTACCTGCTATTCAAAGGAAAAAAATGGTTCCA
>CAYLVY010000149.1:0-8010 GCA_964387205.1 uncultured Draconibacterium sp.
AGCCGGTTGGCGCCGTGATCCGAAAAATTGGCTTCACCTGCGGCGAAAAGCCCGGTGATGGTAGTTTGAAGTTCATAGTCGACCCAGATCCCTCCCATGGTGTAGTGCACCGCAGGATAGATCATCATGGGGTTTTCATAGGGGTTCTCATCCACGATCTTTTCATACATCTGGAAGAGGTTTCCGTAACGTTCTTCGATTACATTCCTGCCGAGACGCCGGATGGAATCTTTAAAATCAAGAAAAACGGCCAGTCCGGTTTCGCCGACGCCGAAACCGGCATCACAACGCTCTTTGGCGGCCCTGGAAGCAACATCGCGGGGTACCAGGTTGCCGAAAGCGGGGTAACGGCGTTCGAGGAAATAGTCACGGTTTTCCTCCGGTATGTCATTGGCTTTCAGCTTACCATGCCGATGGGAATCGGCGTCTTCCTTTCTTTTAGGTACCCAGATACGGCCATCATTCCGCAAACTTTCACTCATGAGGGTGAGTTTCGACTGATAGTCACCATGTACCGGGATGCAGGTCGGGTGGATCTGGGTAAAACAGGGGTTGGCGAAACAGGCCCCTTTTTTAAAGGCCTGCCAGATGGCACTGGTATTGGATCCCATGGCATTGGTGGAGAGATAAAAAACATTGCCGTATCCTCCGGTGGCAACCACCACGGCATGACCGAAATGGCGCTCGAGTTTCCCGGTGATCAGGTCACGGGCAATGATACCACGGGCTTTTCCATCCACCAGTACCAGATCCATCATTTCGTGACGGGCGAATAGTTCTACAGTCCCGAGTTTTAACTGACGGCTCAGGGCGCCGTAAGCCCCTAGAAGCAGTTGCTGTCCGGTCTGGCCGCGGGCATAAAAGGTCCTGGATACCTGAGCCCCGCCGAAAGAGCGGTTTTCAAGCGATCCGCCGTATTCACGGGCAAAAGGAACACCCTGGGCCACACACTGATCGATGATATTGTTGCTGACCTCTGCCAGGCGGTACACGTTGGCTTCGCGGGCACGGTAATCGCCTCCTTTGATGGTATCGTAGAACAGGCGGTAAATACTGTCGCCGTCGTTCGGATAATTTTTTGCGGCGTTGATGCCACCCTGGGCGGCGATGGAATGGGCGCGGCGGGGACTGTCCTGGTAACAGAATATCTTCACGTTGAATCCCATCTCTCCAAGGGAGGCGGCAGCGGCTGCACCGGCCAAGCCGGTTCCGACCACAATGATGTCGAGTTTTCGTTTATTGCTGGGATTCACCAGGTTCTGGTGATCTTTATAGCGGGTCCATTTTTGTGACAAGGGACCGCCGGGAATCTTGGAATTTAATTCTGCCATGATAACTACCGGATAAAGAGAAAATAAATCGGGATAAGAATGTAGCCAAGGGGAACAATGATCGCGTAAAAGGTGCCGAACCTCAGGATACAGGTGCTGTAAGTGGGATGGTTAATGCCAAAGGTCTGGAGGGCAGCCTGAAAAGCCTGGTTTAAGTGAAATCCAAGAACCACGATCAGTACAATATAAAGAATGGAATATACAGGGTTGGCAAAGAGTTCCTGCGCGATCATGTAAAAATCGGGCTCTCCGCCTTCCAGCATATGGGGACTGGAGATCAGCCCCATTTTTATAAAATAGAAATTAACAAAGTGTATGATCAGAAAGATGAAAACAGTTAAACCCGTATAAATCATGTATTTAGACATGAACGGAGTTTCAGATTTGTTTGTTACCAGGTATCGGACCGGCCGGGAACGCCAGTTTTCGATCTGTACGATGATCCCGAAAAGGATATGCAGGATAAACCCGGCAAAGAGAACGATTTCGAAGACCTTGATAATGTAATTGGTCCCCATGAAATGCGCGGCTGCCAGAAACCAGGCCCCGTCGTCATCACGCAGCAGGCATAGATTAATTCCCAGGTGTACCACTAGAAAAACCATCAGAAAAAGGCCGAGTGCAGCCATCCAAATCTTCTTGGTGATGGAAGAAAATCTTAAAAATGAAGAATTCATAGCAACCTTTTAATATATTTGTTCGTTGTTTCAAAATTAGAAAGTTATTCTCACAGGAAAAACAACAGATATAAATATTTCACAATATAAAATCATTCTAAATTATGTTTTCACCATCAGTTTACATCGAACGCAGAAAAAAACTCCGTGGCCTTCTGTCCGGCGGCATAGTATTGTTGACTGGCAACCGTGAAGTGCCCTTTAATTATCCGGCCAATACTTATTCGTTCAGGCAGGACAGCAATTTTTCCTACTTTTTCGGACTGGATCTCCCCGATCTGGCCGGGATTATCGATCTTGATTCGGGTATCGATCATCTTTTCGGGAATGATGTGGATATCGATGACATTATCTGGATGGGGAAACAACCGTCGATGCAGGAGTTGGGCGCCGGGGCCGGAGTGGTGCATACCGCTCCGCTGGACGATCTGGCAGGTTTTGTTCTGGAAGCAAGGCAAAAGGGAAGAAAATTTCATTATGCCCCGCTTTATCGCGCTGAATCGATGTTATGGGTGTCGGAATTGCTCAGCATTGAGCCATCCGCGCTGAAGGCCCACACCTCGGAGCCCCTGATCAGGGCGATCATCCATCTGAGGATGAAAAAAGCTCCCGAAGAGATTGCGGAAATCGAAAAAGCGATTGAAACAGCTTTTCTGATGCATACCACTGCGATGAAGATGGCCAAACCCGGTGTGGTGGAACAGGAAATTGCCGGTACCATTGAGGGAATTGCCCTTGCCCATAGCGGTCCTGTCTCTTTCCCGGTCATACTCTCCGTCAACGGGCAGACCCTGCACAACCATTGTCATGATAACGTCCTGGCAGTTGGTCGGATGATGGTGGTGGATTGCGGGACCGAAACCCGTCTTCATTACGCCAGCGATATAACCCGTACTGTTCCGGTAGGTGGCAAATTCAATGATCGTCAGAAAGGAGTGTATGAAGTGGTGCTGAATGCCAACATGGCCGCCATTGCAGCCGTGAAACCCGGCATCCCTTTCCGGGATATTCACCTCCTTGCCGCCACCGAAATTGCCCGCGGCCTGACCCGTCTGGGGATTATGAAGGGCGACCCCGATGAGGCGGCACGCAAAGGTGCCCACACCCTTTTCTTCCCGCACGGCCTCGGTCATCCTTTGGGTCTTGATGTGCACGACCTGGAAGGGATGGGCGAAAATCTGGTAGGATATGATGAGGAGGTGGTCCGCAGTAAGGAATTCGGGTTTGCCTTTCTGCGTTTCGGGCGAAAACTGCAGGAGGGTTTTGTCATGACCATTGAACCAGGCATCTATTTTATCCCTGAACTGATCGATATCTGGAAAGCAGAAAATAAGCTCGCTGAGTTTATCAATTATGAGGTTGTGGATACTTACCGCGATTTTGGAGGAATACGCATCGAAGACGATGTGTTGGTCACCGCCGGCGGCCACCGGGTATTGGGCAAGCCCATTCCCAAGACCGTTGTCGAAATTGAAACAGTAATGAAGGGTTGATTTTCACCATTGTAAATACCGGAAGATGCTCACCATGAAAGTTAAAAAAAAGACGATCAGTTACGCAGAAGCGGGCGAAGGGAAAGTGATCGTTCTTCTCCACGGTTTCACGGAATCGATGAAGATATGGAATTCCTTCGTCAATAAACTCTCGGGAAAGTACCGGGTGATCACTATCGATCTGCCCGGGCATGGCCGGAGCGCCCGCCTGGATAAGATACAAACCATGGAGATGATGGCCGATACCGTCCATGCGGTGCTGAAAAAAGCGAAGGTATCGAAATGCATCATGATCGGTCATTCGATGGGTGGGTATGTAACTTTATCATTTGCTGCGAAATATCCCGCCATGCTGAAGGGTTTCGGACTGTTCCATTCCCATTGCTTTGCCGATTCGCCGGAGGAGGTTGAGGTGCGAAACCGCACCATCGCCCTGGTTGAAAAGGATAAATTCGGCTTCATGGCACAGTTTATACCGGGATTATTCCCCGATGAGGTTCACAAGAAATATTCGGCAGAGATTAAGAGGCTGATCCAGCGTGCCTCCAAAATGGAGAAGGAATCGGTGATCGCCGCGCTGGAAGGGATGAAGGTGCGGAGCAACCATCTTCCGACACTCCGCGAAACCAACCTCCCGGTATTGTTCATCGTAGGGCAGGCCGATCCGAAGGCGCCCCTTTCCAGGTTGTGGGATATGGTCAGCGCCCCGGCGGTGAGCCGGACATTGCTGCTGAAGCAATGTGGCCACATGGGTTACATCGAGGAGCCTGAGGAGTGCCTCGATGCGATCCGGGATTTTGCCCGCCGTTATTTGTAAAAATTCATCTCATCAAGGTATTTCCATACTTTTTCCGGTAGGAAATACTGCATATTTTTCCCTTCAGAAATCGCTTTCCGGATAAAATTGGAGGAGATATCCACCATGGGGGCGCGGGTGAAAGTAACAGAGGGATGATGGTCGAAAGGGCCGGGAGTAACACCCGGCCTTGGATACAGGTAAATCTTATATTGTTCCAGCAGCACTTCAAAGTTTTTCCATTTCGGCAGGGAGGTAAGCATGTCGCTTCCCGCGAGGATCACGAACTCCTGCTTCGGATGTTTTTCCGACAGCCAGGTGAGGGTATCGATCGTATAGGAAGGTCGTGGCATACTGAATTCAATATTGGAGGCCCTGAACCGCGGGTCTTCCTCCACAGCCAGCCTGACCATGGCAAGCCGGTGATGACCGGCCAGCAGACTGCGTTTTTCCTTGAGCGGATTATGGGGCGAAACCACGAACCACACCTGGCGGATATCGGTAAATTCAACCATATATCCCGCGATCATCAGATGTCCGAGATGAATGGGGTTGAAAGATCCAAAAAATAGCCCCGTTTTCATTCTGTAGTGATCACATATTCAGAAACTTACAGACGATTTCGGTAATTTGCCTGCATTTCGATTCCAGATGATCGTTAATAATAATGGTGTCGAACCGCGGTGCAAATCCCATTTCATAGTTCGCTTTGCTTACCCTGCGGTTCATGCTTTCCGGATTTTCGGTCCCCCGGTGGGCCAGCCGTTGTTTTAATACTTCAAGGGAGGGGGGTTGGATGAAGATAGCCAGCGCGGCTTCGCCGAAATAGCGCTTCAGGTTCAGCCCGCCTACCACATCCACATCAAAGATCGGAACGCCGCTTCGTGACCAGATCCGTTCCAGTTCCGATTTCAGGGTGCCGTAAAACTGACCAGGATAAACCTCCTGCCACTCTACAAATTCCTCCTGCTCTATCTTTTCACGAAACTTTGCCGTCGGGATGAAATAGTAGTCCTTCCCATCGGTTTCACCTTCCCTTTTTTCCCGGCTGGCGGCCGATACAGAAAATTCAAGAACCGGAACGGCAATGAGCAAATGTTTGACAAGCGTGGTCTTTCCGGCCCCGGAAGGAGCAGAAACCACGATCGCTTTGCCCGGAAGTCTCTTTTCCATAGTATTACAGGATATTGGCCAGTTGCTCCTTGATTTTTTCCAATTCATCCTTCATTCGGACGACCAGACGCTGAATGACAGCGTCATTGGCTTTGCTGCCGATAGTGTTAATCTCCCGGCCCATTTCCTGGGTGATAAATCCCAGCTTTTTCCCCTGATTGCCCTGCTCCTTCAGGGTTTCGAGAAAGTATTCACAATGTTTCAGTAGCCGTACCTTCTCTTCGGTGAAATCAATTCTTTCCAGATAATAAAGCAACTCCTGTTCAAACCTGACCGGATCGGGCGGTGGTGTCGGATTGTCTTCACTGAACCTGCTGAAGTTTCGTCCCAGCCTGTCGCGGATATTATCGCTTCTGACAGACTCATGGGGAGCGATGGAGTCGAGCAGTTCAAGGATCATCTGTACCCGCATCAGCAGATCTTTTTCCAGTACCGATCCTTCCTGCCGGCGGAAAGTTACTGTTTGTTGCAGCGCCTCTTCCAATGATTGCATTACCATACTGCCTTCCAGCGGGGTGAGCTCTTCGGCGCTGTTTTCCATCACGTCGGGCATCCGAAGGATCAGCGACAACATCTCATCCGGCATATCCGTAGCAAGGTCACCTGCCAGCTCTTTCAGTTGCTCGTGATATTTCACCGCCAGCTTCCTGTTGATCGTAAAACTCAACTTCTCCCCGGTATTCTCGACCGAAACCACAAAGTCCACCTTGCCACGCTCCAGTGAACGGCTGATCGCACCGCGGATCTCCCCTTCCCGGTCGCGGAGAAAAGCCGGCAACTTGAGGTTCAGATCAAGTTGCTTGCTGTTGAGGGTTCGGATCTCTATGTTCAGGTTGCGTCCGGTAATGGCCACCAGGGTCTTTCCGTAACCTGTCATCGACTGGATCATGATTTTTTTTGACAAATGTAATGGAAATAGCCTTTTTACCCGTTATTAATTATATATCGAACCCTCTTTTCACTACTTTTGAAATGGCTTTTCGGATATGAAGTATCTTGTCATCGACGATGCATTGCAGTATTATAACCTGATGCTGGCGGATATTGCCAACGCCAGGGAGTTTATTTATCTGGAAACCTACAAATTCTCCAATGACCATATGGGGGTTCGTTTCCGGGATGCCCTTACCGCCCGCGCCCGGGAAGGGGTAAAGGTCCGAATCCTTATCGACTCCTGGGGAAAGGGGCCGGTTTCCGAGACTTTTTTCACCGATCTGATCGCTTTAGGGGGCGAGGTAAAGTTTTTCGAGAAGATCAAGATCAACAGCGATATTTTTACCCGGGGGCACCGTCGCGATCACAGGAAAATCGTCGTGATCGACGATGAGATCAGCTATATCGGTTCGGCCAATATCACTGGCTATAACCTGAACTGGCGGGAGTTGTGCCTGAGAATGGAAGGCGATCTGGCCGTGCTGCTCAAAAAGGTCTTTCTGGAAAACTTCAACGCTTTCAATCCCTTCATCATCACCAATAAAGTGACTTATACCCGGACCCTCAGGTCGGGAGAGTTCGAAATTATCAGGGATGTACCCTCAATCCAGTTCCAGCGCCTGCGCAAAAGATATACCCAGTTGATCCGTTATGCAGAGCGGTCGGTGGTCATTGAAACACCTTATTTCCTTCCGGGTTTCAAACTGAGGAAAGCCATGATGGATGCCAGCCGCAGAGGGGTGGATGTGAAGGTGATCATGCCCAAACACTCCGATGTCAGGATGGTGGATATCCTGCGAAACAAGTACCTTGGATTACTGCACGAAGCCGGTATCCATCTGCTCTTTTACCTGCCGCATAACCTGCACGCCAAGATGCTGATGATCGATGATGAGATTTTCTCGATTTCCAGCGCCAACTTTGATTTCCGGAGTTTCCGTTATCAGTATGAAATTGCACTGGTCGGAACCAACAGGGAGATCATCGCACAACTGCGCCAGCATATTGATAAGACGATCGAACATTCACAACCTTTACATTACGAGGAGTTTAAAAGGCGACCGCTCATTGAGAAGATCTTTGAATATCTGCTTCTCCCGTTCCGTCATTTTTTTTGATCTGCTAATCCATTAATTCAGGAAGTGCTCGCGGATACCCGTTTATTCACCACATATACCCCTGAAAAGATCATGATGGCGGCAACCAGTTGTTGCCAGGAGAAAATATCCTGCCCGGCAGAAAAGGTCATGATGGCAGCGATCACCGGTTGCAGGTAGTTGTAATAACTGACAGTGGAGGCCATCAGGTTTTTCAGTGCATAGTTGATCAGCAGGTAGGCGATGAAGGTATTGAGGATGATGATATACGCGAGGCCCGCATACCCTTTCATGTCGATGGAACCATAGTCGATCTGCAGCCCCGGCGCGATGCAATAGGGCAGCACGGCGATAAATCCGAAAAGGGAGACCCATTTCAGAATGGTTGCCGGATTGTATTTCATTGCTAAAGGCTTGATGATCACCAGGTAAAGGGCATAAAAGACCATATTCAGGAATACAAAAAGATTCCCCAAAGAGGAGTGGCTTCCGGCATCAGTACCATTGCGG
>CAYLVY010000150.1:0-541 GCA_964387205.1 uncultured Draconibacterium sp.
CGGATCGATCAGATCCTTGAGAAAATCAGCAAAGGCGGGTATGAGAGCCTCACCCGGGAGGAAAAAGAGTTTTTGTTCAAAACTTCAAATAAAAGGTAAAAGGCTGCCGCTATGGTTAGAAAACGTGGCATAGGGTTGATCGTACTGCTGATACTGAACTGGCTGGTTGCATCTTTGCTGATCGTCACCTACCTTTCCGCCTTCATTGATCCGGAAAAATACTGGTACTTTTCGTTTCTTAGCTATCCTCAATGCTCTTTCCATTGCTAATATCTTTCCATTATCCAACGTTTCTAATCCAATTACTAATGAATTACTTTCTGCAGTTATTTCATGAATTTCCTCAATTCCATAAGCCATTATACTTCTTCCATTAAAAATTCTTACCACTTCTGCAAAATCATTAGCTTTAGTTATATCTGAAATATAATGTATTTTAGGATTTATTTTCTTTTCCTTTTCTAAAATACCAGCAATTGATTTTTTGCTAAGTTTCATTTTTTACTATCCTCACTTTATCATCTAGAGTGCAATATGCCTA
>CAYLVY010000150.1:551-2700 GCA_964387205.1 uncultured Draconibacterium sp.
ACTTTTCTTTTCTGGGTCTCGCTTACCCGGTCATCCTTGCGTTCAACCTGCTTTTCGTATTCCTGTGGCTCCTACTTCGGAAACGCTATATACTGATTTCCCTGCTGCCAATTTTTGCCGGTTGGGCTCACCTTAACTCGGTCTATCCCCTGCGTTTTAAAACCAGCAACGCCAATGATGCAAAAACCATCCGGATCGTGACTTACAACATCCATGGATTTTCGTGGCAAAATAAGTCACTCACCAAAGCAGAGGTTCGTCATAAAGCCGAATCATATATCAGGGATGAAGATCCCGACCTGCTTTTCCTTCAGGAATTCTATCTGCGCGGAAATAAACCTGACAGCCTGATGGCTGAATTTGCCGTCAGCCACCATCTGCCTTATCATACATATGCCAATTATAACGGCAAACCACCAAAAAAGGTGATCAACTCCATTGCGATATTTTCCAGATACAGGATTATCCGCTCAGATTTTATTAAACTCCCGAAGCACAATGTTTTTGCCGTATACGCGGATATACTGATGGACCGAGACACAGTCCGGCTATATAACCTCCATCTCGAATCATTCCGGTTCGGGCCGGAGGATTATTCCTTCTATTCCACGTTGACGGAACCAGATTACGAAAAAAAGCCAGTCCCCATCGGTGTCGGTTCTAAACGAATGTATTGGAAATTACGAAAAGCTTTCATTACCAGAGCTATACAGGTTAAAAACCTGACTGACCATATGAACCATTGCCGCTACCCGATCATCATGGCCGGAGATTTCAACGATTCACCCTATTCCTATACTTATCGCAAACTTGTAAGGAAAAAAGGTGATGCATACAAATCAGCAGGTAAAGGTTTGTTCGGAGCAACCTACTCCGGAAAATTCCCCTCCTTCAGAATAGATTACATCCTCTATTCCGGAACATTCAGAGCGGTAAAGTACCAACGATCCGACCTGACACTGTCCGACCATTACCCTGTCAGCGCGACCCTTACCCGTTAAATGGCATTAAAATGGAATTCAAATTAACCTCCTCGTTTGTTCCCACCGGCGACCAACCGGAGGCTATCCGCCAACTGACCGAAGGTATCCAGCGGGGTGATCCTGCCCAGGTACTCCTGGGGGTCACCGGTTCGGGAAAAACCTTCACTATAGCCAATGTTATTGCCGAGGTACAACGCCCTACCCTGGTGCTCAGTCACAATAAAACCCTTGCAGCCCAGTTGTATGGCGAGTTCCGGCAGTTCTTTCCTGAGAATTCGGTAGAATTTTTTGTATCGTATTATGATTATTACCAGCCGGAAGCGTTTATCCCGTCTACGAATACCTACATCGAAAAAGACCTCTCCATTAACGATGAAATTGAAAAACTCCGGCTGAGTGCATCCTCTGCTCTTCTGTCCGGAAGAAGGGATATCATTGTGGTTTCTTCGGTAAGTTGTATCTATGGTATAGGAAACCCGGACGATTTCAACCAGAATGTGATCCGTATCTCCAAAGGGGATGCGACCGGCAGAAAACCATTACTGCAGGCTCTGGTCAACAGCCTTTATTCGCGGACTGAAGGAGAGTTTTTCCGTGGAAAATTCAGGGTAAAAGGTGATACCGTTGATGTTTACCCGGCTTATCTCGATATAGGTTACCGGATTGTTTTTTTCGGAAATAAAGTGGAGAGCCTTGAAACCTTTGATCCCCTGACTGGCCACCGGTTGGAAACCCTCGATCAGATGACGGTCTATCCTGCCAATATCTTTGTGACTTCCCAGGATAAAATGAAAGAGGCGTTATCGGATATCCAGGATGACCTGATCAGGCAATGTGCCTATTTCAGGGAGACTGGCAAGGATTTGGAAGCTAAGCGGTTAGAGGACCGGGTAGGATATGACATGGAGATGATGAGAGAACTGGGTTATTGTTCAGGGATTGAGAACTATTCACGGTATTTTGATGGCCGGAAGGCCGGGTCAAGGCCATTTTGCCTTATCGACTATTTCCCTGATGATTTTCTGCTCGTCATTGATGAAAGCCATGTTTCAGTTCCGCAGATCAGGGCTATGTACGGCGGAGACCGTTCCAGGAAGCAAACCCTTGTCGAATATGGGTTTCGGCTTCCATCAGCCCTTGATAATAGACCACTTTGTTTTGAGGAA
>CAYLVY010000150.1:2710-3912 GCA_964387205.1 uncultured Draconibacterium sp.
TGGTCGAACACGGATTCAGGCTTCCCTCCTGTCTCGACAACAGGCCCCTGAAATTCGAAGAATTTGAAGGGCTCGTCCAACAAACCATTTATGTCAGCGCCACGCCGGCAGACTTTGAACTGAATAAAAGTGAAGGAGTTATGGTGGAGCAGGTCATTCGTCCGACAGGGCTGCTGGATCCTTTCGTAGAGGTCAGGCCCAGCTTGAGACAGATCGATGATCTTCTCGATGAAATCAACCAGCGGGTCGTCAGACAGGAACGGGTACTGGTCACAACCCTGACCAAACGAATGGCGGAAGAACTGACCGTGTACTTTAACCGCATCGGGGTGCGCTGCCGGTACATTCATGCCGATGTCGATACCCTGGAACGGGTGGAGATACTAAGAGAATTAAGGATGGGCAGCTTTGACGTGCTGATTGGGGTAAACTTACTCCGGGAAGGACTTGATCTCCCCGAAGTCTCCCTGGTTGCCATTCTGGATGCAGACAAGGAGGGTTTCCTGCGCTCTGAAAGGTCGCTCACCCAAACAGCCGGCAGGGCCGCGAGAAATATCAACAGCCGTGTGATCATGTATGCCGACAAGGTAACCGATTCGATGAAACGCATGATGGAAGAGACCAATCGCAGGCGGGAGAAACAGATAGCATACAATGAGAAAAACCAGATCACCCCGACACAGATTGTGAAGAAGACGCACGAAATACTGGGCCAGACTGCCATTGCGGACGGATCTCAGCCTGCCGGCCACGCTTATATTGAAAAGGAGGAGACCATCGTTGCTGCTGATCCCCTCCTTCAATATCTGACTTCAGATAAAATCCGGATACTCATTACCAGGAACCGGAAAGCCATGGAAGAAGCCGTAAAAAATCTCGATTTCCTGGAAGCGGCCCGATTGCGTGATGAAAACCGGTACCTTCAGGAGCGACTGGCTGCGGCCAACTCCTGAAACCCGGGAACTGCCCGCTTCTACTTTACTTCCAGTAACTCTACGTCGAATACCAGTGTGCTGTATGGAGGGATGGATCCTGCATTGCGCTCCCCATAGGCAATATTCGAAGGAATGACCAGGGTTGCCTTGCCTCCGACATTCATCAGGGCGATGCCTTCGTCCCAACCTTTGATAACCTGTCCCTGTCCCAGGGTGAATTCAAATGGTTCGTCGCGGTCACGGGAAGAATCAAATTTCGTACCATCC
>CAYLVY010000150.1:3922-7845 GCA_964387205.1 uncultured Draconibacterium sp.
ACAGCTCCTCGGCTTTGCGTGGGCTGGCTGTATCGACATAGATCAGCCCGCTGGGATTGGGTTTGGTAGTGATCTTCTTCTCCTGCAAATATTTAGCTCGTGATGCCGATTCCTGAGTCTTATTTTTTTCCATTTCTGCCTCCGCTTTTTTCTTCTCTTCATTCAGTTTCTTCTCATGGTCAGCTTTCGATGTAATATCAACCAATTCAACATTATAGACAATGGTAGAATAAGGCGGGACCATCGCACCCCTGCCCATTTCGCCAAATGCAATAGCGGAGGGCACCACAAGGGTAGCTTTACCACCTTTCAACATTTTGGAGACACCCTCTTCAAACCCAGGGGTATCGAAACGCTGACCGAACTCAAATTCCATGGGTTCTCCACGGTCATAGGTTGAATAGAGAGATTTTTCATCCACCAGCGACACGGTGAAATGTACCTTGACAAAACTACCGGTGTCCACCTTCGGCCCATTTCCGGCCAGTGTTTCGATATAATATAAACCGGAAGGTAAAGGTGCAACCGAAATATTATGGGTGCGGAGATAATCCTGAAGCTGAGCCTGTTCCTTATCCTTCATGGACTCAGGTGTGTCAACCGATATAAGGGTAACGTAAAAGTGAATGACGCCGTTGCTGTCAATAAAAGGAGGCCGCTGTGGCTGGCGGAATGTTTTCATATATAATGAATCGGCGTGCACAATGAAATCAGCGCTGTCGCCCGGGGAAAGCATACGTATGCCTTCATAGATATCTCCGGGAAAATCGGATTCAGGTAAAGGGAACCGTACCGGTGTGCTCATGGCTGTCCGACTGTCGAACAACACTGAATCTTTGTATGCATAGCGCATAGTCAGGGAGACGAAATCACCTAATTTCGGCTTTATGGTATCCTTGCTCACTTTAAACAACTTATAATATAATCCGGATGCTGTTTTATCATACCCGGGGAACTTGGATGAGCATGAAATCATGGTAACCGCCATCAGCATCACTATGGCAAAAGGATACACAAAAATTCTTTTCATAATGAGTTTTTTACGTGTTGATTAATGAATAGAGAATTGAAGGTGCAAATGTACGAAAAAGAAAAACCCAATATCTTCATGAACTATTTTTCCTACCAAGGCGCCTCAGCAGGGTCAGATCATACACAAGGGCCGACCGGAAAGGGATACGCTCAAAGTCACCCAAAAAGCCAAAGCCAAGATGACTGGGTACAATAAAACGGAAGCGGTCACCGGAATTCATAAACCTGAGCCCCTCATCAATTCCGCGGTTTATCGTATTGCGACCGATGATCGCTGTGTCTGGTCTTTCGGTACTGACATTCAGAATGATTTCACCGGTGAGTAGTTTCAATTCATAAGCGACCAGCACAATATCCCCCTCTCCCACTGGTACTCCCTCTCCTTTGCTCACCTTCATGTATCTGAGGCCTGTTCCGGTGATTTTCATATGCCACTGATAGCGGGTACAGAAATCCTCTATCTCCTGGTTTTCTTCTGATACCATTTCACGATGAAACTGAATGGATTTTTCAATATTGATCGCGGAATCAGCTTTATGCTCCGCAGGTTCTCCGCCACCCGAACAGCCTTGCAGGTAAACTGCCGCAATAAGAACAACCGGTAAACAGAGGAAGCGAATCATTAATAAACCTGCTTTAATTGTTCCTGGTAATCAGGCAGGATACTTCTGAACTTTGCCACTGCATCCTGCAGGGAAGTGTAACAATTGGCGCCTGCTGCATTCCTGTGGCCACCACCTCCGAAACAATTCCGGGCAAGTTGGTTTACTGAAAAATTTCCCTTCGAACGAAAAGAGACTTTTACCATACCGTCACGCTCCATAAATAATGCAGCCAGATTGATATCTTTGATAGACAAAGCATAGTTGACAATTCCTTCCGTATCCCCGATCTGATAACGGAAGCGTTGGAGGTCCTCCTTTGACAGATAGATGAATGCAGTGTGATACTCGGGAAGAACAACCAGTTGGTCGCTGATGGAAAATCCCAGCAGCCGTAGGCGGTCTTCGGAGTAGGTATCATAGATCAACCGGTGCAGATGCTCCCCATCTATACCCAACCTGAATAACTCCGCCACTATCAGGTATGTTTTAACAAAATTGCAAGCATAACTCAGCGAACCGGTGTCGGTGATGATCCCGGCATAAAGACATTCAGCCATCTGTTTATCAAGCAGATGAATTTCATCGGCAGCTTCAATAAATTGATAAACAAGTTCAGAAGTAGAAGAAACCTTCGTCTCAGAAATCATATAATCAAATTCATCCGACGGATTCAGATGGTGATCGATCAGGATACGGACTGCCCCTGAACCGATTACTGGTTGTGAGAGGCTGTTAAGCCTGTCCAACTGGTTATAATCTGCCGAAATTATCACACCGGCTTGTGCGATGATCTGCAAACACCTCTCCTTTTCCTGAGAATATATCAGTATTTCCTCACTTCCCGGCATCCAGGAAAGAAAGCCGGGAAATGGATCGGGTACCAGAACCTCCACTTCATGCCCTTTTTTTCTCAAATAAAACGCAAGGGCAAGACTTGCCCCGATGGCATCGCCATCAGGGTTGGCATGGGCAGTGACCACTATTCGTCCGGGTTGTGAAAAAAGAGCCCGTATGGCTTCAAAATCATTGTGTTCCAAGTGGATGGAAGTTTATCAGATGCAAAAATAAAGATATTTGATTTATAATCGTATTTTTGCGCTTTAAAGTGAAAAAACTATGGCAGGAGCAACCACATTTACGATGATAAAACCCTCGGCTGTCAAAGCCGGGTTCACCGGTAAGATACTTGACAAAATCCTGGAAGGCGGATTTGGCATCAAAGCCATGAAAATGGTTGTCCTGACCCGTGACCAGGCCGGGCAATTCTATGAAATGCATAAAGGGAAGCCGTTTTATGATGAATTGATAACTTTCATGTCATCAGGCCCTGTGGTTGCTGCTGTAGTGGAGAAAGAGAATGCGGTGGATAATTTCCGGAAATACATCGGCGCCACCGATCCGGCAAAAGCGGAAGAAGGTACCATACGGAAACTTTACGGATTCAGCCTCAGCGAAAACGCCATCCATGGCTCTGACAGCGACGAAAGTGCTGTACGCGAAATATCATTCTTCTTTTCGACCCGGGAAATCCTATAATCCACTTTCAGGAAGATATTCCTTGAAGGTTCGGTCGCGGTAAAAGACCACGATCCGTTCGATTTTTTTGACCTGCCCTGATACCGTAGCCACGCGGCTCACTTTTTTACCCTCTTCCGGTTCAACCTTATCGGGAACGCCCCAATCCAACGGGATTTCCGGCACCAGGTTGTCATTCTCCGCTACAGAATTTATCCCTGCCACCGGATTCTGACCATGCAGCATCCAGTCGGATGTAATATCAGGATAACGCTTCAGGATTTTTAACACAAAATCCAGACTGGGTTTGTTCCTTCCCGATAACAGATGTGACATCGCGGAACGCTGTACCCCGACTTCATCAGCAAACTGGGAGGGTGTCAGATTTTTCCGTTTTAGAATCTCCAGAATCCTGTCCACCATATACTGAATGATTTTTTACAAAAGTAATAAATTCATGATGGAACTAATGTAAATCAAGAAAAAATACTAAGATGAAGTATTTATTAAATTATGTGTTATATTTAGTTCATATAAAATTATTTACAGGAAAATCATTTTGATTTACAATTCTAAAGCATTGTGAATTTACAATTGTATATTGTAAACTCACGGTATTTTAAGCTGAAGTTAAAAACAGCTTCAGCAACACTGCCGAAAAATATTATATGGTACAAAAGCTGATAATCAAAAATTATAGACCTTTTCCCGGGTTGCCCCCCTCCGGGATGATCTGTCGACGCATCCTGATTTGCGGATATTGCTTTACAA
>CAYLVY010000151.1:0-7768 GCA_964387205.1 uncultured Draconibacterium sp.
TGCCCGCCGATTCACCTTTGGGGGTGGGAATCCCTTCCGCCACCACCACGATCGAATAAGGCTTTTTATTTACTGCCCTTTTTTTGAGATATTTGGCTACGGTCAAAACATTGAATGGGATCTCGGGGATCAGGATCACATCTCCGCCACTCGCCATGCCTGAGTAAAGAGCGAGCCAGCCGGCATGATGTCCCATCACCTCGATGACCATGATCCTTTTGTGGCTGTTGGCGGTAGTATGCAACCGGTCAATGGCTTCGGAAGCAATCCACAGGGCAGAGTCAAATCCAAAGGTCACATCGGTTCCCCAAACATCATTGTCAATGGTTTTGGGGATGCCGATGATGTTCATCCCTGCAGCGGAAAGCTGGGCGGCGGTGCGCTGAGTCCCGTTGCCGCCAATGCAGACAAGGGCATCCAATCCCATCTCGTCGTAATGTTTCCGGATCAGTTTCGGCTTGTCAATGGCTGAAAAGGCGCTTCCTTTTTTAAAAGGGTTTTCACGGGATGTTCCGAGGATCGTTCCGCCCAAAGTAAGAATCCCTGATAAGGTGCCCTCATCCAGCACGGAATACTCCTGGTTGATCATGCCGAGAAATCCCGAAGAAATCCCGATTACCTCCATGCCATACTCGACAATGGCAGTCTTCCCAACACCCCTGATCGCGGCGTTGATTCCGGGACAATCGCCTCCGGCAGTAAGAATTCCAATGCGCATAAGACTATTTTAACTCGAATGAACCGCTGCCAATTTCTGTCTCATCAGAGAAGACTGTCACAATATACCGCCCTTTCATGGCCGGCTGATCTTTATCATATTTGAACCAGTTGACACAGATGTTTTTCGCTTTCCCTTGATAATCAACATCATCGCGCAGTGAATACGGTATGGTCTGGCCGTTGAAACGGAAAGTATCGGTTTTGCTTTTGATCACAACCACATTATCCGGACGCTGGATCCTGATATAGACCCTTTTCTGGCCTGGTTCCACCAGGGGATTCTCCCCGATGGTAAAACAAACCCTGACTTTATCGGTGCGGCTTGCCTTGTCGGTCTCCACCTCCTTGGTTCCGCCGGATTTCAATCGGAAAGCCGTAGCAGTAACATTATAGGCTTTAAGGTATGCGGCCTGGCTCATCTTCTCCTTCAGTTCCTCCTTGTCCTTCATCAGGTTCTGGTTCCGGTTCTGCTCGGTTTTGACTACCTGGAGGATCCTTTCATTCTCGGCAGACAGTTCCCGGTTAACGGTGTAGAGCGAGTCGAGTTGATGGACGTATCCCTGGGCTACTTTCTGCAGCATGGCGAATTTTTTCCGGATCTTATTGTACTCATATTCAGTGTCGAGCAATTTTCTGATTTCCAGTGCATTCTGCTGGATAAGGCTGTCTTTTGCCCTAAGAGAATCGGATAAAGATCCGAAGGAGAGTTTAACCTGGTCATGCTCCTGCATCAGGGAATCGAGTTCTTTCTGGATCTCCGTTTTTTCTGCTTCCTTGGCTTTGATCATTTTTACCAGTTGCGATCGCTGGATGAAGAGCCAGAAAAGGAGAACCAGGATCAGCAGCCCCAGTACGGCCAGGATGATCTTGTAGTTTCGGTTAGAGGATGGTTGTTCTTCCATGGATTTGATTTATTGGGATATCGGGAGTCCGGATTTCATCAATGGCCGGCAGGGCTTGTCTGGCGGATCACATCTCCGTGCTGCCTGACGATCTCTTTCAGCCACCATTCGGGATAACCCGGTTGTGATGGACTGGCAGGGATTCCCCATTCATTTGTCTCAAACCTGCCATCTTTCTCTTTTTTAATATTACCGTCAATATATTTGACGAGCAGATATTCGCCCAGTTCTTTCCAGCGTTTCACGGTATAATTTCCCGTGGATACCGAATAGTTGGTAATGTATTCAATGGCCATGGCCGGATCGAGCTGATAGAGTTCAGCGGCGGCTTTGTCCACTGCCGGTGTCATGGCCACATAGCGTTTTTCCAGCTCCCGCTGAACTTTTTGCAGGTCGGGGAGCATCACATTCCAACGGGAATAGACCCAGTTGGTAACCCAGTTGAAAGTCCAGAATGCGGAGGTGGGTGAATAGTGAAGCATATTGCCGTTGCCGACGGCAAAACTTTCCGGAACGCGGTTCATACCGCAATACATGGGGCTGTAAACGTTGGTATAAGTGTCGTCAACGGCAAACCAGAAGATGCCTCCGATGGGATCAGGCAGCCAGGAACGGCTCTGCGCTACAAAGACAAAACCAGTCTGCTGGGTCGAGGTTGCACGTTCATGGCAGTAACCCTCGCCGTCAACCTTCCAGGTCATCGGCCTCCAGCGGATCGGCAATCCGAAAGGGCCGGCCCCGATATCGTTGTTCATGTCCATCTTGGTATTCTCGTAATGGTCACGCATTAATTCCATCACATCGTGTACCGAAATTTTTTTGTCGGGTTTGACCCACAATGGCATCCTTCCGAGGGCATAACCATGTTTACCGGTGGAAAATTTACCCATGGCGTAATCCTGGTACTGGCCCATCTGGGAATTGACGCGGTTAAACATCGCCCAGACCCTGGCTTCACAAAACCGTGCCCCTCCGAAATCCAGCGGGGCATAGGTGTCTGAAAAGCTGAACTCCTTGTCGTCACCGTTAAACCATCCCATTTTACGGGCAAAGGATATGGCATCCGGTGAATAGATGCAATTTTCGGAATCGTTGAGCGGAAACTGGGTAATACGCGGATGGTTGGCGTGGCCGCTCACATAGCCGTCGGGGACGCGCATGGCAACCCATACAGCTCCCTTTTCCTTGTCGCCTTTGCCGATCATTTCCAGTATCCAGGCTTCCTGCGGATCAGAGATCGAGAAGGATTCCCCGGAACTGGCATAACCGTAATCGGCCACCAACTTTCCCATGACCCTGATGGCCTCGCGTGCATTTTTTGCACGCTGCAAGGTGATATAGATCAGGCTGCCATAATCAATAATGGCGCCGGGTTGCGATGCCAACTCCTCCCTGCCTCCGAAAGTGGTCTCCCCGATAGCCAACTGGTGTTCGTTCATATTGCCAACCACCTGATAGGTATGTTTGATCTGGGGAATTTTTCCTAACGGCTTACCGGTATCCCACTCTTTGACATCAAGCATCGATCCGTCCGGCCATTCATGTGCAGGCCAAAAATAGAGTTCGCCGTATAGCTGGTGAGAATCAGCAGAGTAGGTGATCATCACTGAGCCATCGGTAGTGGCCCCGCGGGTGAAAATAAAATTGGTACAGGCGAAGGCCGGCGGAATAGATCCAAAGGCCATTAACATGATGCTGGCAAAGAGTTTTTTCATAGAAAGCTTTTAAAATGAACGCTCAAAACTACAAAAAAAGTCTGAAAGGTGGCCGGAATTGCCTTAAATTTGTCGGTCATTTATTAACCTGAAATGGAAAAACTGATACGCTTTTTTACCATTTTGCTGATACTATCCCTTCTCCCCTGCAGATGGGCATCGTCACAGGTCAGTATACGGGATTCAGTGATCTATACTCCCATCATCTATGCCACTTACGGCTTTCAGTTGCCGGGAGGCGACCTGGCACGTCAGTTTGGGGGTAACTCTGCGATCGGCGGTGGCCTGCTGTTTAAAACAGCCTCAAACTGGCTGATTGGGGCCGAAGGACATTTTATGTTCGGTTTGGCGGTGAAAAACGGGGATGCCCTGCTGAACAATATTTCCACGCCGGAAGGCTACATCATCGATGCCAACGGGTTTGTTTCCGATATTGTCTATCACGAAAGGGGATATAATTTCTCTGCCCGTTTTGGCAAAGTCATCCCGGTGCTTTCCCCAAATCCCAATTCCGGCTTTCTGGTGACGGCGGGAGCCGGATACATTCAGAACAAGATCCGGATCCATAATCCGGCGAATACGGCACCGCAACTGCTTGGGGATTACAAAAAAGGATATGACCGGCTGAACGGGGGGTGGATGCTCTCCGGAACCCTGGGCTACATGTACCTGAGCAATTCCAGGCTGCTCAACGCTTCTCTGGCATTCGAATTCATGCAGGCATGGACGACACCATACCGCGACCGAGATTTCGACACCGGTTTGAAGGATGACCGCAAACTCAGCAGCCAGTTCTATTCCCTCCGGCTGTCATGGTTTATACCGCTTTACAAACGGGCCCCTAAAGAATTTTATTTGTACTGATCAGGTATTTCAGTGAAATACCCTGTATTCCCGGTCTCATACATGGCAAACCTATACACCTCCTTGATTTTTCTTTATGCTTTCATGGTGCGGATTGCAGCTTTTTTTAATGATAAAGCCCGGAAATGGACGCAGGGAAGAAAAAATTTATTTCACCTGCTGGAGCGAGACCTGGCCGGAATTGACCGTAACCGGAACCCGGTCGTCTGGATGCATGTCTCTTCACTCGGCGAGTTTGAACAGGGCCGGCCGGTAATCGAAGAGATCCGCCGGAAATGGCCGGAAAAAAATATTGTGCTCACCTTTTTCTCCCCTTCCGGGTTTGAAGTGAGAAAATCCTATGAATACGCCCGGATGGTCACTTATCTGCCGGCCGATACTCCCGGAAATGTCAGGAAGTTCCTGGATATTGTCGATCCGGAACTGATCATCTTCGTGAAATACGATTTCTGGTTCAATTTTCTTCAGGAGATCTCAAACCGCCGGATTCCGCTTATCTACATTTCGGTGATCCTGTCCCGCCACCACTTTTTTTTCCGATGGTACGGGAAATGGTCATGGAACCGCCTGAAAGGGGTTACCTGGTTTTTTGTCCAGGATAAAAAAACTGCGGAACTGTTGCACCGGATTGGGATACACAGTGTCACAGTGGCAGGTGACACACGTTTCGACAGGGTATTTGCCATTGCCGGTCAGGCCACTCCGGTGGAAGGATTACCGGCATTTTGCAACGGCAAACCAGTCTTTGTAGCCGGCAGTTGCTGGCCACCCGATGAAACTGTTTTTCTTCCGCTGGTCAACGATCCCGGATCAGGTATGAAGTTCATCATCGCTCCCCATGATACACGTCCGGCAAGGGTGAAAGAAATTCTCGGTCAGATAAAAGGCAAAACCCTCCTTTTTAGCGAAATTACCCCGGGCAATGCCGCAGAGGCCGATGTGCTGGTCATTGATGGAATCGGTGTCCTGAACCGTCTCTATCAATATGCAACCGTTGCCTTTATCGGAGGCGGTTACGGGAGCGGATTGCACAATATCCAGGAACCTGTCACCTTCGGTGTCCCCGTTTTTTTTGGCCCGGAATTCAGGAAGTTCAGGGAAGCATCCGACCTGGTTGGCCTAGGGGGGGCGTTCCCCGTAAATTCAACAGCGGAACTGCTTGAAAAGATTAAATTTTTGACTGAAAATGCGGGAGCCTATGAAAAGGCCTCCGGCGTTTGCCGTCGATATGTGGAAGAAAATGTCGGGGCAACCGAAAAGATCATTGGCTATATCGGCCAACTCCGCTGATTATTTCTATATTTACACAACCAAACCCAAAAACCTCTCCTTATGAAAAAAATGCCATGGTATAATAGCATCATGATGATGCTTGTGATCCTGATCCTTAACTCCTGCGGTTCATCCGTCACCCTGACCAGTTGGAAAAACCCTGCCGAAAATGTGCAGATCGGAAATGTAGTGGTTTGGGGCATGTTTGAAAAACTGGAATACCAGAAGCCTTTTGAGCAATATTCGGCTGCCTATCTGAATAAAAAGGGCTTTAAAGCAATGGAATCGTTGAAGTTCATCGCCCCGGGAAAAAAATACGAACTGCCAATCCTGGAAAAAATGTTCGACAGCCTTGGTGTGGAAGGTATCCTGGTGATGACCTACAAGGGCACCGACAAGTCGGAAGCGTATGTGCCCCGCACCACTGCGGTCTATCCCGATTTTTATTACAATTATTATAACTTTTATAACTGGGGATACCCGATGTATGGCTTTGGGGCCAACGTTGTAACTACGGGAGGCTACTGGACCACCACCTCCACCATCCGGTTACAGGCCAATCTTTACACCAACAGCCATAACGGTTTGCTTTGGACGGGAGAGATCTCGGTAACCGATCCACAATATATCGACGAAGCTGCTACCAAGGTGATATCTTATATTTACAGCGACTGGACGAAGAACGGAATCATCAAATCAAGAACGAAATAGCAGCCGGCGGCATTGCAGCATGTCCACCGTCAATGTCATAAAGCTTATTCTTTCTGTTGTTATTCCCCTGGCAGTGGGAGCCATAGCCGGAACAGCCACGGCCAAGGAGATCCCCGGCTGGTATGCAGGATTGGTCCGGCCCGGAATTGCACCTCCCGACTGGGTTTTTGGCCCTGTGTGGGCTACTCTCAATATTTTGATCTGGCGCCTGAAACCGATCGCCGCCCGGATCAACCTGCCCTGCCTGCTCTGGGTATCCTTCGCCACGCTCCTGACCTGGAGCTACTGGCGGCTGAATTAAGGATTGAATCTTTCAGGAATACCTGAAGAGGTATGTTGTGAATTGCGTGCAGATTGTAGCTTTGACATGATCATCTTTTATGTCAAAAAAGTAATAATTATTTGTATCAGACAGGGAAATGTTTTGTACCTTCGGAGTGTAAAAACCGACCAATATGAAAGCAATCATTGCCGGTTTCGTCATTTCCCTTCTTTTGACCTGCCATGCGGGGATAGCGCAAACCATTACCTTAACCTTTTCCGGGCTCAGCAATGGGCAGGTTGTACCCGTAGATAAAATCAAAGTCGAGAACCTTGATAAAGGATGTGACACCACCCTGTTGTACCCGAATTCCACGCTTGTCCTTCAGGTGTTGGGCGTTGAACAACTGAACCGGCATCCTGGCGGATTGATGGTTTATCCCAATTCCCCCAACCCGGTGACGGAATCCACAAGGATAAAGATCTTCAACCCGGTTTCGCAAAATATTTCGGTGGTAGCATCGGATATCAGCGGCAAGCCGGAATGTTTTCTTGAAGAACACCTGGAACGGGGCTATCATTATTGTGAATTTACTCCCGGCCATGGCGGCGCCTGCATAATTTCGGTTTCCGCCACCGGGTTGTCACAAAGCATCAAAGTGACCTCCGTTGTGCAGCAAACTCTCGGGAAATCCGGTCTGCGCTACGCCGGAATAACCGCCGGGGAAGACGATATGAAGTCGGCCATGGCGGGAAGATTTACTTTTTCCCCGGGGGATCATCTGCGCTTTACCGGCCATCACGATATCTCCACCACTGTTATTGAGGATACCCCTCATGGCAATATGGCCTATACCTTTGATTTTTCTTCCATGGGAGCGCCGTGTCCTGGCATTCCCACGGTAACCTATGGCGGACAAACCTATCATACGGTTCTGATCGGCGCCCAATGCTGGTTCAGGGAGAACCTGAACATCGGTACCCGCATCGACGGCAACCAGGATCAAACCAACAACGGGATCATTGAGAAATACTGCTTCGATGACAACGAAACAAACTGCAATACTTATGGAGGGCTGTACCAATGGGATGAAATGATGCAATATGTGACCACTGCCGGAGTACAGGGTATTTGCCCTTCGGGATGGCATATTCCGACGGATGCAGAGTGGGATACAGTGACTGACTTTCTCGGAGGACGGAAGGTTGCCGGAGGAAAGATGAAAACCACCGGAACCATCGAGGCAGGCACAGGGCTATGGAAAGCTCCCAATACCGCGGCCACCAACGAAAGCGGCTTTTCTGCCGTCCCGGCAGGCAACC
>CAYLVY010000152.1:0-7748 GCA_964387205.1 uncultured Draconibacterium sp.
GATATTTTTGTTCTTGTCGCTCTTCGCCATTACGAATTCTATCCATGCCGAAGAACCTGCGCCTCCTCCACCTCCGGGAGGTCATGGCGAAACCGGAAACCAGGGTCCGACGGATGCTCCCATTGGCAGTGGCGTAGCAGTATTCCTGGCCTTTGCCGCCGGATTAGCCGGTCGTGAATATTATAAAATTAAAAAGGCCAAAGCATTGTAATTTAACTGATTTACTTACAGAATATGGCAGATGGCAGACAGGGTTGTTTGCCATCTTCTTTTTCAGGAAAGCACAGGATGGAGGTGACTGTTTGGCGGGTGGGAGACGGGGCGATACCGGAAGATGTTACCGCGTTTATTATCCGGCACCCGCAGTCAGGATGGTTTAACTGTCATTCCTTTATCCCTCCACCGGCAATCGAAGGAAACTCCCATATCCTGATATTTGTTGCCCGCTATCAACATTACATAGCCGGTGTTCTTGTCGCCAATTTGTATTACCGGCGCCGCTATCGGGGAAAACTCGTCAGTCCGTTCCGCCTTCAGATTAACGGAACTCCACTATTATCCGATACCCCTGACCGGATCACTGCACTCGGGCTCCTGCTCAGAGAGGTTAACCGCTTTGCCGACGACCTCGTCCCCTTTGTTGAATTCCGGAATTTTCCATACTCGGGTGAAGAAACAGATGCTTTTTTATCTGCCGGTTATCAGTTTTTTCCCCATCTTAACCTTGTCAAACCAATTATCTCCGAAACGGAAGTATGGCAGTCGATGAGCAAATGCCGGCATCGGCAGATTCGGAAGGCAAAAGGGAATGGCGCTACCGTTGAACCGGCCGGCAGTGATGCCAGGGTCAGGCAGTTTTATTCCATTCTTCGGGCCCTGTATGTGCATAAAGTCCATAAGAAACTCCCATCCTGCCAGACTTTTCTCGATTTTTTCCACCGTAGCCGGAGTTGCGGCACCGGAGAAATACTGGTTGTCCTGGCCGAACATAAAGTAATAGGGGGGATCGTTTGTCTGATCGAACCCGGCAAATCATTGATCGAGTGGTACATCTGTGGGCTGGATATTGAGTACAGGAAATTCTATCCATCGGTGATGGCAACTTGGGGTGGCATCGAACTTGCCGGTAAACTTGGTTTGCCCGTTTTTAATTTCCTGGGCCTCGGGCGCCCGGATATTCCATACGGTGTCAGAGATTTTAAACTCCGTTTCGGAGGCGTCGCGGAGAACTATGGCCGGTTTGTACGGGAGCAACCCGTTTGGACCAATATAGCCACAAAGCGCAAATAATTAGATAAAAGAGCCACCGTAAAACGTTATCGTGCGCAAATTTCATCCACTCCGGATGATTCATGGAAAGCACACCGGTCAGGAAAATCCGCAGCAGATTGGTGGCATGCACCAGAATTGCACCGATTGGGATAAACCACATTTTGTGTTTCCAGGGCCCACGGAAAATAACCATCAGGAGGATAAACTGCCATATCTGTTTCATACCGGAGCAACTGCGCCCGATACGGATGTCATATCCTGAGGGGAAAATGGCAAGTTTGCCGTCAGCAATGACACCATAACCGGCCAAATTGTTCCACAGCCAGATGGTCTGTTCCATGACACTTCGGGCCAGTCCATCCATGAGCCCCGCCATGAACGAATGTACCGGAAATAACCCAAGTTTATTTTCCCAAAATCTCCAGCCAAAGTGAATGGCCAGTGTGATCACCGTAAAAGCTGCAATATCCCTGTAGCCTTCCAGCCGGTGAAGGCGGATGTATTGGTCAACGGCGGTCCTGATGTTCCGGAAAGACGATTTCATGCCCAAAGGTAAGATTTATGCAGTAGGAAATCGGCTATATTTGCAAAATTATGGGGAACAGGTTCCTGATGATCATTGCAGCAATGCAGATGGCCGGACTGATGCAGGCCCGCGTACTATCAGGCCCATGGTTGCAGGCAGTTACGCCCCATGCCGTGACAGTAATTGTTGAATGCGATACCGAAGACTCGGTGACTGTGGTCTTTGGTAATGGTATCGATCCTGAACGAACAGCGGCTACCCTTGCAGCCGATGTTTCCTCAGTTCCGACACCCACCTGGTTTCATACGATCAGGCTCCTGAACCTGACCCCCATGACCCGTTATCGTTATTCACTCCTTCAGGGGGGAGTCGTCAGTCCTGAATATTTCTTTTTCACGGCTGTGGAACCCGGGGATCCCTTCAGGGCAGTTTGGATGGCTGGTTTTCCGGTTAAAACACAGGGGGCTGCCCTGGCCCTGCAATATACAGCCCATGCCAACCCAATGGTTATATTTTACGGAAGCAGATTTTTGCCTCCCCTGTCAAATTCAACATACGGGTTGGATTCCCAAATAAAGGAGACAAAGGATCTACACAGTTTTGTGCCCTACTATAGTGCATTGCCTCCTTTTTTCTGCAGCCGTGGCGATAGCGGCTCCTATATCCATTATCCTTCACCTGAAACAAATTCCGTCAGCTTTTATTCCATTGATTATGGGGATCTTCATGTCTTGTACCTATGCAGAAATTTACCTCTTGATCCTGCGTCACCCCAGTATCAATTTGCCAGGCAGGATATTGCCCGGAGCCGGCAACGATGGAAGATAGTGATGACCGACCGGATCGTGGGCTGCCCCGGTTGCCCCGATGATCCCGATTTTTCAAGACTGATCAGAGAAGAACTGGCACCAGGAGGCGTGGATATTATACTCTCTTCATCACCCCATCGCTATCATCATCAACCATTGGACGGGATTCATTACCTGGTGGCCGGCCTGGCAGATGATGTTTTTCCATCAGATACACTTCACGGATTCACCGGGGGATCCGGCACGGGCAACCCACTTTATCTGATTATCGACGTATCAGCATCAAGGATTAAAATCTTTGTCCAAAATGCTTATAATCAGCAGATGGATATGATCGATCTTTGGAAATAGCTGAATGCCGGTTTCGTTTCAGGTACAGAGCATCCAGATAATAGAGCAGCCTGATGGAAAAACTGTTTTCTGCATGTGAAGCGAACGTATCCCTGAGGTTGCCGAAAAAATCGAGTCCGGGATCATTGTTATTCGTTTTGATCAGGTTTTTCCATACCACTGAGACCTGACTGCCGGGTGCGAAATTCCAAATGTAGGCAAGATCGAGGTTGAATCTGCTTGAGTTCACATCAGGATCACCTTCATAGGCTCCGTCGGTGAGGGAACCATCATTTTCAAGTATATAAAAGGAGAGATAAGGGGCGGTAACCCAATAATGACGTGCCCGGAGGTCAAAACTCATATTGCTGTGAATCATATAGTTTGCTTCGAGAACATTGCTAAAGACCTGACGGTCCCGCCGTCCGAATATAATTTTCAGGCTGCCATCCGGGAGGCTTTTCCGGTCGACATATCCAATATCGTTCAGATAACGTTCCAGGGTGATCTCGTAGACAAGGAATAAATGGTCATTGATGCGATATCGGGGGGAGATTACAAACTCATAATCTGTGGTGTGGTTACGGGGTGCGACGTGGGCATTAAGATCAAAATCCATGGCGAATTTTTTCCGGTAATCGGTGGAAATCCACAACCCTGCGCTACCGGAGGCAGGGGTTCTGTATTTTCTGCCTGTTACCCGTGGCTCATAATAGTCATAACCATCCATCGGTTCTATATTGGTATTGAGGCCGATGGAAAGATGCTTCACGGTTGTGAGCGAAGAGGAACCCCAAAACGAAAAGGAGGTGAAGAGGTGATCCCTGGCAAGGGTGTTATAACCGAACCCGAGGCTGTTATACCATGTCAGTAGTTTCCAGAATGGATCGTAAATGTTGTATTTCAGGATGATATCGTTGGAGAAAAAATTGTTTTTCGGATTGTATCCCATGTCATTGGGATCATATCGATCGGTTTGCAGTGATTGGGAGAATTCCCAGCGGAAGTTTCCGGCAATTTTGGCCATTGACCAACTATAACTATATCCAAATTCGCCGGGAGCATGGCTATGATATTTCTGACTAATGAATCCGCTGCCACTGAAGGCATGAGTGTATGCCTGGTTGGCGAATTTCATGGCAGTCCCCGAAACATTGGCCATATAACCTTCTGTAGGCATGTAGAAATTGGTGTTCAGAAAGTCGATATAGGAGTTATTCTTCAGATTTTGATCCAATACCAGCATATTATAATTGGTAAATCCCTGAGAAAGGATTTTCCGGGAGATGCTTTGGATAGTATCAGTTGCCGTTGCCCAGGTGTTGCCCGATATGGCATTAAAGAGTCCAATACCTAATCCGCCGGAGGTGCGGCCCGACAATTTAGTGGCATTGATGAGCTTGGTATTGACAGGATTATCAGTGATAACTTCATGGGAGTCGAGGCGTTCATTAACCTGGTTATAGCCTTCAGGTAAGGATCCGATCCGCCGGGAATAGAAAATATCACCTTTGCTGAATAGTTCTGTCCCTTCAGTAAAAAACTGCCTTCGCTCTGTGTATTGCACTTCAAACGGGGAAAAGTTATAAATGATATCATCGGATTTTACCTGGCCGAAATCAGGAATGAGCGTCATATCAAGGGTAAAACTCTCATTGATCCCATATTTGAGATCGGCTCCGAAGTTGTAGGAAAAGTTATAATCAGGATCGGAATCACTGTTCTGGAGGTACCCTGATAAATATGGTGTAAGGGAGAGGCGAAGCGGAGGGGTGAGGTTGCGGATGCCGGTGAGCAGTCCGCTTTGGTTAACGAGACCTGTAACCTTGTTATCGACCGGGTTCCACGATGACGATTCGCGATACCGCCGGATATAACGCTCACAGTTCACCCCCCAGTCTTTCGTTTCCCCGGTCGGAAAACGAATGGCGGAGTATGGAATCTTCATTTCAACACTCCAGCCATCGGCCATGATCTTTGCCTTGCTCAGCCATACTGCGTCCCAGCTATAGTCCTGGGCATTGTTCAAACCTGACAGTTTAAAGTCGGCCTGGACATCGGAGGCATACACCTGAAAGCAAAAAGCATTAATTCCGTCGTTGAACGGACTGAATCCCACCATAAAATAGTCGGCATTCAGGTTGGTTGCATCCCTCAGACCCAATTGTGCAAGCACACTGTCGGGAAAAGGATCAACCATTTTTGCATTGACGTACAGGCCACTGTTATCATATAAAAATCTGACTTCGGAAGGGAAGGAGGCTTTTTGACCATTGAAGGGATAGACCTGGGTAAAATCCCCGGCAATTTCAGCCTTGTTCCATGCTGGTTCATCGGGAATACCATCTATCCGGATAGACTCGGCAAGAGAAGCAGCGACAACGGTACGTTTCGATTTTTGCGAATGGACGCCATGGACGAGGGTCAGAAATAATATGGTCAGGCAACAACTGATGTAGTGAGCGGGTTTCCGGAGTCCCATGCGGAGAATAGTTTCAGAAATTCAGAATGGATGTTGGCGTTAGTGGCGATGATCTGTTTACCGAAGATATGGCCGGGCCTGCCAATGAAATCGGTGACCACTCCGCCAGCATTTTGTACGATAAGTGCTCCTGCGCATACGTCCCAGGGACGGAGGCCATACTCGTAAAAGCCATCATAGCGTCCACAGGCTACATAAGCGAGGTCGGCGGCAGCGGAACCCAATCGCCTTGCGCCGCGGCTGTTTTGGAGCAGATGCCGGAAAATGGCCAGGTATTGATCGAGGCGGTTGTAGTCGTAATAAGGAAACCCGGTTGCAAAAAGTGAATCCCTGATCAGCGGGGTAGCGGAAACATTTACGGCTGTTCCGTTCCTGTATGAAGATGCTCCCTTCCAGGTGTAAAACATCTCCCCAAGGTTAGGTTCGTGGATTACGCCCAGCAGCGTCTCTTCGCCGTGCATCAGGGCAATGCTGATGCAATAAAGGGGAACGCCATGGATGAAGTTGGTAGTGCCATCCAGCGGATCAATGACCCAGGTGTAATCGGCAGGAGAGAGGCTGCCATCTTCTTCGGCGATGAAACCGCTTCCCGGCAGAAGTGTATGCAGTCGTTCCACGATCCTGCGCTCGGACTCACGGTCAACATAAGTCACAAAATCGTGTATCCCTTTATTTCGTACATCGGTGGTTTTTATCCGGCTTACCTCCTGTAACAGAAACTTGCCGGTTTCATTGGCCAGATCACATACCTGGCGTGTGAGGTGTTCGGGATGGATCATGTCGTCGGAATTAAGTAATGGTAAGTGCCGTCAGGAGCGGGATATTCCAGCCGGAGCGGAACAATGGTATTGACCAGGGTTTTGGTGTAGGGTGTTCCGACCCTGATATAATTTTCGGAAAATCCATGCATGAAGCCATCGTTATCGGATGATTCAAACAAAACTTTGACCAGGCTTCCCTGGTTATCAAGATAGAACTGTTTTTTCTTCAGTTCCGACAGATGGTGCAGGGCATCACTTCGCTGCTTTTTCAACAGGTCGTTCACAGGTTCGGAAGAACGCGCAGCCGGTGTGTTTTCACGTTTCGAATAGGTGAAGACATGGAGATAGGAGATGTCGAGTTGCCTGACGAAGCTCATGGTTTCCAGAAAATGCTCTTCCGTTTCACCGGGAAAACCGGCAATGACATCCGCGGCGATGCAGGCGCGCGGCATAAGCGAACGGATCATCTCCACCCTGGAAGCATAGAGAGAGGTAGTATATTTGCGGTGCATCGCTTTAAGGGTATGGTCGCAGCCCGATTGCATGGGGATATGAAAATGGGGCATAAACCTTTCCGAGGCGGCAACCAGCCGGATGATCTCATCAGTAAGCAGATCGGGTTCGATGGAGGATATCCTGAAGCGGGGCACTTCCCTGAGATTATCCAGTTGTTGCAGGAGTCGAAGAAGGTTTTCACCGGTGTGCCGGCCATAATCTCCGATATTCACTCCGGTCAGCACGATTTCCTGAATACCCCGGGCGGCGATTTCCCGGGCATTTCTGACCACGTTGGGAATGGTATCGCTTCGGCTCCTGCCACGGGCCATCGGAATTGTACAGTAACTGCAGAAATAGTCACAGCCATCCTGAATTTTCAGGAAAGAGCGGGTGCGGTCCCCATAGGAGAATGCCGGTATGAAATGATCGACATTTCCCGAATGGGCAGTACATGATCCCCCGTTTTCCAACTGATCAAGTTCTTCCAGAAGGTTGAACTTGGCTGAATGGCCGAGCACCAGGTCAACACCTTCCATTTTGGCCAGTTCATCAGGTTTCAGTTCCGGAAAACAACCAATGACGGCAATCCTTGCATCGGGATTCAGTCGGTGTGCCTGCCTGATGGCCGCACGACATTTTTTTTCAGCAACAGCGGTAACGACACAGGTACTGATGACATAAAGGTCTGCTTTTTCATGAAAATCCCTGATCTCGATCCCTCTTTCCTGTAATCGCCCGGTCAGGGCTGATGCCTCCGAGAAATTTACTTTGCATCCGAAATGATGAAACGCCGCGGATTTGAATTTCATGTGGCAAAAATACATTTTTTTGACGCCTGAGCTATGGAATATCCGACAACCGCCTGGTCACTGATTATTTTTAACTGTAAAAAAAATTAATCAATGCTGCTTATTCCGCTTAATTTGTAATATTTTTTTACGATTGAAATATTTTTATACCTTTGCGAGAGGTAATATCAGGTAATTAGTAACCGAATTAAATTCGACATGGAAAAGATCCTTATAATTGATGATGAGCAGGTCAACCGGGTAGTATTGCGCCAGGTACTT
>CAYLVY010000153.1:0-7680 GCA_964387205.1 uncultured Draconibacterium sp.
AACTCGAGACCTCCGGGTTATGAATCCGACGCTCTAACCAACTGAGCTACCCCGCTAAATTTTTTGCAAAAGTAACCTCTTTGCAAATTCTGTGCAAATTCACTTTTGGGCCCGCCAGTTGTTAAAGAAAACCTCCGGGGTTTCCTAAAAGGATGTTTCGCCGGTTTAGATTTTCGGTCAGTAAGCACAATATATATTCAGACAGGTTATTGGCCAGCCTGAAGATCAGTTACCGTGTTATAATTAGTTTTAACGATTCTACATGGTCCCCTGCTGTTATCCTGATAAAGCAGAGGCCATCGGCCAGACCTTGCAGTGCAAATGAGTGGCTCCTTTCTCCTGTAAAGGAGGTTGAAATTATCTTCTCGCCATGCATGTTAAAAATCTCAACCTGTACAATCCCGGGCTGGCAATCGCCCTTCTGCAGAAGCGTAAAATTACCTGTTGTCGGGTTCGGATAGATAGTGTATCGCTGCGATGCCCTCCCGGGCAAAACGATTGGTTCTTCTTCGCCAGTGACCACGGCGACCAGCGGCGCCTCAAGACTTCCGCAATATTGATTTGAGGTGGTGATGTAGGCATGCATATACCCGCCGGGTTGCACCCAGGCGGAGGGCAGAATACGGATCTTGTTCCCGGCAATGAAAGTGGCGCTTCCACCATTGTCAACCCCAAAATCGGACACCGTAAGCGTTTGCTGTGCGTTGAAACAAAAATCCACTCCTGTGCCGATGGTTATATTATTGACTTCCAGATTAACCGGTACATTGCTCCAGAAAATCCGGTTAAACAGATCGTTCTCAAAAGCATCGCCGGCAAAGCCGCCTGTAGCGTTTAAAAAAGTTACACTTCCTGCATCCACCAACTTCCGCACATTGTACTGGCCTTCCCAGGTATTGGCCGGGAAAACGGCGTTTTCGATAAGGATGTCCTGGTCGCTGTCGGCCGTAAGCAGGGCTGTCGGGCCGCTCATCCCGTTGCGGAATTCGCAGTTGGTGAAGGAATAGTAGGGATTAACGATTGACCCGGGAGCCAGGTAAACACCCTGTTCGGGCAAATCTTCAAAGATCGTGAAAGATGCTTCGAGGTTACCTCCTGACAGTATACTCAAAGTATAACGTTCGCCGGGTACCCTTCCCTTCACACGACTCATGGCCCCATCGTAACCATACAACGAAAGTCGTCCGTTAGGATAAACAACTATGGAGGATAAGTTTTTCATGCCAATGGTCGAAGAATTGGTTGCTAACCAGCCGCCATCTGCGATCTCGATGTTGCTCCAACATTCGAGCACCTGGTCAAATCCAACCTCTGCAAGGCCTTCGGTCGCCATAACCCTGTTTTTTACAACCGAGGATAATATTGTCGCCCTGGTCGACAGGTCAGAAGGTTTATTGATAATCAGATCGTAAAATGCGCTTCCGTTACTTGCAAAAACCATGCTGTTCTGCGGGCCATACAACTCAACTGCGCCTCCTGTGGGATTAAACCCGGGTGATTGTGCTGTAAAACCTTTTTGGGTGCGGATGCTTCCGTTTGAAATAGTCGAAGTAAAACTGTATGGCACTGCATCCTGGATTGTAATTCCCTGGTCCACAAAATCGAGAACGCCATTAGCCATGGTCAAAGTGGCATTACCATTGGTTCCCCAGACACTCTGGTCGTTGCCGCCGAAAACCTTGAACTCTCCCCCGGAAACCATCAGATCTCCGCGAAGGTCAACCGATTGAGCGGCATCCTGGTGCAATTCTACATAGCCATCAAAAAGATGGATAAATCCAGAAATGCCATTGTCAGCCAGATCGTTGGCAATAAAGGTTGCATTCCCGGCGATCCACATACCCCGGTTAGTCCAATCATAGGTATTGCAGGTTATGATGTTTTCGTTTTGCAAATAGAGATATTCGGTCGGCTTGTCAATTTCAAGGATATGGAAATTCTCCGTGGAACAGAATTGGGGCAGGCTGCCGTTAAAAACCACCCGGCTGTCATTTTCAATAAATGCCCCCTGAGAGACATTGTTATCCCAGTTTCCGGCGATTTTGATGGTGAGACCGGTGGCATCAAATACCCCGGATTCGATATCCAGGTTTCCTGCAACATTCAGAACCGAAGTGTTCGCAGTATTTAAACTTGCAGTGCCCGCCTGACTGAACAGAAGGTCGCCGAAAGTGTCATCCGGCCTGAGCTTTAACGATTGATTAATACCATCAAGTTTGAAAGTAGTCCCTTCACTGCATAGTATCTGCCCCCCCATGTTATCAAGGTCTTTAAGAAGGATAAAATCACCAGACAACCCCGTACTGAACGACCCACTCCATAAATCCAGATAATTCACCCTGAAATCCTGAGAGGAAAAAGATGAAAACTGAACCGAATTATTCGTTTTACTGACAATAAGCCTGTGGATGAAGGTATTCGTGGAATGATTGATGATCTCACCAGGTAAATCACCACTAAATACAAGCCTGCCATCAGGAAATTGCACATTTGATCCTGAATTGAATACTATATTTTGCATGGCACTAACGTCTGATGAAGATGTCAGGCTGGCGGTTGAACCCGACTCAAAGGTTAAATGTCCCAGTACCTGTAAAATACCATATTCGCTGATATCCGAACTCATCACAAGAGACCCGCTGATAGAGCAGTTGCCCGAAGTTAATAAATTTGCAGCATCGATCGTTATCGTGCCTGATACGCTTAAACTATTTACCAATATCGCAGTAGCTGAATTAACAAAGGGCATATTTGGAGCGCTTGCCGGGATCACAACATTTGTAGAAGAATTAGGTACGGAAAGATCATCCCAGTTGCCTGCTGTATTCCAGTCGGTCGAAACAGCGCCGGTCCACAGGCCAGGTTGGGAAACGGTCCAGGAAATCCGGTTGTAGGGATCGTTCTCATACGCCGGACCCGAAAAACCTCCGTAGGCATCCCTGAAATTCAGCGTCCCGCTGTTCACCGGTTTATACACGTTATAACCGGTTGCCGCGCCCAGAAATTCAACATTCCGGATCAACAGGTCCTGTGAATTGTCAATGCGAAGCATGCCGGTATTGCAATAGCGGAATTTGCAATAATCGAAGTTATAGGCAGGGTCAATGGTTGCTCCGGCATGCACCCGCAAAGGATTTACGTAATAAAAACTGGCCCATTTAGCCAGGATGGTCCCTCCACTGTTTACATTAATAAAATAGTAGCCTGATGCACCGTTGCGGTTAAAGACGGCTTGAATTTCCGATACCCCTATGGCTTTCAGTGTTCCGCCGGAGTTCACACTCAGGGTTTTCGACGGAGCGATCTTCAGTTGTGAATTCAGGTCCATCCAAAGGGTGCCGCCCTCGTTTACGGCAATATCATCCGCGGTTGTCAGTGTCATGGTATTCGCTTGCAAAATGCCGCTCTGAACGGTCAGCACCCCGTTCACTGTGGCGTTTGTTTCCAGGGCGACGGTTCTATCGGATTGTTTATTAATGGTCAACCCCCTGAAGCTACCGGAAGAATTGTTTATGCTGGTGCTTTCGCTTCCATACAATTCCACGCTCCCTCCCGACGGGTTGAAATCAGTGCGTTCATTGTAGAACGACCCTTCGGTTCTGATGGTTCCCCCGGTAATATTGGTGGTGAAGGTATAAGGGGCGTTGTAAACGATCGCGATGCCGTATGGATACACATTGGTCGCGCCGCCGTTCATGGTGATGGAGGAATTTCCGTTGCCCGGCCACTGGCTTTCCACTGCGGCGATGATGTTCAGGGTGCCGCCATATATGTAAAGGTTCCCCTTCAGGTGAGGAATACCGCCATAGAAGCCCAGTGTGACGGTTGCTCCGGTATTGACATAAAAGTTCCCTGCAATGCCGTCGTCAAGCAGCGTGCTGGCCGTGAAGCTTCCCGATATCATATCCAGGGAGCCGGCAGTCCAGTCGTAGGCTGCCGTGTTGACAACCGCACTGAATCTAATCCGTAAAGCGCCTCCCAATGCCTTGTTGATCTCAAGGGTTGCAAAATCCTCACTCTGGTTGATATATTGATGATAATTGCCACCGTTGAAAATAACCCGGCTGCCTCCTTCGGCGAATGCCGCCGGGCCCACGTTGTTGTCCCAGTCACCCCCCACCTCGATCGTGCAGCTTCCGGCCGAAAACACACCCGAGTCAATGTGCAGGTTGCCTTTGACCCTTAAAACGGATGTGTTGGCCGTGTTGATACTGGCCGTTCCCGTCTGGCTGAAGACCAGGTGATTGAAATAGTCGCTGGTGTTGGGTTTTATCGATTGGGTCGCCCCGTCGAGCTTAAAGGCCCCTGCGTCGCACTGCATGGTTCCGTCGCTTGTGAGGTTACCTTGCAGGATCACATCCGCACCGCAAACGGAAGCAAATTTTCCGTTGGCAAAAATGCGCAACTCTCCTTTGATGACCATCGGTTCGGTAGAAAGATCGCTGAAGCCGGCCTGGGCGCCCCCGGTCTTGGTCACATACACCGAATAGAAGTTGCTTGTGGCCGAATAGCAACGGATCCATTTGTCACTCGTGCCCTGGAAATAGACTCTTCCGTTGTTCAACTGGGCATTCGACCCGGCATTGAAGTTCCAGTGGCCGTTGACAAGGATCAAACCATTGGCCGTGATGTTGGCAGTGGAGCCTGAGTTCCAGGCTACATCTCCCGCAACAGTAAATTGGCTGGAAGCATTGTTCATGGCCACCGTGCCATTCACCGTGAGGTTGCCATTGGCGGTCAGGTTCGCCCCTGCAAAGGTTATCGTGCCATTCACCGTCAGGTTGTTGCACGCCCAGGTACCGGCATCCAGGAACGGCATGTTGGGGGCAGAAGCAGGAATGGTTACATTGGTGCCGGCGACCGGAACGGTCAGGTCATCCCAGTTGTCGGGATTGGACCAACTCGTTGAAGCAGTGCCGGTCCAGAGACCGGGTTGTGTGACGGTCCAGTTAACCCGGCTGAAAGGATCGGATTCATACGCAGCGCCGGAATAATCACCATATGCGTCCTTGAATTCGAGCGAACCGCTGTTCACCGATTTATAGACATTGTAGCCCGTTGCTGGCGTCAGGAATTCGACGTTCCTGATCAGGAGGTTCTGGGAATTGTCTATGCGAAGCATACCAAATTGGGTATACCTGAATTTACAATAGCTAAACGGATTGGCTTCTTCGATGGTGGCTCCCGAATAAACCCTCAACGGGTCAACGTAATAAAATGATGCATATTTTGCAGCAATCGTACCCCCGCTGGATATATTGATCACATAATATCCCGACGATCCGTTTCGGGTAATCACCGGCTCGTTACCAGCAGTTCCAACGACACGTAAAATACCTCCTGAATTTACAGTCAGAGTTTTAGACGCACCGATCTTTAATTGTGAGTTCATATCCATCCAGAGTATTCCGCCGCTGTTGATGGTAATAACATCCCCAACAGTCAGGATTTTGTTATTGACTCGAAGCGTTCCGCTATTGATCGTCATACCACCGTTGATGTTGGCGCTGGCATCAACATTGACGGTGGTTCCTGTTGTTTTATTAAGTCGGAGTGTAAACAGATTTCCCGCGGTCACCAGCAGGGAAGATTCAGTGGAGCCATACATTTCAATGGTGCCGGCGGTTGGCGTAAAATCACTTCTGCTATTTGAGAAGTTTTTTACCGTTCGAATGGTTCCGCCGGTGATGTTGTGCGTAAAGCTATAGGTTGCATCGGTTTTAACAGAGATACTTTGGTCAGCAAAATCGAGAACGCCACCGCTCATGGTGAGGGAGGAATGCCCGCCGTATGGCCACCAGCTTGGGTTTATGCCGCCAATAACATTGAAGTTTCCTCCATATATATAAAGGTTCCCCTTAAGGTCAATATTTCCCGTAAGGTTCGTAAGATTGATCGTACAACCGGTGTTGAGGTAAAAGTTGCCGGCAATGCCATTGTCCAGCAGCTGGCTGCTGACAGTGAATGTCCCATTGTTAAGGACATCTATTGCCCCCGCAGTCCAGTCATATTTCGAGCAGGTAACGTTGGTGCCGTTCATTCTCAATGCACCGCCAGCGCTTTTATTAACCTCGAGAATGTTATAGGTCTCGGCCGAGCTATACTGATGGTAATTGCCCCCATTAAAGACCACCCGGCCGGTACCTTCAGTAAATCCCGCGTTGCCAACCGTGTTGGACCAGTCGCCGGCCACATTCACAGTGTTGTTCTGCGGGTTAAGGGTTCCGGCCTGGATGATCAGATCATCCTTCATGCTCAGCGAATTATTCAATGTTACCGTCGTACCGCTGCAATTGATTTTCAGAGTATTGAAATAGTTGCCGGTAGCTGCAAGCTGAAGTTCCTGGGTACCGGATGCCTGTTCAAGGCTTACAGTTCCGTTATCGAATTGAAAAAGACCGTTGCTCACAAGGTTTGCCTTTAGAATGGTGGTAATGCCGGCTGCACAGGCCAGCGTATTGTTCGTATTAATGGTGAGGGTGCCTGTGAATGTTGCTGTTGCCGTGGAGGCAGCCCCGAAAGATGTGGTGGCTGTTGCCGTTTTTCCCAGGGTTACCGAGCCGAATGAACTGGAGCTGCTGCTGTTGGTAATGGTCGAATTGCCGGTTCCGGTAAAGGTTAACCAGCCATGTAATCCCATCACTACCGAGGAGCCTGATGAGAACGTCCAGTTGCCTGACACCTCAAATCTTGAACCACTTAAGCAGTAAAGACTTGACGTTGAATTCCAGACAACATTTGTGGCGATCAGTTTGGCGGTTCTTGTCAGGTAACCGCTAAGGGACAATCCTCCGTTAAAAGTAGCGGTACCGCCCACCGTTAGTTGGGCATTGGTAGTGCTGCCGGCATTGATGGTTAAGGTGGCGCCGGAATTGACCGTAAGGTTGTCGCAGATGCCCGTAGCGCCATTTAACACGGGCTGGTTGGCCGGAGTGGATGGAATGACCACATCCTCGGTTGGAAGGGGTACATGCCCCAACGACCAATTGGCGGCGGTAGTCCATGCTGTGCCTGATGAACCGTTCCAGGTATTCGTAACAGAGAATACCTCTGCTGTTGTCAGAAGCAACGACAAAACGGCAATGTATCTGAATAACTTCTTCATGATTTGGGATTTTAAGTTATTGGGGTGTATCGGTTTGGATTTATCTTTGATTGTGGTCTCCATGTTCTTTTGGGAAGAAGGGTTATTCAGCGCATCAATCATCCTGATAAGTGCTTCATTCTCCTCCTGACCTTGTTTGCGCAGGATTTTGATCTCGCTTTCCAGCCTTGTTCTGGCCTCTTCTTCCACTACAATAAAATATTGCGCAAGGATATGATCAAACCCGGATGAGCACAACTTTTTCCGGTCACATTGCATATAACCTCATGCAATTCACTGTCACAATTTATATACAGTGATCGCAAAACACTGGTTAACAGTCGGATAAATTAAAGATTTATGAGAAAACCGATTAGGTTTTCATCCCGACCGGAAAGGTTCATCCTTTTGCGCAGCCTGGTCCGGGCCATATTGATGCTGTGCGGGCTTTGGCGGGTGATGGAGGCGATATCCTTCGTGGTCATATTGAGGCGGAGAAAGGCGCAGAGTTTTCGTTCGTTGGGGGTGAGATCAGGAAACCGTTCGTTCAACCGGTCGTAAAATTCTTTGTGTACCTGGGTAAAACGTACCTCAAA
>CAYLVY010000154.1:0-3624 GCA_964387205.1 uncultured Draconibacterium sp.
CCTTTTGCATTCAAATGACCCCACACTTGCCTCCGATTGGAGAGGAGTTGGATGTGAGGTCAGTCAGGTTGGCGTTAGCTATAACAGATTGCATTGGCTGAAAATGCCGGTGCGACAAACCAAGTGGTTACTTTCACGTCCGTCCCGGCAGGCAACCGCAATACCAATGGAACGTTCAACAACCTTGGCAACAACGGTAACTGGTGGAGTTCAACCGAGAACAATACAAGCAATGCCTGGAACCGGAACATGAACTACAACAATGGCAATGTGAACAGAAACAACAATAACAAGAATAACGGGTTTTCTGTGCGTTGCTTACGGGATTAGGCTATTTGACTATTAGACTATTTGAAAATTTGGGGGTATGGGGCTTGCCCCATCGATTTTTTTTTTGAGATATGGGGTTGCATCAGGAATTGCCGGTATATAAAGCAAGTTGCGATTTGCTCACAGAGATTTTCCGGTTTACAAAAGAGTTCAGCAAGGAGTAGAAATACACGGTGGGCGAATACCAGAAAAAGGAGACCATGAAAATAATAACAGATGGCCTTTAGTATTGATGTAAAAAACAAAGTGCAGGATGCATTTTCCTACACCCTGCACTTCGCGTTTCACTCTTGTTTCGGTGCCCAGGACAAGACTCGAACTTGCACATCCTATGGACACTACCCCCTCAAAGTAGCGTGTCTACCAATTTCACCACCTGGGCATAAAGAACTTTTGGGAGTGCAAAGATAAAAAACTTTTCCTTTGTACAAGGCAAAAATGATTAATGTACATGCACATGCTCGCCTGCCACCAGAAAAGCTATGGCCAGCCCAAGGATTACCGTCAGGAATTTCCAGAGGTTATAGCGGTGGTTTTCCTCGGTCTCGAATAATATGGTCGTCGAAACATGAAGAAAAATCCCGATCACGATCGCCAGGATATAATTGAAATAATGCTCCATGCTGGCCACCACAGTATGGTCAAGAAAATGACTGAACAGTGAACCGAGGGGGGTCATCAATGCAAAAATAAACAGGTAAACCATGGTTTTCAAACGGCTGCACCCGTAATGCAGGAATAATCCGACCAGGGTGAGGGCAATAGGGATATTGTGTATGATAATGCCCGTGACCAGGGTTTGCTGCAACTCGGCATCGAAGCGTCCGGTTATCGGCATCCCTTCCAGAAAAGCATGGACCGATAAACCCACCAGCAGCAGGAATGGCGACACCACCGTAGTCTTGTCGTGATGATGGCCATGCCCGTGCTCCGCCCCTCCGGTGATCATCTCCAGGGCCACCTGCAACAGAAAGCCGATGAGCACAAACAGACCCATCATGCGGCCGGCATGGGCAAATACTACCGGTATCAGACCCATAAAGGTGATCCCGATCAGAAATGCACCGCTGAAAGCCAGGAGGAACTTCAACTGACGCCGGAAATCCCCGCGAAGGAGGAAAAATGCCGCGCCGCTGAGCATGGCAGTCACAATCAATAAAAAATATACCATTGCATCAGAATTTAAAAAACAGGGAATAAGACAGGTTGATCATACATCGATACATCGATACGTTGTAAAAACGGGCACTCCGCGGAAAATCTCCTCGCATGGGCCGCTGACCAGCGGAAGGCATCCGGAATCTAAAGAAAAAGACCGATCTTTAAGGTCCCGGACCACCTTTAGATAGTAGCTCTCACTGAGCACAATCCTGTTTTCCCTTGCCTTGCTCATCAATCGGGCCGTAAGGTCGATATCGCTTCCATAATAATCATTGGCCCCTTTAAAAAAGGTGATATTGTAAACCTCGGTACAATAGTGAATAGCCACCTTGCATTGGAGAAAGAGATCAGGGTCAGGATGGTTCCGGATCAGAAAAAGGGCTGAATAGATATCCTCCAGTACCGAAAACGGACCGGCTTTCTCCCCGCCCAACACCATATCCCCGTCCGGGATATACAACATGATCTCATCACCAATCCCTTTCACTACATAGGGTTCAAAATGGTTGGCATAAATCAGATAGTTGAAGGTATTGTTCAGTTTTCTTCCCCAGTCGGCCAACCCGCCCTGGTATTTCAGGTCGGTTGATTTATTGATGTCCATGAAAAAACAAATTCCCGGACAATTTTTCAGCGACCGGAGACGGTTCACCATCTCCGGATCATTCGGGTCGGGGTAATGTATATAGTGAAGCATCAGAGAGCCTTCAGGGCTTCACCGGTATCCGGATAGATTTTAAATATGCTGGTAAAGCCCGATATTTCAAAAATCTCACGAATGTTTTCCTGCAGGCCGCTGAGAAGAAAATTACCTTTCAATGTGGTTATTTTCTTCAATGCCATCAGCAGGATCCTGAGGCCGCTGCTGCTCACATAATCCATCTCCCTGCAATCTACCAGAAGGTTATGCTGCCCTCCGTCAATCAATTCCATCAGTCTTTTTTCCAACTGGGCATAATTAGTGGTATCCAATCGGCCGCGAATGCCGATGATCAGGCACTTTTCCTTGGGGGTTTCAAGTATTTCCATAGTTGTCCGGTAAGTGTTTTGGTTAAAATTTTCTGGTCAAAGTTACAATATTATGCCCGTTTTCACGGCGGTACTCCACGTTGGTCATCATTTCTTTCACAAGATGAATGCCCAGTCCGCCGACAGGCCGTTGCTCGAGAGGGAGATCAATGGTATCCGTTGCAGGTTTTTCCAGGAGATTAAATGGCTGGCCGTCATCCTCAATGGTAAGCATAATGGTATCGGGGCCAGTCATACTAAAGTCTACCCGGATGAGGTGCTCCTTTCCATCGTTGAAAGCATAAAAAACCACATTGGAGAAGAGTTCCTCCAGCGCAAGGTTTATCTCCATGACCACCCTCGGCGGCAGCATCCAAATCTCCGACAACTCTTCCAGTTTGAGGGCAATTTTCTCCAGTTCCGTTACTTCATTTTTCAGGATGAGGGAATCCGATTTCATCGTCTGGTCAGGTTTAAAGTGTTTGTCCTTATATTGAAGGGTGAGAATGGTAATATCATCGGCCTGTTCGGCTCCGCTGGAAAACCGCTTTACCTCAGCGATCAGCAATTCGGTGAGCGATCTCGTATCCTTATGGGCCAGGGAAGCCAGGGCGGCCGCCAACTGAGCCTCACCGTAAAAATCGTTGGTGGAACTGAGGGCGTCGGTGATCCCGTCGGTAGTCACCACCAGTATCTCATTTGGCCTGAAAGTATAAACGGAGGTTTCATAAGGCGTATCACCGAAAACCCCGAGGGGGATTCCGTTTCTGACCTTTAATTGCCGGACGGCACCACTGTTTTCGATGATATAAGGATAATTGTGTCCGGCATTGCAGAATTCCATGACCCCGTTCGTCAGGTTCACGATGCCAATGAAAAAGGTCACAAACATGTCACTGGGGTTATCCTGGCACAACTCGGCGTTGATGCTGGCCATCAGTTCTCCGGGTTTCTGCCCCGGTTTAGCTTTGGCCCGCAGCAGGGTCCGGGTCACCATCATAAACAGGGAAGCAGGAACGCCTTTACCTGCCACATCTCCAATGGCGATGCACATATGGTTTTCATCGGTATTGAAGTAATCGTAAAGATCGCCTCCGACAGCCTTTGCATCCTCTAGGGTAGCAA
>CAYLVY010000154.1:3634-5270 GCA_964387205.1 uncultured Draconibacterium sp.
AATATCTCCCAGTTCCCGGGTGTTTTAAAACCCCGGGGCAACATACCGACCTGGATCTGCTGGGCAACTTTAAGTTCGCTTTCTATCTTTTCCTTGGCGCTGGTGGTAGCCTCGAGATTGATCATGTATGATCGCAACTCCTCCTGCATCGTACTGAACGCATTGGTCAGTTGCGCCACCTCATCTTTTGACTTTCTTTTCGGCAATTCTGCATTAAAATCGCCCTGACCAACCTTCCTGGTTGCCTCTACCAATCTGCCTAAAGGCCTGGTCAGTCGCCGGGTGATCCAGATGGTGGTCAGCAGCAGCAATAAGATACATACTCCCCACATCCATCCCATTAACTTAAGGAAAAGGAACATATTCTTAAACAGCTCCTTTTCAGGAAAAACCACGCCAAACGCCCATCCGGTTTTTCCCACCGGTGCAAAGCTGATGTAACTTTGCACCTTTCTTAAACCCAGGCCGTCCAGATCGGTGAAGTCGCTTTCGCCATTCAGCATTATGCGGATCGCCTCGAGGGATTTTTTTCCCTTGCCTGCCACCACCACGTCGATAAGATTCTTGTTATCCAGTTCCTTCACCGGGGCAGAGATGATCTGGCCTTCCCTGGAGACCAGAAAGCCATAACCGGTTTCAAAAACGCTGACCTTTTTGACCATCCGGTCGAATTGCTCGAGCGAAACATCCATGGTCAGCACTCCGGCAAATTTCCGGATACCACCATCGGTGCTGTAAAAAGGAGTGGAATAGGTACACATCAGGGCATCCCCCCCTCCGGAATCGAAATAGGGCTCAGTCCAAACAGGACGGCCAAGGAGTTTCGGCAACCGGTACCAGTCCATTTTGAAATAATCGTATTGCTCCCCGCCCAGGTTCTTCGGCTCCAGTTTTCCATCCTTTTCAGACAGATAGAAAGCGTTCCAGTATGCATCCGGGTCATTGGTATTGGGTTCAAAGGCGAGACAGGTACCGAAAACTGAGGTATCGTGCACCACAAAATCGGCGGTAATACGCTTGATGTCCTGAAAGGAAATATTGGGGTTTTCCAGGGCCTGTACCAGGGTCTGAGGTACCAGTTCGGTAGGCAACAGGGCTTTCCCGATACTGGACACTGTCTGGTCGGTCCTGATAGTGGTTTCATTCCGGGCATATAAAACCAGCATAGCCATCGATGCCACGACCCCGATGACGATCGGGATAAAGAGCGTTAAAAGGAACGACAGGAGGAAGAAAAGACTAAACCTGAAGGTAAGTCCCCGTAGAAACCTGAACCCGCTAAACCGAAACTTCATTTCTGTCGCTTTTTTTTCGTAAAAGTAAAAAAATATCCCGCCAGAATGCGAATTTTGATATTTTTGGCCTCTCGTTATTTGTAAAATGTTCATTATGTCACAAGAGATCGCAAAGCTCCAACCGGAAAGGTTGTGGCACTATTTCCTGGAGATATGTCAGATCCCCAGACCATCCCGCAAGGAAGAGAAGATTGCAGCCTATCTTTGTGCCTTTGCTGAAAAGCATCAACTGGAGCATGAAAAAGATGAAACAGGCAATGTTTTGATACGCAAACCCGCTGCACCCGGATACGAAAACCGTCCCTGGGTTATATTACAGAGCCATATGGATATGGTATGTG
>CAYLVY010000154.1:5280-7619 GCA_964387205.1 uncultured Draconibacterium sp.
AGAACAGTGATGTGGAGCATGATTTCGACACCGAACCGATCCTTCCCAGGATAGAAGGAGCATGGATCAAAGCCACCGGTACGACCCTGGGCGCGGATGATGGCATCGGGATCGCGGCTACACTGGCCATCCTGGAGTCGGACAAGATCCCGCACGGCCCGCTGGAAGCTTTGTTTACCATGGATGAAGAGACGGGACTGACCGGGGCATTTGCCCTGAAACCAGGATTTTTAAAAGGAAGGATATTGCTAAACCTTGATTCTGAGGACGAAGGCCAGATCTTTATCGGATGTGCCGGAGGAAAAGACACGGTAGCCACGCTTTCGCTTGAGACGGAGGATGTCCCTGAACATCATACTGCATTCCGTGCATCGCTGAAAGGCCTGAAAGGAGGCCATTCCGGGGATGACATTCACAAGGGGCTGGGAAATGCAGTAAAACTGATGAACCGGTTTCTTTGGAATGCCCAGGAATCGTTTGAAATTGCCCTGGCCGATCTGAACGCGGGCAACCTTCGCAATGCCATCGCCAGGGAGGCATTCGCGATTTTCACGGTACACCGCGACCTGGAGAAAGACCTGAATGATTACGCGAAGAAATTTGCGGAAGAGGTCCGGGAGGAGTACAGGGTAACGGAACCTGAACTATCGTTTACCCTCGAACCTGTGGCCTTACCGGCCCAGGTGCTGGATGAGACCCTTCAGGCCGATCTGCTGGATGCACTGTATGCCTGTCCGCACGGCGTCATCGCCATGTCGCAGGAAATACCGGGTTTTGTGGAAACATCCACCAATCTGGCGTCGGTCAGGTTCAGGGAGAAGAAGATCGTCATTACCACGAGCCAGCGCAGTTCTTCGGAATCGGCCAAAAAGGATATCTGCGATATGGTGGCCAGTGTTTTTTATCTTTTGCAGGCTGATGTGGAGCACTCGTCCGGATATCCCGGCTGGAAACCGGATCCGGGTTCAGCTATTCTGAAGACCACGACAGATGCGTACGAAAGGTTATTCAATACCAAACCCGAGGTGCTGGCCATACATGCCGGTCTGGAGTGCGGGTTGGTAGGGGCAATATATCCGGGGATGGATATGGTATCTTTCGGCCCGACGATCAAAGGGGCCCATTCCCCCGATGAACGGCTGGACATTGACACGACTAAGAAGTTTTGGGATTTGACGCTGGAAATCCTCCGGTCTGTCTGACCCGGATTTTCAATTATATCCGGTCGTTACAACCCGACACTCACACCCAGTCTGAAGATTGGATTGGTATAGGGTGAGTTGAATGTATCATTAAGGTTAAACAGCACAAGGAGGTCGAACGAAACCCGGTTACCGACCGGTTGCCGGAATCCGCCGCCCACAAAGAAGCTGTTGACTTCCACCGATTGGTCGCTTTTCTTATACCTGTTTCCGTAAAAATCTTCAATAGTGGCGTCAGCATCGCTTGAAAGGCTATAGGGCCTGCGGTAGAAGAGGTATTCATATTCCGCGTGGGCGAATATATTGCCCAGAATATTGTCGAAGAAGCCGCTCAGGTAGTATCTGGAGAAGAGCCCGCCCCCGAAAACATTGGATTTATAGGAGAGGTATTCGCGGGCGGCGAGGTCGAAGTAATAATCTTTATAACTGAAATACTGATATATAAACCTGGTTCCCACATGAAGGTGGTCGACAACCCGGCAGGTTATCTGCGGGGCAACATTGATGCCGGTGATATTACCGACCTGAAAACCAAGGTTTCCGCCAATGGAGATACGCCTGAGGAAAGGTTCTTTGGTATCGGAAAGGTTGATTTCCGGTGATTTTTGTGCAAATACCACGGGTATATATAATAAGGTATGGAGGAGGAGGAACAGGATTAGCCATGTAAATCGGAGGGTTGAAGACCAGGGTTTCATAGTAACCAGTATTAGGAGATGCAAATCTACAAAAAAAAGTGATGATTTTTACAACTGATAGTCAGGCACATAAGGATTTTCTTCTATTTTTTTCAATTTTTAGGAAAAAAAGATTTGGTAGAATGAAAATCCTTAGTACTTTTGCACTCCCATTACGACGTTCTTTGGGAAGATGACTGCAGGCGACCGGTGAGGGTGAAAAAAACTTTAATTTTTCGAAAAAAAAGTTTGGTAGTAATGAAAAAGGTTGTAATTTTGCAGTCCCAAAACAGAGCATACGATCTGCGAGGGAAAGAAATAAAAGTTCTTTGAAAGACTGAAGTAAATGTAGTAGCAAATATCCCAGAAATTAACTTGTTAATTCTTTGGTAATAGATAAACCTGAAAAAGATTAAATTTTCCTTTTACTATGGAGAGTTTGATCCTGGCTCAGGATTAA
>CAYLVY010000155.1:0-7506 GCA_964387205.1 uncultured Draconibacterium sp.
ACGGAATGAGTTACTCCTATTATGTAGTTGCTCTTTATGATCAGGAGTTGTCGATTCCCTCCAATTCTGTTACGGTTACACGTTTTTCCGGAGGGACAGGATCCGCTTTTAATCCATATCAGATCGCAATCCCGGCACAATTGAACTGCATGAGAAATTACCTGAATGATAATTCCGCCAGCTTTATCCTGTTGAACGACATTGACCTGACTGCATCATGTGCCCCGGGTGGTGAATTTTACAACTTCGGGCAAGGATGGATACCTGTCGGAAGCTCTTCTCTCAACGCTTTCAGTGGGAAATTTTACGGTAACGGAAAAAAGATCACCGGGTTACAAATCAACAGGATTGCCAATAACCAAGGTTTGTTCGGATACCTTCAAAACGCCATTATCCAGGATTTGGAACTTGAAAACGTAAACATTACAGGAACCATTGGGTGCGGGGGTATTACCGGTATCCAGGCTTCGGGTTTAATCATCAACTGCCAGGTTTCGGGAAGCATTTCAGGCACCTGGAGAATTGGCGGAATTGTCGGAGAACAACAATCCAATATAAAAAACTGTCATTCATCGGGTACGGTTTCCGGGTCCCAATATATAGGGGGTATTTCGGGGGATATGTCTTCCAACGGTGCTTCCGCAACCAATTCATCGAGCGAGAGCACCGTTACCGGTTTTTCCGGAACATATATTGGCGGGTTTGCCGGATATGGCAACGGATCCTTGACCAATTGCCATGCATCGGGAAATGTCAGCGGAGGGTCGGAAGTTGGAGGGCTTATCGGAACGACCCATGTCTCAGCAACTGTGAACGCATGTTACAGTCTTGGTAGTGTTCAGGCAAATGGAGATAATGCAGGAGGTCTGATCGGCAAAATAAAAGGAAAATCATACATAAACAATTGCTATGCCCGGGGTAACGTGATCCGCAGCAACGGGAATGATACTTCGTTCGGCGCCTTTTGCGGACAAAACGAAAACAGCATAATAAACCACAGCTATGCCACCGGAAGTGTAAAAACATCCGCTGGGGTCAATATCGAAGGAAAAGGATTCGCTGGAAGTTTTATAACCGGAGATTACATATCGATGAAGGGAAACTATTTCGATATGAATACCTCAGGCCTGTCTTACGGAACCGGCGCTGAAGGCAGGACAACAGCCGAAATGTACCTTGAAGATACATATGGGGGGTGGGACTTCAATCATGTTTGGAATATCAATGAAAACTATTGTTACCCCGAATTGATGCAGGAGGGCATCTACTCACCACCAAGAAACCTCACAGCATCTGCCAATGATTATCGTGTACTTCTTGACTGGATTGCCCCGATTGGAGAAGAACCTACCGGTTATCGTGTTTTTCGCGACAACCAACTCTTGACTTTTAATATGCTTTCCCAGTCAGCTTACGTGGATTCCAGTGTGTTTCACGGGATGAATTATACCTATCATGTGATCGCTTACTTCAATTCAACACCCTCTATTCCATCAAATTCGGTTAATGTCACCCTCTTTGCCGAAGGCACCGGATACATAGGCGATCCATATCTGATCACCAACCACCATCAACTAAACTGTGTGCGAAATTATCTCAATCAAAACGATGTTTACTTCAAATTAATGAATGATATTGATTTAACAACGGAATGCTTGCCCGGTGGCGACTATTACTATTTCGGTCAGGGATGGATCCCTATCGGTAACAATACCGATAAATTCATGGGGCAGTTTGATGGAAACGGGAAAAAGATTTCAGGATTAAACATCAATCGGAACACACATTACCAAGGACTTTTCGGTTACGCGGAAAGTTCGCAAATCATCAACCTGGGACTTGAAAATGTCAGTATTGCCGGAGGTCATAATTGTGGAGGCCTGATCGGCTATCTCTCTACCGGTTCATTAATAAATTACTGTTACGTCCATGGAACCGTGCAAGGGGCTTTCTACACGGGAGGCCTTGCCGGATATAGCCGTTCGACCTTACGAAACTGTCATACCAGCGGTTCTGTAACCGGATCTTTATACACAGGCGGATTGGTCGGATATTTCAGTAATGTTTCTGCAATAATAAGTGGATGTCACAGTAACGCAACGGTCTATGGAGGCAGTACTTCAGGAGGGCTGATCGGCTATTGCAGAGGATCGGTTCTAAAGAGTTTTGCCACCGGTAGTGTTACCGGCACATCGGAAACCGGTGGTTTGATTGGGAATGCTACCACCGGGAGCAGCGTCGAAACCAGCTATGCTCTCGGAAATATCAGCCTTTCCGGATCAAATGGCGGTGGTTTGATTGGGAAAATTTATTACGATACCCGGATTGCAAATTGCTACAGCCGCGGGAATTTAACGAGGACTGGCGGGGTAAATGCAGCAATGGGCGGGTTTTGCGGATTAAATGATAATAGTAAAATACTTAATTGTTTCTCGACCGGAAGTGTGAAAACATCGGACGGAGTTAACATTGAAGGTAAAGGGTTTACCGGGAATTTCGTCACCGGATCCTATATGGTGATGACCGATAATTACTTCGACATGAACACTTCCGGTCAAATATCGGGAAACGGAGCTACGGGTAAAACGACTGATGCCATGACATACCCTTATGGAGATGGTGCTTATGCGGGATGGGATTTCCCGGATACCTGGCGAAACGACCATGCCTGTCTTTACAACAACGGATACCCGTTCCTTTTCTGGCAACAGCCCAATGGCTTGCAACTTCCTCTGGTAACCACGACCGAAATCACATCAATTACTGCTACTTCGGCCATTGGGGCAGGAAATGTGATTTTTGACGGCAATTCAACCATTATCTCACGGGGATTCTGCTGGAGTACCTTACCAAATCCGACTATCCTGAACAGCCTGACCGATGAAGGCCCCGGAGTAGAAGAGTTTACAAGTTCTATTTCAGGACTGGTACCCTCCATGACGTACTACATCAGGGCCTACGCCACCAATACCACCGGAACAGGATATGGAAACCAACTCACTTTCCTTACAGACCCTCCTGCCGACCCTACCATCAATATTGTTCGCTGCGGCCCCTCAAACACAGCACCCGAAGCACTCCCTGTTCAGATTACAGGCAGCAATGCCAATCCTTTCACCACCAATCTGACCCAATGGACAGGAACCTACCAGGCGCCCCAGTCGCTCTATGACCAGGGCATATATAAAAACGATCCTGACAGATGGTCAAATATAGGCGGGAGTTCCACCACCGGAAGCAAGTGGTACAACACCAGTGCAGGGATAAGCTACGGCATCCTTGTCGTTGACCTGAAACAGATACGGGCTATTCAGGATATCAGTGTTTTTCAGATGTTTGGGGATGGGAAAACCACCCACATTGCCTTAGCTCTGCACCCCGAAACGGGGAGTACAAGTCCTCCTGCAAACGATTCTGCCTGGAATATCTTTTTACCGAAATCTGCAGTGGAAAGCGGAACAAATTACAGTTCGTATATCTCCTCCCCGACAACTTTCACAGTCAATGCTACAACACGTTATATCAAAATCATGGTGTACAACGACGGTTCAAAAGGCAATCCGAATTTCATTTCGCTAAAAGGGATAAAAATATTTAGTGGCCCCTACCTGCCGAATATTACAATAAGCAATGTTACCCTTAATAATTCAACCAGTGAGCACTGTTTTGGCGCCACCCAAACCATCACTGTCAACGACTTCATAGTCGAAGACGGCGGATCAGCGCAGCTTGCTGCCGGATTGAACATTTTCCTGCAAAATGGGACAAAAATCGAAACCGGTGGTTACCTTCATGCCCACATCAATCCGGATGGAAATTACTGCCAGCCCTCCCCGATGATCTCTAATGAAATGCATCAGAACAATGAAATATCAGCATCCCTGAAAATAAAACAAGATTGTTTGGACAAATTATTGATCGTTCCCAACCCTAACCCCGGTAACTTCCGGATCGTTATCCATGAATCCTGTCAAAATTATTCGGGAACCCTTCAAATCTTTAATGTAACAGGAGAAATGATCAAAGAACTTCATATTACTAATCAAAACATTGTTGAGATCGATATCGCGGGGCATTCCCCGGGAATATATTTCCTTCTTCACCGGAGGAATGACGTTTATTCTGTTTGCAAAATAATCGTTCAAAAGTAATATTACCGTGGCCATTATATTCTACCTGCTGTTTGCGTTAGAATAAAAATCTGTAACAAGAAATGCTGCAAAAATTCTGAACAACATTTACTGCAGTTTCTTCGTATTGATAATCAGAAAATAGATCAGAAAGCCGGCGGAGATGAAGACCAGTTCGATCCCGAACGGGAGGAATGAGTCGTAGCCATCGTCCAGCCTGATCGTACCATACCGTGCCAGAAACTCGATCAGGATCAGGCCGGCACCTGCCATCAGGGCTACCAGGCCCCACTTTAGTGTTGGATAATGGTTTTTCTCGGAGGAGGAGGCCGGCATCGGCTCGAGAATGCCTGCCTTGTCGAGGTGACCGCTCTTTATGATCTTGCGTTTCAGCAGAAAGTCGGTGAAGACCTTGATGACCATGTAAATTCCGGCAAAAACCGCTGCGATGACAAATACTTCGTTCATAATAATTGAATTTTAAATGTTAGATGTTTGATCAAGTAGTCGTAAACGGAAGAAAAAGGTTGCAGGAATGGCCCACTTTTTTTCTTTCAGAATATTGCAACCTTTCGGCGAAATATGCGACCAATGAAATAATGGACGATGCGACCCTGATAGCCCGGGTCATAGCGGGTAACGGACACGCCTGCCGGTTCCTGGTGGATAAATACCGGAACCTGGTGTGGCATATGGTGTTGCGCATGCTGAACCAGCGTGAGGATGCCGAGGACATCTGCCAGGAAGTATTTTTCCGGGTTTTCAGGGATGCGGCAAAGTTCAGGGGCGATGCAAAGCTCTCCACCTGGATAGGCTCCATCACCTATAATATCTGTGTCGATTATCTCCGTAAGCGCGGAAAGGAGATCATGGTAACAATGGAGAGCCTCGATCCGCTGGCCCACCACAGGGTTGAACAGCCGGCAACCGACCGGTTCGACCGGCAGGAATTAAAAAACATGGTACACCGGATCATCGGTTCATTACCGGTACAATACCGTACGGTAGTGACGCTGTATCACCTCGAGGGTTTCTCCTACCGGGAAATCGAAAAGACCACCGGGATGCCGGAGGGAACCGTGAAAAGCTACCTGAACCGGGCCCGCGGGATGATCCGGGAAAAAATGGTGCAACTCGTCCCGGATATTGACAATGTTTTGTTTGAAAACAGGTAATGTGTAATTTTGTGATCATGGAAGACGAAAGCAAAAAATCAGATCGGCTGGACAACTTCATCCTCGAAGCGTTGGCACAACAACCGGATGAAGCAATGCCGCCCGACTTTTCCAGCCTGGTCGTCAGCCGCTGGGAGCGAAAAATGGCCCTGAAGGAACTGCTGACAGAATTCGGCATGAAAACCGCCCTGGTGGTTGGTTCTCTCGCTGTGCTTGCCGGTTTCCTGTTCCTTCCGCTAAAGGATGCCTTCCCTTCATACCTCCGCCTGGCCGCCGATCACTGGCAGATCATCGTCGGTGCTGTCCTCATCGTCCTCGTCACCTTTTTCATCGATCAGGTCCTCCTGCGCTTTTTCAGCGGTTCGAGATAGCCGTTTATCCGGCAAATTGTTATTTTTATCGAACATTATGTTATATATTTCTAATATTATGTTATATTTGCATCACATCTAACATAATAAACAATGAAAAAGATCATTCCCCTTCTGGTAGTTTCGGTGCTGGTGCTCGGAACAACCCTGTTTTGGTTCATGAATTCGGGCAGTGGCCTGCAAACGGCGGAGGTATGGCAGTTTGCGGTAATCCTGCTGATTGTGGCTTTTGCCCTGTACATTCTTTTCACCCGTGCGAAAAGCGTGAATCGGGGTGAACCGGCCGAAGATGAACTGTCGAAGAAAATCCTGCAGAAAGCATCCTCGCTCTCTTTTTACATTTCGCTGTACATCTGGGTGGCGATGATCGTGATCAATGACCGGGTGACCATGGACACGGAGGTGCTGTTAGGCACCGGTATCTTGTCGATGGCCGTTGCATGGGTGATATTGGTCATCTTCTTTAAAATAAGAGGATTGCGCAATGAATAACCGGATCAGGGAGTTGCGGGCGCGCCACGACCTGACCCAGGAGGAGCTGGCGAAAAAGGTTGGGGTACGGCGTGAAACCATCGTTTTTCTTGAAAAGGGGAAATACAACCCTTCCCTGAAACTGGCCTACGACATTTCCAGGGTGTTGAAAAGCACCATTGAGGAGGTCTTTGTTTTCGACCCATGACTGGATAAGTCCCTCCCGATACTTAAAAAGAGGCTGTCAAAGCCGTCAGCAAACGGCTGACTCATTTATAGAAAATTCCCGACGTGCCCCTTTTAGTACGGCGCCATTAATATGGCAATAAGTTCTATCATTTTCGGGGTTGGTTGTACTTCGCGGGGGGCCTTTCAATACATCCGGAAGAAAACCGGAGTACTGAACAGCACCACCGAAGTCATCAACCATGAAATCCATTCTCAGATCATTGATAAAGAGGGCAATACATTTTTTATTTACGCCGACATCGACCGTTGGGAGAGGGACCAACTCGACATGGAGACCGACGAAGAGCGACCGATCCGTAAGATGTGCCGCGAAATGAAGAAAAGCGCCCTGTCGGAACCCTTTGTGCTGCCGCCCAATCGGGCGAGTGGGCGGTGCAACTGATCTGTAAGAAAATAAAGCTGCCATTTAATGTCGGCGCACAGAAACATTGAAAATTTCTCTATATTTGATCCCTGAAACAACCACTTATGGCCATTCCCACCTCAAGAACCAAACAAGCGGGGATCATCACTGTCGATCCTGAAAAATGTAAAGGATGCGGCAAGTGCGTGGCCGTGTGCAGTGATCTCAGCCTCGCGTTGCACGACGGAAAAGCAATCCCTTCCGGCAAGGGAATCTTCGGATGCATCGGTTGCGGCCAGTGCATGGCCGTTTGTCCTGACGACGCCATCACCATATCCGGCAGGTTCATTTCACGAGAGGACTTGTTACCCCTTCCCGGCAGGGAGCAGGCTGCCGGCTTTGATTCGCTCCTGAACCTGATGCTCCGGCGCAGAAGTATCCGGAAATTTAAAAGAACGACTGTTGACAGAGCCTTGATAGATAAGGTGGTGGAAGCGGCCAGGACAGCGCCGATGGGACTGCCCCCCTCCGATGTCAATGTCAGGGTATTTGAATCGGCGGAGAAGGTCAGACAGTTTACCGAGGACTTTTGCGTTTACCTGAAGAAGATACGGTGGATCTCCTCCCCGTGGTTTCTTGCCATAATGAAACCATTCTGGGGGAAGGAAGCCGATGAGCTTTTCCGGAATTTCATGCGACCGCTGATGGATAAATACATCAGTGCGATGAAGGAGGGTGAAAACGTGGTCACCTACGATGCCCCGGCC
>CAYLVY010000156.1:0-7488 GCA_964387205.1 uncultured Draconibacterium sp.
CACTGTCAGGCTCCCATACCAGGGTAACATATTCAGGATGGTCGATATACGGGTTGCGGTTGTTCTGGATTTTGTAGATGGAGTCGTTCCGGGCCGTCTCTTTGGCCGAAACGGGGTCGGCCTCGTGCCAGGCGATCATCAGGTCGAGGTACCAGGTTTTATAGGCCGGGTAGGAGTTACCGGACAGCACCGTCGCCCCTATCGGATCGTAAGCCGGCCAGGAGGAGATCACATTCTGGTATCGGGTGGCCATGTAAAAATAGGTCCGGGCAAAATCACCTTTGTATTCATCCCTGGGCTCGAAAACCGTTCCCGAATAACCGGCAACCACGCAGGGCCCTTTTTTGCTTCCGTTTTCCGAGGTCCAGGTTGGCGAGTTCACCTCACCAAAGGGATAGTTGCTGCGCATGTTATTGACATACTGATCAACCGGGTAAATGTGAAAAAGGTCGGTATTCATGGGCGACGTGTCGTCGAACCAGCTTTTCGGAAAGGAGTGCTCCCGGCTGTAACAATCACCCTCTACCCCTCCGCCGCCGCTTCCGCACTGGCTTGTTCCCAGCGTGTACTCATACGGAGGCGTTCCGCCGGGAATGTCGGAATACATATCCCATACCTTCCCGTTGGCTTTGACATCCGTCGTATAAAAAGCATTCCAGACTCCGGGAGTATAACTCTGCACAGAATGGCCCTTTATGACGTCATAAAGCGCAACCTGCAGCTCCTGCCCCGATTTTCCGGCAGCGCTGTTGTAATAACCCGAAGGGATCTGTCCATAACAATCCAGGGTGTAAACAAAAAGCAAAAAAAAGTTGAGGTAGTGTTGGATTTTTAACATAATGAGATCAGGTGCTGGTTTGGGGCAACATCAAATTCAAAAAAAATGAGGATCATTCCGTAAAAATAGAAATTTTACCTGTTGGTTTTTCAGTTTGACGAAGAATTTATGCAATTTTTTTCATATATATATTTTATCATCATATAATGACAAGGACAATTCGTCATATAATCCTGATAATCTATAATATATCCTTTATTGCACACTAAACGGAAATCCGGTGAAATTTCCGGAAATGAACAAGGATCACCTAACTTTCTTTTTCGAATGTTTGGTTTTCCATTTCTCCGGGGAGCCTTTACCGTTTTTCCCATGAAAATGGATATCCTTAGCACCCCTGTGTTTTTTCCCCTCCGGGCGGTCGGTTGTCTTGTGGCTGTCGCTATAGACATTGATATCGGAGGCATCGCGGTAATATTCGAGGAACCGGTTGAATTCGAGCGCCACAAAACGCTTGATGACCTCCTCTTTATCGAGCCAGGCCAGTTTGCGGTAGATCACCGGCAGGTAGGGATCGATCTCCGAATGTTCGATCTCCACATTTTCCATTTTGCTGACCATGTTGAACAGTTGCTTTTCACAGATCTCTCTTCCACCCGGTACCTTGGCGGCGATAAAGGGTTTGCCGGTCAGTTTTTCGATCTGCCTGATCAGGTGTTTTTCCTTGAGGTTGATGATGGCCATGGAGATACCCGCTTTCCCGGCCCTGCCCGTTCTGCCGCTGCGGTGCGTATAGGCCGAGATATCGTCCGGCAGGGCATAATTGATGATATGGGTCAGGTCGTTCACATCGAGCCCGCGTGCCGCCACATCGGTGGCCACCAGCAACTGAAGGTGTCGGTTCCGGAATTTCTGCATTACGCTGTCGCGCTGAATTTGCGACAAGTCGCCGTGCAACGCATCGGCATTGTAGCCGTCGGCGATCAGTTTATCGGCGATCTCTTTCGTATCGGTGCGGGTACGGCAAAAGATGATCCCGTAAATGGAGGGATAATAGTCGACGATGCGTTTAAGGGCAAGGTATTTATCCCTGGCGTGTACGACGTAGTATAAATGTTTGATATTTTCGGCGCCGGCATTGCGGTTTCCGATGACGATCTCGGCGGGGTTTTTCATGTATTTTGCCGCGATAGCCGCGATGGGTTTCGGCATGGTGGCCGAAAAGAGCAATATTTTCCGGTTATCGGGAACGCGGGCGAGAATTTCGTCGATGCTCTCCAGAAAACCCATGTTGAGCATTTCATCGGCCTCATCGAGCACCACCGACCGGATCGATCCCAGTTTGATGGCTTTACGCCGTATAAGGTCCTGGAGCCTGCCGGGGGTGGCGACTACGATCTGGGCCCCTTTTTTCAGCCCGAGGATCTGTTTTTCCATGCTGCTGCCCCCGTATACGGGAACGATGTGAAGGTCGCGGATATTGGCGGAGTAGTTACGGAGGTCGCTGGTGATCTGGATACAGAGTTCCCGTGTCGGGCAGAGGATCAGTGATTGCGGGAGCGGGCTCAAGGTATCGGTGTGCTGCAACAGCGGTATCCCGTAGGCGGCAGTCTTGCCGGTACCTGTCTGGGCCAGGGCTACAATATCGTTTGTTTCGTTCAGGAGCAGCGGGATCACCTGTACCTGGACAGGCATGGGCACTTCAAATCCAAGATCTGCCAGTGCCAGGGCGATCTCCGGGCTGACGCCCAGTTCTTCAAATGTCATCATTGATGGTGATTAAGGAAATTTTATGGAATGGTGAATAGTATGACAAACCGGAAAATGTGCAAAAGTACGGAAATTTGCATTGCGACGACCATATTCAACCGACCTGCAATAGCGCATGGGGGGTTACCCGGGGAAAAGACCTTCCAGGTTTTGAAAATCTGCCAGGTCTGAGGGTATCCCCAGAGGTACCTGAAAAAAGGATCAGCGGAACTCTGCGGAAAACTTTGCGAAACTCTGCGAGAAATAATTATCACGTTATCAAGTAGATAAAATTAATTATTTAGTAGCTAGAAAAAAAATCACGCAGATTTTCGCAGTGTCATTTGCAGAGTCTCCTCCCAGTAGAACAACTGGGAACATCATGACAGATAACTTTAAAAATATCCTACTGGATTGACACGACCCCACCCCGGCCCTCCCCTTCAAGGGGAGGGAGAAGGGGTTACCAGAAAATAAATATTATGTCTTTAGGCCTAAAACGTACTTATAAATCCTTGACAAACCTACTCCCTCTCCTTCAAGGGGAGGGTTGGGGTGGGTCAAGTTATTTAGTAGTTTCGCAGAGGAGGTATTTGAAAAAAGGATCAGCGGATTATAAACATCTGGTCAAAAATCACGATAATGTGGTCCGATTGATCATTAATCATTTTGCCCGGTCTTTTGCTCCTGAAATAACCCCGAAACTTGAGTAATTTATATACTTTTGCGAAGGAGCATATCATCATTAATGAACGAAAACGAATTCACCAATTATGTCGATAACCAGCCTGATCAAAAGTAATCCTGCCATCAAAAAACTGGCACACCGGGCGTTGATCCCGAAAAACCAGGCCAGGCCCCGTCTCTGGGTACGATGGCTGGTGAACCCTTTTATTCATCATAGAGGAAAAGGGTCCCTTATCCGCCGTAATGCGCGGATGGATATCCTTCCGTTTAACCGATTTTCGTTGGGTGATAACTCCACTATTGAAGATTTCACCACCATCAACAACGGGGTGGGTGATGTGACAATTGGTAACCGTAGCCGGATTGGCATCGGGTCGACGGTAATCGGACCGGTTAAGATCGGCAACGATGTGATCATCGCTCAGAATGTTGTGATTTCAGGGTTAAACCATAAATACGAAGATGTCAACCTCCCCGTTTCGAAACAGGGCGTTTGGACCAACCGGATCACCGTGGAGGATGAGGCATGGATAGCAGCCAATAGCGTGATATTGTCGGGAGTGAAGATCGGAAAGCATGCGGTAGTCAGCGCAGGGAGTGTGGTCCGCAGGAATGTCCCGGCCTATTCAGTAGTTTCCGGCAATCCTGCCGTGGTGATGAAAAAGCGAAATCCTGAGACAGGCATTTGGGAATGGAAAATATGATCCGGTAGTGATCAGATTTTAATCCTCCGGGAAAACAGGAACGGAGAAAGCAAAAGTGCTTCCCTTTTCAGAACTCTCTTCCAGCCATATCTTACCACGGTTTTGTTCGGCCAGGTATCGGCAAAGCAGCAATCCGAACCCCTGCCCCTTTTCATTGTCGGTGCCGTAGGTGGTAACCATTGCCTGGCTTTCCATGAAGAGCATTTTGCGTTTTTCTTCAGGGATCCCGATGCCGTTGTCGGTCACCAGAATTATCTGATATCCGTTTTCCTTTCTGTTGCTGATCCTGATGGTACCGTCGCGCCGGGTAAATTTTGTGGCGTTGGACAGAAGGTTCCGCAATATTGTCTGGAGCATGTTGCTGTCGGCTTCCGCGCAGGCATCGTCATCAATCTCATTGAGAATCGTAATTGATTTCCCGGCTATGACAGTCACCATGAGGTTGAGTACAGCCTCCAGTTCCGATCTCAGGTGCAGCCTGTCGGGATGATAAGGCATATGTCCGATCTGGATTCGGGACCATGCCAGGAGGTTTTCCAGCAGTTGATAAGTATTTCTCGAGGTACGCTGAACCACCAGGGCGAAGCTGTTCAACTCTTCAAGGTCCCGGTTTGTGGTTTCCTGCACCAGCAGGTCTGAAAAACCCATCAGGGTGTTGAAGGGGCTGCGAAGGTCGTGGGAGAGGATGGAGATAAACCGGTCTTTGCGGGTATTGATCTCACGAAGTTCCTGGTTGGCCTCGGCCAAAGCGTCTTCGGCCTGCTTCCGGGAGACGATCTCCTGCTGCGCAAGTTGTCTCAATTTATGCTGCTTTCTGATGTAAACCAGGGTTATAATGATGATGACCAGGAGAAGGGCGCCGATCATGGAAAAGAGAAGAATGAGGGTGTTGAGGTTTTTTTGTTTTTCCCTTGCGCGGATCTCCTGGTCACGGATTTCCAGGGCGAGGCCGATCTCGTTAAGCTTACTTTCGTTCATCTCAAGGATAAGCTGGTCGCTGACCTGTGTATATTTTGTAAAATAATGAAGGGAAGAATCGGCTTTTCCCAAAGAAATCATCAATCTGATCATCTCACGGTATGCGGAGCGTACATCTTCCTGTAATCCTGCAGAATCGGCCAGATGAAGGGCTTTTTTGAACTGAAGCATGGCGAGGTCAGAATTTCCCGTTTCCAACCAGGCTTTTCCTGCAAGCAACTTTGTAGCTGGTATTCTGGCATACGTATATTGCTGCTTAAAGATTCTGACGGCTTTGTCGAAATAGTTCGCCGCCTCCTGGTATTTTTTTCTCCCGGCGCTTATTTTTCCGTAAAGGATATAGCAATCGGCTACCGTATTTAAAAAATCCCGCTGGAGTGTTTTATCATCGTTGGGGATACTGAGCCTTGGGATGGCATGGCTTAAATAATGAAGTGCCTCCATGGTGTCGCCCAGGGCAAGGTAAGAAGTAGCGATATAATAGTGGGAATGTCCGATGAGCCCTTCATCATTGAGGATTATCCTGACCTTTAATCCCTTCAGAAAATATTGCATGGCTGAATCGTTTTCAGCAAGCTGGAGTTTTACCAGTCCGATGTTGTTATAAGCAACGGCAATACCAAAATCATTGTTGTTATCAATAAAGAGGACAAGGGCCATTCTGTAGCTGGATTCCGCTTCCCGGAACTGGTATGAATGAAAATAGGAGTTGCCGATTCCGACCAGGGCGAATCCCTGGGTGATTTTGGAACGAGTGGAACGGCACCTGGTGCAGTTTCCGGCACGCCTGAAATATTCAATAGCGTTGAAATACATTTTGCGGTCCAGGTATATCTCCCCAATCTGATATAAAGCATGGACACCGTATTCATATTCCTTTAGCCGCAGGCTCTCTTCCTGAAACTTTTTATAATAGGTGATCGCCAGTTCAGGATCAGTGGCACGTAGGTCCCTTGCCTGCTGCGCCATTCCGGCCAGGTAGTATTGTTCCGGTGTAACCGGAGCGTACATTTCCCTGGTAATGGAGTCAATTCCGGAAGTATCTGCTGAGGCATAAACGGTAGTGACGATCAGCGGGAGGAAAATGCCAAACCATAATCTGATCGCATTCAGTATTTTATATAGAATTATTCCCATCCGCAGGAATTCGGCCTCAGTTAGAAAACAAATATAAGGGATAATATAATCCTGACAAGCAATCGGGTTCCGGTTTTCAAAAATATTTGCGTGATCAGCGGAAAAAGAGCCAGAATGGCCATTTTGTTCTGATACGGTATAATTGCAAAATTTGTCACAATAAATGAAGAGATTTTATAAATTCGCAATGGCAATAAGGATAGCATGATCTTTTTCCCGCTTCCTGACATCAGGAAATTCAGTTTTCGCGCACATTGCAGGACCCCGGAGGATGGACCGCTGTCCAAAGCGTCGTTATGGGAATTATCCCTGTACTCAGCCATGTTGTTTGTCTTTGCCGCGTTGCTGGTTCAGGTCATCTTGAACGGAACCACTGCCTTATTGCTGAAATACTTAGATTTTTCCTTTCAATACCGGCCCTATACCATCATTTTCACCCAATGGGGCGGGGTTAAATGGACTCCGGAGCGGATTAATGTGATTTACGGATCCGGGCCCCTGCTGATGTTCCTGACCGGAATTTTTTTCTGGTTTTTCCTTCGCAACCACAATCTGATGCACTGGAAGTGGAAGTTGGCAATGACCTGGTTATCTTTCTTCATGATCAATAGTTTGCCAGTAGGGCTCATCGCGGGAACCATGATTTTTGACGGAGTCGGTGTCGCCTATCATTGGATTTTCCATCTTTTCCCGGTCCGGATGATTATTTCGGTGTTTATAATGGCTGCTATGGTACTCTCCACACCCGTCTGGTATCTGACTTTCCTCAAAACTGCCAACAGCATTCACTATTTTAAAGACTCAGGTACCCAGAGGACCTATCTGATGGCCATATTTTTCAGGCCGTGGCTGATCGGTCTATTATTGATGATACCTTTCAGTTGGCCGATGACGGGCCTGCACTGGCCGGTTTTTCTTTTCTTCTCAGGATTTCCTGTGCTTCTGCTGTTTCATTATCCCTTTACTTTCCAGGGTTTACGGATTCAGCGATCGGATAAAAAGGTATTTCGCAGCCGTATCCAGGTGGCGTTAATGCTGTTGGCTATATTTATTTGCTGGGTTTTCCGGTTTTTCAGGATCAATTTCTAAAGGCTCCCCATGCTCACATTAAGAAAAAAACTGTACAAAGTAATATTTGAAGCGGACACACGGGCCGGAAAAGTGTTTGACGAAGTATTGCTGGGCATCACTCTCACCAGCATTGCTGTAGTGATGGCCGAAAGCATTCAACCGGTCAGGGAAAAATATGCCACCGTTCTTCATGTGGTGGAATGGATTATCACCGGAATCTTCACCCTGGAGTATATCGCCAGGATATGGGTTACCGATAAACCAATCCGGTATATTTTCAGTTTTTACGGAATCATTGATCTGTTATCCATTATCCCGACCTATCTCAGTTTTTTTCTGGCAGGCGGTCAAAGTCTCCTGGTTATCCGTGCCCTCAGGCTGCTC
>CAYLVY010000157.1:0-7293 GCA_964387205.1 uncultured Draconibacterium sp.
CTTTCTTTAAATCCGTTTTAAAGATAGTGTAAAAATTGAGCCGGTGAGAGCTTCATCGTTTTTTATACCGGTTCTAAAAAAACTCCTTCCTGCTGTGTAAGTCGCTTCCGGCAGGAAAGGTTATTTTTAGTATCATTGTGGATTATACGATTATGAAATGAGAAATTTCCTGCTCCCTTTAATGATCATTACCAGTCTCCTTTTTAATAAGCAAGCAGGAAGTCAGCCGGTTTACAGGCTTTTCTTCGACCAGCCGGCCACGAACTGGGAATCCGGCGCACTGCCTGTCGGTAACGGCCGCCTCGGCGCTATGTTGTTCGGCGGTGTACTAAGCGATACCATCCAGTTTAACGAACAAAGTTTCTGGTCGGGAGATATAAACTGGGATGGAGATTACGATACCGGTGAATGCGCATTCGGCTCCTATCTTAACTTTGGTTGGATCGTAACGGAATTCGACCGGAAAAACGAGGCCCGGGACTACCGTCGCACACTCGATCTATCTACCGGTATTCATCAAGTCTCTTTTCGTATCGGAAAAGTATCCTATTCCGCTGAAGCTTTTGCCAGTTACCCTGATCAGGTAATGGTATTTCGTTACCGCACCGACAGTGCCGGGGGTCTCTCCGGCAGGATCAGGCTGATCCCGGCGCACTCCACACGCACGCTGATTACAAACAATGCATTAAGGTTCAGTGATGTGTTGCCAAATAGTTTAAAATATGCCGCTGTTGTTCAGGTCATTCATGAAGGCGGAAACCTGAGGGGTGAGGGGATTGCCTTATCTTTCCGCCAGTGCTCATCGGTCACCCTGATGGTCAATGCCCGCACCAATTACCGCCAGGATTATGCTTCCGGATGGAGGGGGGCCGATCCGGTACCGGTCATGAAAAGGGAGATGCAACGGCTGGAAAAAAAGAGTTTCGGACAGTTGCGTGACCGGCACATCGCGGAGTTTTCAAGGCTTTCGCTCGCGGCCGGTATCGATATCGGTTCCTCTTCCCCGTCGCTGCTGCGGCAAACAACAAAAGAGAGATTAATGCAATACGCCGGCGGCGGTGATGATCCGGACCTGGAGGAGACCCTCTTCCAATACGGACGCTACCTGCTGATCAGCTCCTCCCGGCCGCCGGGATTGCCGGCAAACCTTCAGGGATTGTGGAACCACAGCAACCAGCCCCCCTGGGCTTCGGATTATCATAACAATATCAACCTTCAGATGAATTACTGGTCGGCTGAAACCACTAACCTCCCCGAATGCCATCAGCCCCTGATCTCCTTTATCACCTCAAACCTGAAACCCTGCAGAGAGGCAACCAGGAGAGCCTTCGGCGATACCATACAAGGCTGGACGGCCCGCACCAGCCAGAATATTTCCGGCGGCAATGGCTGGGAATGGAATATGGCAGCAAGCGCGTGGTACGCCCACCATGTCTATGAACACTGGGCGTTCAACCAGGATACCGGATACCTGCGCCATATCGCCTGGCCGATACTGCGTGAAGTCTGTTCTTTCTGGGAACATCGACTGATCCGGAAACCGGACGGTACACTGGTGACCCCCACCGGTTGGTCGCCCGAACATGGCCCGAAAGAGGAGGGCATCATGTACGAACAACAATTGGTTTGGGACCTCTTCAGGAATTTCATCGACCTGACGGATGAACTGAAAACGGATGCCACATACCGGAACCGGATCGCTGGTCTCCTTGCGCAACTTGTTCCCAATAAAACGGGCAAATGGGGACAACTTCAGGAATGGCAGACCGACCGGGATGATCCCAATGACATGCACCGCCACACCTCTCATCTTTTTGCCCTGTATCCGGGAAGGCAAATTAACCCACAAAGCGCTCCCGGTCTCGCAAAAGCGGCCAGAATCTCCCTCCTCGCCCGCAGCGGCCAATCAGTCGGGAAAAACAATATTCCGTTTGACCTGGAATCGATGGCAGGAGACAGCCGGCGCTCATGGAGCTGGCCCTGGCGCGCTGCCCTGTGGGCCCGTCTGGGCGATGGCGAAATGGCGGCAATGATGGTGAGGGGACTGCTGACTTACAACATACTTCCCAATCTCTTCACAAACCATCCCCCGTTCCAGATAGACGGAAACCTGGGAATGCCCGGTGCAATGGCGGAGATGCTCATTCAAAGCCATGAGGGTGAAATCTCGCTGCTCCCCGCCCTTCCTGCGGCATGGGCCGTTAAAGGCTCATTCCGAGGCTTGCGCGCACGGGGAGATTTTACAGTGGATTGCGAATGGGAAAACGGTAAAGTGACCCGCTATACAATAACCTCCTCCGAACCGCGCAAAGCCCGGATCAGATTAAACGGCGTTGTTAAGGAAGAGATGGTTTATCCCGCCGCGGTAAAGAATTGACCATTTTTTTCGTTTTAGGAAGCCACCAGGCGAAAAATCCGCTGATCAGGATAAAAAGGGTGATCAATCCCACCACGGGAACCACGAGAATGTAAAACATCCCAAGCACCGGTTCAAAGATACGCCCGGTATGGATTTCCAGACATGCATTCCATAATGATATGGGAGAGGTATCAGTGATCTGCGAAGGCATAGGGGGCATGAAATTTTCACCCTTCCAGGCCATGACCCCCATGGCATAATCGAAAATGACCGTTGAATATCCCGGACCATTCACCATCCCTGCAACGGATATACTACCAAAAGGAGGGCCCCCTCCGGCAGAAGGCCGGTGCGGTATCCCGGTGACAGCATCCCGGATTTCCCCGCTATCGGGCGACCATTCATACAAACCGCTGAAGGAACCAACCAGGTACCTTCCGGGACTGATCTCCCGAAATACATTAATACCCATCACACTAACCGGGGGCTGGACAGGAAAGAACTTCAACGGAGCCCGGAATCCGTCGTAAGCATAATAGATCCCTTCCGAAGTAGCCACCATGAAACGGCCCGTCTCCTTTTCGTACAACATATCCCTTAAACGGTCAAACCAAGGGTTGGGGTCATCCAGTTCGGTATATTTCAATTTCCCCACCCTCTCGTTGGCAATGGGAATAAGCAGTGGCGGTCGCAAAAACATACCGGTAGCCGTATTCAGGAGCAGGATGAGAATGGCCCACGAACCCACAATATTATGCCATCTCAGCGATCCGCGGTTGAATTTTTTCAGTATGGCCCTGCGTGGTTCGCTCCGTACCCTTTTCAGTATGCCGGGCATAAAAAAGTAGATCAACCCCGTAATACACAAAACAATAAAGACCAACCCCACTGCATCAACGATCAATTTTCCCGGTAATCCGTAAATCTCACCACTATGGATAACCCATAAAGTTTTAAACAGACCTGCCTTGCCATCGTCATTCTCCCCGGCCGGCAGTGCTATCCTGCGAAAATTCCCGAAACCGGAATCGGCGGTGGCAAGAAACAGTTCCGACCGGGTCATGACCCAAAGTGAATCTCCCGTGGCTAAAACCCTGACTATTCTGGGGCTCTCCACCGGCAAAGTTACTTTCTGCCAAAGATGCCCCTCCCAACGGAATAATCCGAAAAAAGTACCGGCATAAAGGCCGCCGGAAGAAGATTGACAAAGGGAACTGATCTTACGGTTGTCGATGCCGGGAGGGAAACCGGCATTCATATCTTGAAAAGTCCGGAATGCCGAATCCGTTCGCCACACTCCGATATTGCCGAAAAGAAGGATAGTGTCTGCCCCGGACGCCAAAAATCCCCTGATGGCCGCAAGGTTCCAGTTGCGATAGGTATAATTGCCCGGCAGCAGTTTCCGGCTCACATCAACCCCCGAAAGCTCTTTCCGATGGTTGAGTATGATTCCGGAAACTGCAAAAAGCAGGATGAACAGCGTAGCCACCAGACTGAACCACTTGTGGTATTTCTTGAAAAAAATGATCATACCGCTTTCAGGATTATACCCTGCACCTCCTTCTGACCACTATAATTTGCCGAAAAAGGTATGGAACAATCCGTCGCCACCCATTTCCATGTGCGTTTCATAACCGGCCGCACCCATTTTCTCGATCATGGGGGCCGGCGGGAAGGGTGTGAGGATCTCAAAGATCTCGCCGGCCTGAAGCCCGGCACACTGCTCCTGTACCATCTCCAGCGGATGAACCCCCTGGGCGAGATAAGGTCTTGCATCCAGCGTGATTTTTACCTTCTCTTTTTTCAGCCATTGAGGATAGGTGATCTCTTTGGTCGCTTTTTCCGGTGCATCCTCTTTTTTTCTGTAACTAAGAAGGCGCTGATCGCCTGACAGTGACCTTTTTTCCGTCAGGTCCTGCGACATTTCCAGGGTTCCAAGATATTCGCCTTCCTCGTTTCGAAGGGCGAAATATTCAATATGAATGAACTTTCCGCCCATCTGGATCCAGAAAGGTGCACTGTCGGCTTTACCGCTTTTAAAATCACCCACAATCTGGTCCACGATATGGACGCTTCCGGGAGGATGGCACATACGGACATCCCTGCCCAGGATCGCCCGGTTTCGGTCAAAGATACGTTCCGATCCCTGAGAGAAATACTTCACCTTATCGTTCCGGTCAACGAAAGTAATATCGACAGGCAAAGTATTGAGGATGGCCATCAGTTCCTCCGGGGTAAACCGCCCGGATGGCAGGCTGATGGTGCCTTCCTGTGCCGATGCATCACTGAAATTCTCCATACCAGCCGGTTTCCATGAGATTTTCGGATCGTACAGGCAATAACCGATTTCGTTTGTCTGGGTATAGATTTCATACCACTCGCCCTCATTTAGTTTGTCGAGGGTCATCGGGAAGAGGATCTCTTCTTCCTTCATGATCATATCGAGAATCGCCTGCAATGCCGGCTGAAGATGCAGTTCTATCTTCATTGTCATCATTTCAGGGGTGAATTCGCCCGGCATGTTCAGGGCATTGATGGCATTTTTCAGCAGGTCGCGGGTTTGGTCATGCTTGCCCCACATCACCGTAGGAGGACCGGTGATCCCATGTCGCTCCAGAAACGGAAACAGCAGATTTTCCTTGCGGCGGTAATGCTTGTCCACATCCATCAGGTTGTTGAAAAGTGTCCGGACCCGGCTCAGATATTTCTCCTTTCCGGGACCTGACATCTCATGATCCACCTGAGCGAAAAGTGATTTCAATTCGCCCGCCACGTCTGTCAGTGCCTTGTTTTCCTGTTTGAAGGTATCGACAGGATGTCCCGGCGCCACGATTTTCATCCCGGAAAGATCAATATGACCTTCCAGCGCCTGGGTGTGAATGTCGCATAAACGAAGCACTTCCGACTCCGGCAATCCCTCGGAGATCAGCTCCTGTTCCACCTCTACCACTTCGCCGTACGGAATTTTGGCCATCAGGGCCACCAGGCGTGCTTTCACCGCTTCAGGGGCCACGCCTTCGTGCAACTGCAGGATCATATGCTTGAGCAACTCTTTGCGGCTGCCCGAATTATTTATCAACTCGCTCATGTTTTCTCGTGTTTTAAGGTTATTTTTTGGGCTCCTTGATCATGGTCAGTACCATTTTGAATTTTTCCGTTGCATTAACGGCGTGCGGTATCCCGGCAGGCATGATGATCACATCTCCCTGGCCGAGCTGAAACGGTTTGTCGTCGATCACGATCTCAGCCTGGCCTTCCACCACCTGTACCATGGCGTCGAACGGAGCCGAATGGGTGCTGAGCCGCTGACCTTTGTCAAAAGAGAAAAGGGTGACCGTGCCTGTGGGTTTGTCAATTACCCTCTTGCTGATGATCCCTTCGGAGGAGTAATCCACTTTGTCGTGAAAACGGAACACATTGGAGTGTTCAAAGATGCTTTTTTCCATATGATTTTATTTTATTTGATTAAATTTCAGAGTTATAAGTAACTTTTACGCCATTTCTTCCCGGAGGATATCTCCTTTGATGCTGATCACCGTTTGCCTGACGGGGATATCCCGTCCTGCCTGTTGCCGTGCCATCATGGCCATCTGAAGCAATCCGCCGCAGCAGGGCACTTCCATCATGACCACATTCAGGGAGGTAATCCCGGCATCGGCAATCATGGAGGTCAGTTTTTCCACATAGGACTCCTTATTGGAATCCAGTTTCGGACACGCAATCGCCAGTGTTTTTCCTTTAAGCAACCGATCGTGGAAATTGCCCATGGAAAATGCCACACAATCGGCAGCCAGCACCACATCCGCATCCCGGAAAAAAGAGGCCTGAGGGTTCAGCAGGTGCAACTGGACCGGCCAGTGCTGCAATTCCGAACGGGCAGCCACAGCAGGGGAAGCAACGGCGGCAGCAGCAGTACCCGCAGCTTTCACCGCGTTCTCATCAATGGCAAAATGCATCGGTTGGGTTCCGGGGCAACCATGGAATGAGTTGGCTTTTTCTTCGCGCAGGGCGGAGGCCAGATCGGGAAACGCCGGATTTACCTTTGGTTTCTGATGACCGGGTTCCGGACTCATGTCGACCTTATGTTCCTTCAGATACTGAATGGCCTGGTTCAGGAACCCCGTTTCCCCGTGGTCACGGAGATGTTCAAGGTGGGCCAGGATCGTATTGCGCCCTTTGGGAACGATCTGTTCCATTACTTTCCGCTCATCATAGGGCTCTGCTTCCCGCTCGATGACCTCGATGGCGCCTTCAGGGCAATGGCCGATGCAGGCCCCCAGCCCGTCGCAAAAAAGATCGCTGATCAGGCGCGCTTTCCCGTCGATCATTTGCAACGCACCTTCCTGGCAGTTGGGAATACAGAGTCCGCAACCGTTGCACTTCTCTTCATCAATCCGGATAATCTTGCGCTTCATTTATTTTAACTATTAAGTATTTATTTACTGCTTTATGCAGAAAAAAAGGGAATTAAACGTAAGATTTAAGGGTTTTCTCCTTGAGGAAATCTTTGAATTCACTGGTAAGCCGGTTGATCACATTTCCCATGAGGCAGTGGTCGAACCCGCATACGTCATAAGCAAGGGGGCAGTCGCTGATATCGATATTGCCTTCAATGGCCTGATATATATCCAGTAATGTGATGGCGGACGGATCGGCTTTGAGGGTAAAACCTCCGGCAGGCCCACGAACCGATCTGAGCATGTCGATTTTTACCAATCTTTGAAGTACCTTTGCAATATGATTTCTCGACAATCCCGTTATCTCGGCTATCTTTGCCGCATTGATCCCTTCCGGCGAACGGGCGATGATCACCATACTGTGGATCGCGATAGAGGAGGCTTCCGAAAGGGCAAATATTCTTGACATTTTTATTTTGGTAATTCGGTACGCAAAGGTATAAATAATTTTATTATCTTTTTATCATTTTATAAAAA
>CAYLVY010000158.1:0-6352 GCA_964387205.1 uncultured Draconibacterium sp.
TGCCGGACCAGAATTTGCAACAGACTTTTTTGCAAAACGGGTTGGCCGCATCAACCGCTGCCTGGAAAATTGTCATGTTCCACCGGCCTCCTTATACCAGTGGAACCTACCATACCAGTGACACCCATTTACAATGGCCTTTTGAAGCGTGGGGGGCCGATCTGGTGATTACAGGCCATAATCACATTTATGAACGTATTTTCAAAAATGAAGGTGAACTTCGCTATATTACGGCTGGTACAGCAGGAAGTGACCCGCGTAATGGAAACACTTCCTTTTCCGGGATGGAAGCCTACTATTTCGGAACGGAATCGGGTGCCATTAAGGTAAATGCTTCTGCCACCAACATCACCCTCCAATACACCACTATCAATGCGGCTGGAACCGTAGAAACGATCCGTGATACCTATACAAGAAGCAAAGAAACTACGGAGGACCCGGTCGTAAGTGCCTCCGTGACCACCCTTCCCGGTTTTTCGTCACAGCCTGGTATCCCTTCATCCCCGAAAAACTATACTGTCTCCGGCGTAAACCTGAAAGGCAATGTCACCATTACCCCTCCACCCGGTTTCGAGATTTCCACTTCGGAAGACCAGGGGTTTTCAACTGGTCCGGTTGTGTTATCCCCTAATGAGGGGACCCTTGCCTCCACAATGCTCTACATCCGACTAAATCTTCCGGCAGCAGGGAATTCCAGCGGAGTGATTTCCCACGAAAGTAGTGAGGCAGTTACAAAGAATGTGGCAGTGACGGGGATTGTGAATGATGTAACCTCCGCCTCATCGTGGACTGCCTACAACGATATGGCCGGAACAAGTACTCCGGCCAACACTACAGAGTTTGGACTAAGCGGATCTGGAGGAATGCTCACAAATTTCGAAAACGGGAACGAAACCGGTGTGACCGTAACCCTGACTTCGCAGGGCAGTACCTATACCTATGTGGATGGAGGAAGCATGCCCCAACAGGGTACTGATGCCTATACCATTTTCAATGGCAAGGTAAACCTCCAGGGAGTTATTATGTCCGCCACTTCTGATCCTACTGATTATTGGGTTGACGTGACCTTTAACAACCTGAATCCAGATGCCACCTACACATTTGCCGCCACGGCAAACAGAAACGGAACAAAAAGCGCTGATCCGCCATATACCGAAAGGTTAACCAGGTATACAATTTCCGGAGTTGATGGGGCTGTCAATACCAGTTCAGCGGGAGTGGGCATTTATGACGGAGAAGGCCATTCAGTTTACTTCTGTACGGGTTACAATACCGAAAAAGGATACGTGGCAAAATGGGTCGGTATTCAGCCGGGAAGTGACGGTAGTTTCACGGTAAGAGCCCAGCCACAGGATCCTCAGAAACCCCGGACATATGCATTCGGAGCCTTTATGCTGGCTGCCAACGAACCGGATATTCCACTTATTCAAATTTCGAGTAACCTGAATTCTTTTAAAACCCTTCCTGGAATTCCCTCCGCAGCCCAAACCTATTCGGTGACCGGTACAAACCTGACAGATGATCTGGCGATTACTGCACCTGCCGGTTTTGTGCTCTCGACTGATGGGGTTGACTATTCCGGACAACTTACCCTGATCAGATCGGGAAGCAATGTGACGGCGACAGTTTATGTCCGCCTCACAGGCTCAACCCAAGGGAGTTTCAGCGGGGATATAGTCCACACCAGTTTGGGCGCGTCCACCAAAAATCTTCCGGTCAATGGAAGTGTAATGCCGGATATTCCCTGGGTCGCTTATAATGACCTGGTGCTGATGTCGGGACAGCCGTCATCAAATATCACTTCATTTTCTATCCCGGGAGATAGCCGAGTTTCTTCGGGATTGCTGAAGAATTACAACACCGGAGAGAATACAGCGGTATCTGTGGCAGTTGTCGCGAACGGTTCACCCCAGTATCAGGATTATTCAGGTGATTATTCCGGTTCTGAAGCAGCCTCCGGAACTGATGCATATACCTCATTCAACGGAATAGCAAACAGTACAGGTCTGATTCAGTACGGCTCAGCCGATGGGTGGTGGGTCGATCTGGAGTTTACAGGTCTGGACCCTGCTAAAACCTACAGTTTCGCAACTACTGCCAACCGCAATGACAATAGTTATACGGCCAGGATCACGAAGTTTAGCATATCGGGTGTCGATGGTGCTTTAAACAACAGCACCAGCGGGGTAACTGTGAATAACAATGAATCGGTGCAGTTTTGCACAGGTTACAATACCGTAAACGGGTATGTAGCCCGATGGACTGCCATTCAGCCGGGTGCCGACGGAAGTTTTAAGGTAAGGGCAGAACAAGGTACAACTGAACACCGGGCTTATGCTTTCAGTGTGTTCATGCTTCACGAAGAAATTGGTAGCCAGGCTGATATTAGTACCAGTGGCTCCCTTTCCCCCTTTGTAAGTCATCCCGGAATACCTTCGGTAGCTCAAAGCTTTTCTGTATCGGGAAGTGCGCTCTCTGACCAGATTGTGATTACAGCCCCTGCGGGCTTTGAACTATCTGCCGATGCCACACTTTTTTCGGGTCTTCTCAATCTTCCCGCGGTGAATGGAATTGTTCAGCCAACTTCTGTGTATGTGCGACTCAATTCACCCTCCGAAGGCGCTTATACAGGAAATATAACGATCGAAAGTGCAGGGGCTGAAGCTGTGAGTATTCCGGTGACCGGAACCGTTACCCCCGTTACGGGATCCGTTTTAGGGGATATCAATGGCGATGGATTGGCCAACTCCACTGATGCTTTGATTATTTTGTCATGTGATGCCGGAATTGATGTTTCTCAGTTCTGTCCAATGAATGCCGGAGACGTGAATGGCGATGGCATGGTGAACTCTACGGATGCCCTTATCATTTTGTCGAAAGACGCAGGCCTTTCCGTACCATTCCCCGTGGGGCAGCAGGTGACTATTCCGGAAAATGTCATTCCATGTGCCGGATGTAATCCATAAGCTTTTCTGATTTCTCATGGAAGTAACTATTTGAAGGATAAAGCGAACCATCACAACCTAATGTTTTAAATAAATGAAAATTCATTCAATAAGGACATTTCTGACCATCATCGCTTTGGTGCTGGTCCATGCCGGGGAGATGACAGTGTCCGCAAAGGGATATGCCGGAATTACAGTCCCTGGTTTCACAGGGAATACCCGCGAAACTGCCATGAATATTTCGCCGGAAGGAGAAGCCGCCAATTTGCCTGCTTTCGTGTGGGAGTCCTATAACGACTGCGCAGGTTCCAATACTATCGCAAATACGACCAATATTCTGGGACTTACTGGGTCAGGTACGTTGAAAAATTTCCAGACGGGAACGGATCTGACCGGGATAACTGCAACTTTTTCTTCTGTGGGCTCGCCGACCCTTCAAACCAGGATGGGGGCTATCCCTGCATCGGGAACGGATGCTTATTCACAGTTTAATGGCAAAGCCAGCATGGTAGGGTTGGTCCAATATGGTAGTTCGTCAGGATGGTCTGTTGTTCTGACCATTTCAGGTCTTGACCCTGCCAAAAAATACACCTTTGCCACTACGGGTAACAGGGATGACTCCTCTTACGACGACCGGGTTTCCAGATTCACCATTTCCGATATGACTTCGGCAAATAACGCCAGCACTGAAGGGGTAACGGTAGTCAGCAATGAATCTGTAGCTTTCAGTACCGGTGACAACGGGACAACTGGATTCGTTGCCCGATGGACAGGAATTCAACCGGGACCAGACGGGGATTTTGTGCTGACAGTCGAAGCCCATAATCTGACCACACAATATAAAACATATGGACCGAGCGTTTTTATGCTTGCAGAAGAGGTTCTCAGTAATGAAGCTGTGATTTATACTTCGGTCAGCCAATTGGAGTCGTTCACCACACAACCGGGTACTCCTTCCGAGGCCCAAACCTATGCGGTTTCCGGAAGTAATCTTCAAAACAATATCGATATTGAAGTTCCCCCTGGTTTTGAAATTTCGGCGGATGGAGCCACCTGGGTTGATACTCCCGGAATTGATCTCTCCCTTTCGCCGGTATCGGGCGTTGTTGCACAAACAACCATTCATGTACGCTTGAATGGAGACCAGGAGGGAGAGTTTTCTGGTCAGGTTTCACATACCAGCAGTGGAGCGGAAACCAAAAGCGTTTCCGTGACTGGCATTGTGGGCGATTTGCCCCTCAGTTTGTCAGTCAGGATAAATCAGAGCTCCGATGATGCAGAAGAAGGAGTGAGTGACGGTGCTGTTGATTTGACCAGTACGGACCTTGAGCTTGTTGATGACGACGGTTATGGGGGCCCCGGTAGTCAGGTCGTGGGGTTGCGGTTCCAGGGTGTGACTGTTCCTCCGGGAGCCCATATCCAAAGGGCATATATCGAATTTGAAACCGATGCATCCTCAACCAGTATGGATGAAGCCAGCTTGCTGATTTCAGGCCAGGCTGCTGATAATCCGGCGACTTTTTCGACTGCTGTAAACGATGTTTCATCCAGACCCGGAACATCTGCCTCAGTCAACTGGATACCCGAAACGTGGCCTACTATAGATGCAAAGCATCAAAGCGCCGATATCTCGGCAATTGTCTCGGAAATTGTGAACCGGCCGGGATGGAATTCGGGAAATGCCATGGTTTTTAAAATTTCCGGGTCAGGTACCCGCGAAGCCGAAGCGATTGACGGGGAAGCTCAGGCAGCCCCATTGCTGGTCATCGGGTACTTTCTGTCCACTGAGCCAGAGATATCAGTTGATAATGGAATGACCCCGTTCAGCGCACCGGTAAACGAGTATTCCTCAGAACAATCCTATACGGTAGCAGGCAGGAATTTGAACGGAAATATTTCTGTGACTGCACCAGCCCGTTTTGAAGTCTCTCTGACAGGGGGCGGGAACGGATTTGGTGCTTCTGTGGAACTTCCTTCTTCTGGTGGAAAAGTTTATGTGCGCTTTAAATCAGATGACAATCAATTGGTTACCGGAATAATCTCTCATATTTGCGGAGAAGTTACGCAAAGTGCAGCGGTCAGTGGCAAAGCTTACAGACAGTATCAGCTCCATGTTTCTATTACAGGGGATGGCTCGGTTACCCGTGATCCTGAAGCGCCGGTAAACGGCTATACCGAAGGCACTCTTGTTACCCTGACCCCGACCTCCGGTTCAGGCTATACATTTGACAGGTGGAGTGGCGAAGATGCCGGAGATATCCTATCCTCAGGAGGTAAGTATACCATTCTCCTGGATGAGGAGAAACATATTACGGCAGAATTCAGGGAATTGGCCCAATATGTGCTTTCCGTAATAACCATTCCGGAAGGGATGGGTTCAGTCATTCCGGACCCTGCGGATGGTCCCTATCTTGAGGGGAGTGTCGTCGGATTGACCGCTGTCCCTGGTCCGGGTTTTCTATTCAGCCATTGGTCAGGGGACCTTTCAGGCAACGGAAATCCTGTCTCCTTAGTGATGGATGCGTCGAAGTCGGTGACTGCCAATTTTTCAGAGCCTCCTCCGTGGGTGGCATACAATGACGTGTCGGGAACAAGTTCTCCGGCAAATACGACAGGGTTTACCTTAGGAGCAACCGAAGGCAAATTACTGAACTTTGAAACCGGTGAAGAGACAGGAGTAACAGTGACGGTTTCCACTTCCGGAACCCTGACCAACAATACCACTACGGGAGGAGCTTCCAGCCAGGGTACCGATGCCTATGAGACTTTTAATGAAAAAGTGAATATGATAGGTGTTGTACAATACAATGTCTCTTCTCCGGCTGATTTTTGGATGGATCTGACTTTTGAAGGGCTGGATCCTACAAAGACCTATACTTTTGCTACCTCAGTAAACAGGGATGACCCCTCCTATACCGACAGGATTACCAGGTATACCATCTCTGAAATGGTTGAAGCCACTAATTCAAGTACGCAGGGGACATCTGAATACCAGGACAGTCCTCATTCTGTCTTTTTCTGTACGGGTGACAATACCGTTAATGGGTACGTCGCTCGTTGGATCAATATCAGACCCGGGGAAGACGGAAGCTTCAAGGTCAGGGCTCAGCCCAATGACCCTGCCTTAAACAAGTCCTATGCCTTTGGAGTGTTCATGCTTGCTGTCGAACCGCCTGTAATCAGCATTAAACCCGCTTCCCTCAATTTCTCTGGTTACACAGGATCATATTCAGCGGAAAAAACCTATTCCGTGACCGGTTCTCAGCTTGAGGAAAATATTGATCTTACCGTATCCGGAAATTTTGAAATATCAGCTACCTCAAGTTCAGGATTCGGATCCACTCTCTCTCTTCCAGCTGACGGGGGTACGGTTTTCGTTCGTTTTTTTGGTCCGGCACCAGGGGAAT
>CAYLVY010000158.1:6362-7269 GCA_964387205.1 uncultured Draconibacterium sp.
CGGAGGATAAGGTGCTGAATCTTAGTGGTTCAGTTATTGATCATCCCGGAAATATCGTGAAGGAGGTTGACAAGGAGACTGCGATGCCTGGCGAAATACTAACGTATACAATCAGAAATATCGTCTGCCAATCGCATGAACTGCTGGCTGATGTATCCATAGAAGATGTTATTCCAGAAGGAACCATTTATGTGACCGGCAGCGCTATCCCCACTGCAGCTCAAGTTGATGAAAGCCTGATTTGGTCCGTTGGAAGCAATGCCCCCGGAGTTTCGGGAGAATCCACCGTTGGTGGAGCTGGAATAGTGGGAGTTTCCGGAACTCCTACTTCGGGTACAGCAAGTTATGTGAGTACAATCTCCTTCAGCCATACCACTGGCGCGGAATCAGACCGCCTCCTTTTGGTTGGTGTGTCGTGGGGAGGATCCAGTTCATCCAAAACCGTGAATTTGGTGACTTTCGGGGGAGTGGAACTACTCAGAAAGGGGTCCTATACCCAGAGTGTCGGGCGTCAGGTGGCGATTTACTACCTGATGAATCCACCGGTCTCCACAACTGCCGATGTCGTTGTGACGTTTAACGGTACGGTCAGCGGTGTGGCAGGTGCTGTTACCTTTTCGGGTGTCGATCCCGATAATCCTTTGGGTGATTTCTTCTCTGCCGGAAGTTCCTCTGGTTCAACCCTATCTGTGGATGTAGCCGCTCAGCCTGATGATCTGGTTTTTGATATTGTGACTGTTGGAGGGAGGTCCTCTGCGCCTTCCCTGACTGTAGGGTCGGGACAGACTGAACTGTGGAATGTTTCTGTGGCCAGCGGTTCCACCGGATATCCACACCTGCGTAGCGGATCAAGTTATGAAACTGCATCCGGATCATCTGTTGGTATGGGCTGGACCACAGGGGTCAG
>CAYLVY010000159.1:0-7191 GCA_964387205.1 uncultured Draconibacterium sp.
GCTTCGACACCGGATATTATGCCTGCCAGACCAATGGGGATTTCTGTACATTGTATGATACGATCCATGTCCAATATTACCCCAATGCCAGTGTGTATCTGGGCGAAGATCAAAATATATGCGAAGGAACGCTAACAACCCTCTCTCCGGGCATCTTTCAGTCCTATGAATGGAATAACGGATCATTCGGTCCATCCTTCACCACCGGGACCGAAGGACTTGTATGGGTAAGGGTGACCAATAACGACGGATGCGTGGCCAGCGACACCGTGATGATTTCGGTTGACTCCCTTCCCCTTGCCAACCAGCCTATTACAGGTCCAAATCTGGTTTGCGAAGGTTCAAACGGAAATTTGTACCAAATTTCTCCGCTACCCTATGCCACTTCCTATCATTGGAACATTCCTCCCGGATTTACAGGCACATCAGACTCTTCCGGTATTGTCCTGGGGGCAGGGCCTGGCTCTGTTTCAGGGCAACTATCGGTTAATGGAGTCAACCTATGCGGAACAGGAGAAGCCGTAACCCTTCAAATCATGGTCGATCCCCTGCCCCTCGCCCCGGCCGGCCTGATCATTCCGCCAACGGTGTGTCAGGGGGAGACAGGGGTCATCCTGTCCGTGAATCCGGCTGCCCACGCTACCGGTTATGTCTGGCAACTACCTCCCGGCCTTACATTAACTTCGGCCCAGGGCCAGGCCATTACGGTAAATGCAGCGTTGAATGCTGCATCCGGAACTCTTTTTGTCAGGGGCACCAATCAATGTGGTGAAGGGGAAAGTATTTCAGGATGGATTGAAATAGATCCCCTTCCTGCAGATCCGGGGCTGATCAGCGGCCCTGCAGAGGTTTGCCAGGGAAGTGGTCCCGTTGTCTATCAGGTCACCGGGTTTGATCCTTTTATTACTTCTTTTGAGTGGGAGATCACACCACCACAGGCTGGTGCTGTCAGCGGGAACGCCTCAACTGTTCTGGCAGACTGGAACCCATCCTATGATGGCATAGCTCATCTTCGTGTAAAGGGCATGAACCAATGCGGCAGCGGACCATGGTCAGCTATGTATGAAACAATGGTACACCCGCGCCCGGTGGTCAGTTATGAGGCTTGTCACGATCTTTTCACCACAAAAAATGCGCGCCCGATGCGGTTGCGGGGAGGATTGCCAGCCGGCTCCGGAGGTAGTTTCTCCGGTACCGGTGTTTCGGAGGATTCTCCGGGACAATGGTTTTTTCATCCAGCGCATGAAAATGTGATCGGTTCATCCGGAGGCACACCTGTTGCAATAAAATATTGGTACACCAATGTCAATGGCTGTTCAGGCGAAGCTACCCTGATCATTAAAGTATTTCCTTCCAATGCAAGCCAGCCATGTACCGGAAAAATGACCGATGTCCGGGATGGCAGACAATATACCGTTTTCGCATCCGGCAGCGGCCCCCAGACCACTTGCTGGATGGGTGAAAACCTGAATTACGGCATTTTGATCCCTTTCCGGCAAAGCCAAATCAATAACTGTTCGCGGGAAAAATACTGTTTCGGTGATGAGGAGACAAACTGTCAACTGATGGGCGGGTTTTATCAGTGGGGAGAGATTATGGATTATGAGACAGCGCCCGGATCACAAGGGCTTTGTCCCCCGGGCTGGCACATTCCGGACCAGGATGAGTGGCAGTCCCTTTTAATCTCTTTGGTTCCGGGAGGGGCACCACCGGTGGATGGAATTGCCGGGAGCATCCTGAAGGAGGCGACGGCATTACCGGGTTTTCATGCCCTGCTGGAAGGAATGGGATATTTGAACAGCCAATGGAGCTTCGGGGAGGGTTTTCTAACCGCTACTATGTACTGGACATCAGGGATGACGGCTGATCAGCGCCCGGTTGCGCGGGGATTATCCTCAAAAGCGCCTTCAGTTTCGTTGTACGCGGGACATTCAGGAAATGCTTTGAATGTGCGTTGTTTAAGGGATTGACGGAAATCGGCCCGGGAAAACCGGTATCCGGACAACCTTTCGGGATAAAAAATCGTCATTATTCAATGAATTATCATGGGTTTATATCAAATTGCCGTAATTTTATAGGCTAAATCAACAACTGGTGGGGCATTCCGAACACTTCCTGAAAACACTGATCCTGACATGGAGCCTGTTCTTAAGTTGTTTTATAGCTGTTGCAGAAGGCACCAAGGAGTTCAGGCCACAGGAGAGCCACAAAGGAGAGTTGTGCATTGACACCACGCGCAACAAGTTCTGCAGTGTTTCGGCCACCGAGGATTACCGGTTGCATATTCACATTTCAGATTTTGCCAACGAAGCCATCTATTTCGGTTTTGGTCAGACCAAACACAACCAGGGTGCCACAACCTTCCGGTTATACCGTCCGGATCATACCATCGATACTTCCGGTGCCGTGCCCACCACTGCCGGTTCCCGGGGATATATCGAAACCTATGGCCAGGCTGTTGCCGGGCCGACCATCACATCGCCCGGAACAGGATATTGGGCACTTCGATGCACCCCGGATATGAATGGAGATTATTATCTCGGACTGAAGATCACATGGGCAACCGGGTTTGTGGACAGTTATAAAACCTATGAGAATTTCGACATTACGGTGATCAACACCCTCACCATGCAACCCATCCCCGGCAGGGTTTGGTCAAAAGCTTGGCAATTGTATAGTGAAACACCTCAAAATGGCAGCAACAACCGATACTGGGGCCGGATGTTCGTATATTCGGCCGACAGCATTGTAACCAAGGTTGACCTGAACGGAATGATACCGGGGACCTTCACGATTTCCTGCAACCATTCCGGTTGTCAGCAATCACCACCTGCCGTTCCTGAAATTGCCAGAAAGTCGGTGAACGGAGAAAGCACTTTCCCTGAATATAAAATATTTCTGAATGATCCGGACGAACTTGCCTATCCCAGCGGGGTACTGGGCGGATTGGACAACACCGTTCCCATCACCGCCGAGCGGGATTGCGATGGCACCATCGATTTCACCTTTGGCTGTACCAAGGCCGGAAATGTTGAACTTAAACTGGACCTCAGCGTTATTGGGCCCGGTTTTGTGGACCGGTTTCTGCCGCAACAGGTAAATTCCGGACTGAACACCGTTTTCTGGGACGGGAATGATGGCTCCATACCTCCCAAGCCGGTACCAAACGGATCGATGTTCAACCTGGTGATCAGTTATGTCAATGGATTGACCCACTTACCATTATATGATGTCGAATTCAACAATAATGGATTTTTTCTGGACCTGGTCAGGCCGATCACTGTCCCCCCTCCTCCCAGCCCCTTGTTTTACTGGGATGATTCCAACTTTTCCGGTGGCTCCACAAATTTTACCGGATGCCTTCCTGCCCCGCCAAGTACGGGATGTCATGCCTGGAGTACACCCCCTAGCGGCGGATTTGGGAACAACCGTACCCTCAATACCTGGTGGTACGCCGTGAGTACCGACTCTGATCCGGTGCAGATCACCGAAAAACGATTCCCATCCGATCTTGGGGTTATTTCAGGGAGTACACAGTTGTGCCAGGGCAGTCAATATTCATTTTCGGTTGATGAAGATGAGAACTCCACACGATATGTCTGGGTATATCCGGGCGGAACAGACACCACCAATAATCCCTCTGTACTGGTCACCATACCGGGAAGTGCGCCTCCGGGACCAGGTATAATCACGGTGCATGGGATCAACGAATCCTGCGGAACAGGGCCGCTTTCGACACTCAACATCACCATCAACCCATTTCCGACCATTACCATCACCGGAGAAACATCAGTATGCGATGGCGCCAACAATGTGATCTATATTACCGAATCCGGACAATCCAATTACTTATGGAATTTTTCCCCCGGTGCCACTCTTGTTGCCGGCGGAGGCCTCAGCCACAGTTTTATTACCGTGAACTGGAACGGGATCGGACCTCAGACTGTTTCGGTCAATTACACCAATCCCATCAGCACCTGTACCGGGGCCGCTCCTCATGTGTTGAATATCACGGTTCACCCGCATCCGGTGCCTGAGGTTACCGGACCTGCAGAGGTTTGCGCGCTGGAAACCGGTATTGTTTATGCCACGGCCCCGAATAAACTTAATTATACCTGGTCGGTCTCTGCAGGCGGAGCCATCACCTCAGGTGGAACTTCATCTGACCATACTGTCACCGTTCTTTGGGGTACCGCCGGTCCTCAGCATGTTTCGGTTGGATTTACCGATGAATCGACCAACTGCACCTCCCTCACTCCCACAGTCTATAATGTGCTGGTAAAACCATTGCCTGAACCGACGGTTTCAGGCGATGCAACCCCATGCAACGGTTCCACCGGAAATATCTATTCTTCTCAGCCCGGACAAACCGATTATAGCTGGACTATCTCCCCCGGAGGGGTGATCACCGCAGGAGGGACCGCATCAGATCCAACGGTGACGATAACCTGGAATGCAACGGGTAATCAATCGGTATCCATTAATTATATTAACAGTACTACCCAGTGCACCGCCCTCAACCCGGTGAGTTTTCCGGTTGTCGTTCAACCGTTGCCGGACATCACCATCGCCGGACCTGCGTCGGTTTGCGTCAATAATGCCGGTCCTGTTTATACCACACAGGCCGGACATTTCGGCTATTCGTGGAATATTATTCCGGCCGGGGCAGGCATTATCACAGGTGGATCCGGCACTGAGTCGGTCAGTGTGACGTGGACTACCACCGGCGTCCATCAGATCAGCGTCAATTATACCGATGCATTTACCGGATGCCGGGCCGCAGCCCCTGCGAGTTACCAGGTTACGGTCAATACGCTTCCGGTCCCGGTGTTATCCGGGGATGCCATTCCATGCACAGGACTGCCCAAAACTTATACCACTGATCCGGGGGCCTCTGCCTATACCTGGATTGTATCCTCCGGCGGAACTATAGTGTCAGGCGGAGGAAACACCGATCCGACTGTGACCATCGTATGGAATAACCCCGGAAGCCAAACCGTCAGTGTGAACTATACCATTGGTACAGGATGTTCCGGTGCCGCTCCGACCCAATTCAACGTCACCGTTCACCAATCAACCCTGCCCGTGATCACCGGCCCGGATGCCATTTGTGAAACAGGAACTGCCACCTACCAGACGCAGGCCGGCAACACAGCTTATGTCTGGAACATTTCTCCGGGAGGTACTTTTACTTCCGGCACAACGGGAAACCTTGTCAATGTCAGGTGGAATTCCTCCGGACCAGGCTTTATTTCAGCCAATTTTACCAATGAGCATGGATGCACCGCTCCCTCACCCACAACATTTGCGGTTACTGTAAATCCTCTGCCTGTCACCACCATTACGCGGATCACCGACCCGCTCTGCTCCGCAAATTCAGGGCAGTTCCAGGTTCCCTCAGATGCTGCATCAACATTCAGTTGGAGTATAAATCCTGCAGGGGCAGGAATTATCGCCTCCGGTCAGGGTACCCACCTGATCAGCATCAACTGGAGTACCTCCGGAAATGCGATCATTGATGTAACCGGTAATAAAACCCTTACGGGTTGCACCTCAGGTTCAACCTTGCCTGTGGTGGTCAACCCGTCGCCTAATCCTCAATTCACCGCATGTTTCGACACCAAAACAACACCGCAGGCCAAACGGTTTACCCTTCGCGGCGCCAATCCATTTGTTACAGGATCCGGAGTATTTTCCGGAAATCGCGTCAGCCTGAATGCTGCTACCGGTGAATATGAGTTCGACCCTTTCGGGGCGCCAACGGGTACCTATCCGGTTTTTTATACTTATAAGAATGTATTTCAATGTGAAGCGACAACGCCTGCCGTAACGATCACGGTCTCGAATCCGGCCTTTTCCTGTAATGGCATATTGACAGATGTGAGGGATGGCAAAAGCTATACCACTTCGCTGATCGGTGGCCGTTGCTGGATGAAGCAAAACCTCAACTACGGGATAAAACTTGAACCCGAGACACAGTCGCAAACCGATAATTGTACTGCCGAAAAATATTGTCTTCCTGCCGATCCTAATTGTACATTGTTTGGAGGTCTTTATCAGTGGGAAGAACTGATGGCTTATGGGACGACCAGCCAAAACCAGGGTCTTTGCCCGCCGGGATGGCATATTCCGTCTGAAAGCGAATGGCAGGATATGATCAATGCAATAACGACAGGCATTGCACCACCATCAGACGGACTGGCCGGAGGTTTTCTGAAAGACACCACCATCGTCACCGGATTTCATGCAAGGGTTAGAGGGTTTTATTACCTTAACACCACATGGGGATTTTTATCAGGAACGCCCACCGGCACCATGTTCTGGACTTCCACTCCGGTTGCTGAAAACCGTGCAATCGCCCGCGGGAGTAATACCACCAATCCATCTGCTTCCAAGTACCCGGGCAGCCGGGGAAATGCCTTTTCGGTCAGGTGTGTTAGGGATTAAGATTTTTTTGTAACTTTATAGCCTGTTTTTATGGCCAACTGTTATGAGACCCCCTGTTAGCATTTTCTTCCATGAATAAGTGGCATCGATACATCCCCCTCCTGATCCTGTTTTTCGTTTTATTGTCCGACCGGTCATCCGCCGAAGGCACCAAACAGATCCGCCCGACAGCCAGTGATTCAGGAGCTTTGCTCATTGGAACCCATGGCGAATTTGCTCAGTTTGCCAGAAATGGTTGCCCTGCCATAAACCGGTTAATTATTAAAACTATCCATGCCAATGAGAAGATACTTTTTGGAATGAAGGTTGACAAATATTGGATTAACTTCACCCTGCGAAAACCTAATGGTGTCGCAGTGCTTTCAGGGCCTGTACCCCAACCCGGCCAACCGGGTTACATACAGAATTGGGCCCAGGCAGTTGCAGGTCCTTTTGCAGGCGGCTATACCCCACTCACCTATACGGTTCCCTCCATCGCCGATACCGGTGACTATTACATAGAATTCAATTACGATTGCGTAATTTTTTTTTATGATTTTCAGGTTGTTACCGGACTGAACACGCCACCTGTAATCCAGGATACTATTAACGGAAGGGTTTTCAGTAAGTCATGGCAATTTTATTGCGGTCACCATACCAACGTCAATAACAAATTCAACGGGAAAGTCTTTATATATTCCGATGACGGAATCGTGACCCGGCTCAACTTTGATGACATGGTACCTGGATCGTTTACAATTTATT
>CAYLVY010000160.1:0-7177 GCA_964387205.1 uncultured Draconibacterium sp.
AAATTGTGGACGGTGAGGATGACGGCGGCAACGAAGAGAAAGGCGATAAGGATAGTTTTGTATCCTTCTTTATGGATGGTCATGAGCGATCAGATCAGGTTTCGGATAAAAAAATACAAAAATACAAAAGGCGCTGAAATTAGCATAGTGTCGAAGCGGTCGAGGATACCGCCGTGCCCGGGCAGGATATCTCCGGAGTCCTTAATACCCAGGCTTCGCTTAAATAATGATTCGGCAAGGTCTCCCCAGCTACCAAAAAGGATCACGATCAAGGCGAGGATGATCCAGTCAAAAAACTGCAGGTCGGGGATGAATATCCCCAATACCACGGCTAAGATAAGGGTCAGGAGAGCGCCGGCGATGGTGCCTTCCCAGGTTTTTTTCGGCGAGATCCTTTCAAAGAACCGGCGCCGTCCGAATTGTTTTCCGTAGAGATAGGCGCCTGTATCATAGATCCATGTAAAACCGAAATAGCCGACCAGTATCTCCGGCATGCCCAGAAACCGTAAGGCATCCGGACCTGCGAAAGGGAGCAGGAGTGACAGCGGGACTGCCACATAAAAGATCCCGAGCAGGGTGACGGCAATATTCAGGATGGGTTTCTCTTTTTTGCGGTAGATCTCCAGGATGAAGGTCAGAAATATCAGAGGGATCGGGAGTATAAACGGAATAAACCGAAGCCAGAGTTGGGTAAAAAAATCTCCGGGGATGTTTAGGCTGGCAACGGTGGTTATATAGATAGCTGCTCCGGCAAAAATCCCGAACCATCGCTGGGGCGATGCGGTTTCCTTTGGAATCAGTCCGTAAAATTCATTCAAACCCAGCAGGACAACAGGAAAGAAGACCAGATAAAAAACCCATCCGCTGAAATAGAGGGCTGCCAAAAGGATGAATACCATGGACAAACCGGTGATGGTACGTGCCCGGAAATTGCTCATCGGTTTGAAGGGTATAAATTAGTAATTGGAATCATCAATCAGGAAAACGTACAATTCAGCGGGCCCATGTGCACCCAGCACGAGGGTTTTCTCAATGTCGGCAGTACGGCTGGGCCCGGAAATCAACGATACCATACCAGGCATCTGATCGCGGTATTTTTTCCGGATTCCTGCCAGTGCCTGCTTCAGGTCAGGTACCAACTGGGAACTGTAGCCAACCACGAGATGGATCCCGGGGAAGCAGATGATCCTTCTGCCCGGGCTTAATGCAGAGGAAACCATTACGCATCCCAGCCGGGCGATCAGGTATTCACATCGGGTGATCCCGATCTGCGCACCGGTCAGTGCATCTTTTGAAGATTCAAACGGAATGCCGCCCGATTGCAGGAAATTCTGCAATGCAGGATCCTGACAATGGAGTAATCCCCAGTTTTTTTCAAGGATAAACTGTTGGAGTGTATGAAGGAACTCATCCTCACTGTCGCAATAGACAAATTTTCCGGAAATGCGGACCAGTTCCTCGGCAAATGTGATGTCAAGTGATTCGCTGAATTCGGGAAAAACCGGGGTATCCTGGTCAAGAATGGGATATGGCACCTCACTCTTTTCGATCAGGGCATCCCTGACCCTCTTCAGAATTTTTTCCCGTGAGGTACTGTCTTCCATAATCAGCACATTTTCAGGCGGGCAATTGTGCCTGCGGTGTATGTTTTTCCTCTTCTTTCTGGTCCCAGGGGCGTTTCCCGAAAATTATCTCGAGATCTTCGCGGAAGATAACTTCCCTGTCCAGCAGAAAGGTTGCAAGTTGCTCCAGTTGGTCGCGGTGTTCTACCAGTATCTGTTTGGCACGGCTGTATGCTGATTCCACGATGCTCCTTACTTCGCGGTCGATCACTTCCGCGGTTTTTTCGCTGTAGGGTTTTTGGAAAGAATACTCACTTTGTCCGCTGCTGTCATAAAAACTGATATTGCCAATCTCCTGGTTCAGGCCAAAATAGACTACCATGGCATATGCCTGTTTGGAGACTTTTTCAAGATCGTTGAGCGCACCGGTGGAAACTTTTCCGAATATGATCTCTTCAGCCGCGCGTCCACCGAGTGCTGAGGTGATTTCATCGAACATCTGGTCATAGGTAGTTATCTGCCGCTCTTCCGGCAGGTACCATGCGGCGCCGAGGGCTTTGCCACGGGGAACGATGGTAACTTTTACCAGCGGGTGGGCATATTCCAGCAGCCAGCTGGTTGTGGCGTGGCCCGATTCATGGAAAGCAATCACCCGTTTTTCATGGGCCGAGATAATTTTATTGCGTTTTTCCAGCCCGCCAATGATGCGGTCGATGGCATCCAGGAAATCCTGTTTTTCGATGATATTCTTGTTTTTTCTGGCTGCAATGAGTGCGGATTCGTTGCATACATTGGCGATGTCGGCACCGGAGAAACCAGGTGTCTGTTTGGCTAAAAATTCAATATCGAGGTTTTGGTCCAGCTTCAGGGGTTTGAGATGTACCTTGAAAATCGCTTTCCTCTCTTCCAGGTCGGGCAATTCCACGTTGATCTGGCGGTCGAAGCGGCCGGCCCGCATCAGGGCGCGGTCCAGGATATCGGCCCGGTTGGTAGCGGCCAGGATGATGACACCGGCGTTGGTGCCGAAGCCGTCCATCTCTGTCAGCAACTGGTTCAGTGTGTTTTCCCTCTCATCATTGGCTCCGGTGATGGCATTCCTGCCGCGGGCACGCCCGATGGCATCAATTTCATCGATAAAGATAATACAAGGCGCTTTCTCTTTTGCCTGTCGGAATAGGTCCCTGACACGTGAAGCGCCTACCCCGACAAACATCTCCACGAAATCGGATCCCGAGATGGAAAAGAAAGGAACCTTGGCTTCGCCTGCCACCGCTTTGGCCAGCAAGGTTTTGCCTGTTCCCGGAGGGCCGACGAGTAACGCCCCTTTGGGGATTTTGCCACCGAGGTTGGTGTACTTCGACGGATTTTTCAGGAAGTCGACAATTTCCATGATCTCCACCTTGGCCTCTTCCAATCCGGCGACATCGTTAAAGGTAACGGTGACGCTGGTATCCTTGTCGAAAAGCTGAGCCTTCGATTTACCAATGTTAAATATCTGACCACCGCCTCCGGGCCCGCCTTTGCTCATGAAGCGCATGATCAGGAACCATGCACCAATAATGATAAGGATAGGTAGCAGGTAGGAGAGTATATCGCCGAAATAATCCTTGCGTGTGTCAACGGAGGGAGGATAAGGGTACTGTGACCAGAATTCGGCGATCTGTTCCGCCGGGATGCTATCCCTGAGCATACGGGCCCGCACACTGTCGCGGTTGTCCTTCATAAGGCCGTGAAATATCTCCTCGGAGCCTATCTGATAAAAATATTCGGGGCTGTCTGCCGTCGAATTGCCAAAAGAACGCTTGGTGAACTCCTTGTATGCCGAATCCGTTTTGATCTTTTCCGCCTTGATGTAGATCTCCGCCTTTTCTTTGTTTACGATGACGATCTTTTCCACATCCTGCCTGGTCAGCATCTCTTCCAGTTTGCCCCAGGTGATCTCTTTCACCGGACTGGTATAATTGAAATACTGAATTGCAATAAAGACGATCGCAAGGATGGCATAGATCCAGTAAAAACTGAATTTTGGTTTTTTTACTCTGCCCGCTGGTCCCGGATTTGTCTCTTTCTTATCTGCCATTATGTCTTATTCCGAATAGGGTTGAAATTAATTACTGATCATCCTGTACGATGGTAATCTTTGCATCGGCCCACAATTGCTCAAGGTTGTAAAACTTTCGTCTTGGTTCCTGGAATATATGGACGATCAGGTCAAAATAGTCTATCAAAACCCATTCCGCATTTTCTGTGCCTTCAACAACTGACGGATTCAGGCCGGTGTTTTTTTTTACCTCTGCAATCACATGGTCGGCGATCGCTTCCACCTGAACACGGGAATTGCCGTGACAGATCAGGAAAGCATCGCAGAGCGCACTTTTCAGTCCCTTGAAATCCAGCAAAACAGGCTGGCATGCCTTTTTATCCGACAACGCTTTTGCAGCCACCGAAACAAGGAGGTCGGAAGTATTCCTTTTCTTTTTTACCGGCATGAGGATCCAACGGGTTTTTGCAAAAATAGTGAAAAAAACGATTTGCTTAGAAATTGGGCTTCAATGCGTAAGTGGTGTAGAACTCGTTGATCATCATGACAGCCTCTTCGGCTGTATCAACCACTTTAAAAATGTCGAGGTCCTCCGGATGAATGTTGTTTTCCTCCAGCAGCCTGGTCTTCAACCAGTCGATAAGTCCCTGCCAGTAATCCCTGACCACAAGGATAATGGGAAATCTCACCAGTTTGTGGGTCTGGATCAGTGTGATGGCTTCCATCAGTTCATCCAGGGTGCCAAAGCCCCCGGGTAACGCGATAAATCCCATGGAATACCTCATGAACATGGTTTTCCTGACATAGAAAAAATCAAAGTTGATCAGTTTGTTCCGGTCGATGAATGGGTTTGGGCTCTGTTCATATGGCAGGTTGATGTTCAGCCCCACCGATTTTCCGCCGGCAAAATGAGCCCCTTTATTGGCGGCTTCCATGATGCCGGGGCCACCTCCGGTGATGATCCCGAATCCCGCCTTGGTGAGCAGATAGGCGATCTCCTCTGCGAGTTTGTAGTACCTGTGCGTATCACGGGTGCGGGCTGATCCGAATATGGATACACAGGGTCCGATCCTGCTGAGTTTCTCGAAGCCTTCCACCATTTCCGACATCACCTTGAAAATTTCCCATGTGTCGGCACTGATCGTTTCCGACCAGTTTTTGGTCTGAAAAGATTCCCTCAGTTTTTCCTGTTCAGTGTTTTCCATTGTTGTGAAATTTAGATTTCAACGCTTTGCTTTCAAAACAAGCATTTGGGAAAGATATTTTCCTGTAAGGCTTTCCGGATGCCGCGAAATTTCCTCCGGGGTCCCTTCAGCCACGATCAATCCTCCCCGTTTCCCGCCTTCCGGTCCCATATCTATAATGTGATCGGCCATTTTGATCACCTCCATGTTGTGTTCGATCACCAGCACCGTATTGCCCTTGACAACCAGTTTGTTGAGCACGCACATCAGTACTTTCACATCTTCGAAATGAAGCCCGGTAGTGGGTTCATCTAAAATGTACAGGGTGTTGCCAGTATCGTTCTTGCTTAATTCAGCAGCAAGTTTCACCCGCTGGGCCTCACCTCCCGAAAGGGTGGTGGATTGCTGTCCCAGGGTAATGTATCCCAGTCCCACCTCCCGAAGGGTGCTTATTTTATTTAGGATATAATGGATATTGGCAAAAAAATCCACGGCAGTATCGATGGTCATATTCAACACATCATTGATTGATTTGCCTTTGTATCTGATTTCCAGTGTTTCACGGTTGTATCTCCGGCCCTGGCACGCTTCACAGGGCACATATACATCGGGCAGAAAATTCATTTCGATCACCCTGAGCCCTGCTCCTTTGCAGGTTTCACAGCGGCCACCTTTGACATTGAAAGAAAATCGTCCTGGCTGGTAGCCCCTGATGCGTGATTCGGGCAATTCGGCATATAACTTCCGGATATCGTCGAAAACCTTGGTGTAGGTAGCCGGGTTAGATCTCGGGGTACGACCGATGGGGGATTGGTCGATCTCGATCACTTTGTCGATGTTTTTCAACCCTTCGATAGATTCATAAGGTAGTGGCTTTTTTTCCGCCCTGTAAAAATGCCGGTTGAGGATCGGATAGAGGGTTTCATTGATCAGTGAAGATTTACCGCTGCCCGACAGTCCTGTGATACAGACCAGTTTTCCTAATGGCAGAAAGAGGTCAACAGATTTCAGGTTATTCCCCGAAGCGCCCCGGAGGTAGAGAAAATTGCCGTTGCCCGGCCGCCGGTTTGCCGGAACGGGAATCGATTTCCGGCCGCTGAGATAGAGTCCGGTCAGGTGATCACTCTGCATGATCTGCTGAGGGGTGCCCTGTGCTACTATTCTGCCGCCATGGGCTCCGGCTCCGGGGCCGATATCCACCACCCAATCGGCGGCCAGGATTGTCTCCTGGTCATGTTCTACCACGATGACCGAATTGCCGGTGTCGCGCAATGTCTGCAGGGCGCTGATCAGCCTCATATTGTCGTGCTGATGAAGGCCGATGCTGGGTTCATCCAGGATATACAGTACACTTACCAGTTGGGAACCGATCTGCGTGGCGAGGCGGATCCGCTGGCTTTCCCCGCCTGACAGGCTCCTCGCCGGCCGGTCCAGGGTCAGGTACCCCAACCCTACATCCAGCAGGAATTTGATCCGTGATGTGATCTCCCTGATGATTTCGAACGCTATGGTGCGCCTTCTTTCGTCAAGCCGCTGAGGTAACGTGTCGAACCAGTCGAGCAGTGAAATGAGGTCGGTAGCGGAGAGTTCAGCTATATTTTTTTTCTCAATCCTGAAAAAAAGAGACTCCTGCTTCAGCCGGGCCCCTTTGCATGTCGGGCATGCCATTTTGTTCATGAAGGAGTTGACCCATTTCATGATGCCCGCCGGAGCCGACTCGCTTTGCTGGGAGGTAATGAAACTGATGATGCCTTCGAAATTAAGCGCATAACTGGACGAGACCCCGAGATATTCGTTTTTGACCCTGAAGACTTCATCGGAGCCGTTCAGGATTACATGAATGGCGTTTTCCGGTATCTCTTCGATAGGGGTGTTCAGGTCAAAGCCATACTTTTCGCCTATGGCTTCTATCTGGCGGAAGATCCATGAGTTCTTGTATTCTCCAAGGGGTACTATGCCTCCCTTCCGTATGCTTTTTGTCCGGTCGGGGATGACCTTACTGAGGTCGATCTCCGAAACCGACCCGAGCCCGTTGCACTCCGGACAGGCACCATACGGGGAGTTGAACGAGAATGTGTTGGGCTCCGGTTCAGCGTATGAGATACCGGAGGATGGACACATCAGCAGCCGGCTGAAATGGCGGGTCTCTTCCGTAGTTTCCTCGAAAACCATCAGAACATCCTTGCCATGCCGCATAGCCAGATTGACCGAACCGGCAATGCGGCTCCGCGCATCAGCATTAATCAGGATCCGGTCAATCACGATCTCAATATCGTGGATTTTATACCGGTCCAACTGAAGCCCGTGATGGATTTCCTTTACAAGTCCGTCTATCCGTACTTTTAGAAATCCCTGCTTGCGGATCTGTTCGAACAATTCCCGATAGTGCC
>CAYLVY010000161.1:0-2218 GCA_964387205.1 uncultured Draconibacterium sp.
CATGGAGGAGGCAACTTTTCCACCTCCGAAAACTGAAGTTGCAGAACATACCGTGCACCAGATCTAGGGGGTTTCCGGATCCTGCCGCGCGATGCCGGCGCCGATTGCCGGAATCAGCAGCAGGGCGGTATTGATAAAAGTTACATTTCTTCCTCCGCCGATAGCGATAAGAAATGAATTTGGAATACGGAGCGTCGCACCTGCCAGGCCGGCGATGGCGGGCAGTGCATAAAGCATTGCCTTGTTGGCGGATGGATCGGGGCTGAACGAAAATCCCAGCCGTTCCATCTGGACTATGATGATGCTCCACATCATCCAGATGGCAAAGGCAAGCAATAAAGCGGGAATGGATATCCACAGGTTGCGGTTGGCAATTTTTCTGCCGGTTTTTTCCCAGAAGCGGGGATCTTCAGGATGCCATTCTCGAAGGGTAGCTGATTTCATGGTTGTCAGGGATTATTTCGTTGGGGTTTATGATCGAACCTTGTTGAAAATTCAGGGGCGGCACGTTTCATCAACCGGGCGATGACCAGTCGCATCCACCACAGGCAAATGACCGAGATCAGTAAAAGAAACATCCACGAACTGGTCCACAAACCAGTCCATTCAAGCAGATAACCAAAAATGATAGGACAGAAAAAGCCACCAAGGCCCCCGATAACCCCCACCATCCCGCCAACCACTCCCACCTGATCGGGAAAATAGTCAGGAATAAACCGGTAGACCCCGGCCTTTCCGATCCCCCAGGCTATTCCGACCAGAAACACCAGTGCGGCAAAGATCCACATATTGGCCTGGAAATGGATCTTCGTCATCCCTTTGGCCAGCATCTGCTTTTTCCTGACCTGATCACCCTCATTGACCACGGGGATTTGCCAGGTATCTTTGGAAGGCCAGATCAGCAATCCTTCATCCTCCAGGCTTGCAACGGCTGGTTTCGCCCGGGTTACTTGATAATCAACCTCCCCTGCACTGATCAGCGAATCCGACACAAAGGTTACGGTTCCTTTTCGGGAGGCCATGATGGCCTTGCCCGGAGAAAATATCTCCATTCTGGGAACGCTCAGCAGCAGACAAATGAAAATGGAACTTCCGAAAACCCAAAGCATGACCTTTCGGGCTCCATACACATCAGACAGCCAGCCTCCCAGTGCCCTGATCACTCCGGAAGGGAAACTGAACAGGGAAGCAAGCATGCCGGCCATCACCAGCGAGGCAGAATAGACATTGACGAAATAGGGTACCAGCCATTGCGCAATGGCCACAAAAGCTCCAAATACAAGGAAATAGTATAGCCCGAACCGCCAGACCATGACATTCTTCAGAGGGGATAACAACTCCTTCATGGTGCGGCCCTGGATCCGGTGTTTCTTATTCTCGGTAAATGCAAGGAAAACCACAGCCATAATCACCAGCGCAGATGCATAGATCACAGGCAGGACGCGCCATCTGGAAGCAGCATCCCCGTCGGTCAGATAGTTCAGAATGGATGGTGCAAGCAATGTGGTTAAGGCAGCACCGGCGTTTCCCACACCGAAAATCCCAAGTGCCCTTCCCTGCCACTCTTTCGGATACCATACCGATGTGTTGGCAATTCCTATGGCAAAACCTGTTCCGGCCATGCCAAACCCGAAACTACAGGCCATGAAAGCCCAGAAACTGTCGGCCAGGGAAAAAAGGCACATCGGGATGGCACAAAACAGCAACAAAATCCCGAAAACCCATTTACCTCCATACCTATCAGTAAGAATTCCCATAGGCAACCGAAAAACTGAACCGGTCAGCACCGGAATCCCGATGAGCCAGCCCACCTCAACGATTGTAAAATTGTACAATCCATTATCCACGAGAAAGGTGATCATCACACCGTTGAAGGTCCATACGGCAAAACAGATGGTAAAAGCCAGGGTGTTGAATATCAACATCCTGTGCGATTTCATGGTTACCTTATCCTGCATAGTTCTATGGGGTTGTTCATGAATTTTTTGATTTAACTTCTGGATTTATGGTAGTGCTTTTCCGGATTACTTTGCGGTCCCGGTTCCATATTACAAGCTGAAAAGGCCTCCAGAAATAACGGACCGGGAAGACGAGGAAATGCATAAACCGGCTGAACGGTATCATCGCCAGCACTACAAAGGCTGTGGCGATATGCATTTTGACGATAAATGGCATGGCTGAAACCTCGGCAATTTCGGTTAGCAATACAAACAGCGAG
>CAYLVY010000161.1:2228-7169 GCA_964387205.1 uncultured Draconibacterium sp.
CACCGCCGCGAACCAGGAAGATCCCCAGCGGTATTCCAAAGCGATCCATATCCCTGTGATGGCTTGCAGTAATAAGACAATAAATACCGCGATATCCATATCGGTGGTAGCCCGGTGCAACTTCTTATTCTTTATCCTTCTTATTATCAGCAATATAACGCCAATAAAAAAGGATATCCCAAAGAGAAGGGCTACCGTTTCCAGGATCAGCAGTCTGAAAGGGGTTCCATTCCAGGCAAGTACAGCCGATGGGAAAAGAAAGGCAATCAGGTGCCCGAAGAACAGGATAATGATTCCCCAATGCATCAGCAACCCGCCGAAGAACAACTCTCTGCTCTCCATGAACTGTGTTGAGAGGGAAGTTACTTTATATGGCTGGGTCCGGTAGACATAGACCGATCCTGCCAGCATCACCAGGATGGCGGCATATGGCAGGGCAACGAGAAAAAAGAGGTCGCTCATATACTAGAATTTATGTTTACCAATGTTTTCCAGAAACCGGGAACCGCAGGCATAGGCATCACCGGCGGGACTCTGATCCGTATCGTGGCGGATAATATATTGATCATAGGGAAGTCCGGCAACGTCGTGTTCCAATAAACTTTGCAACATCACAAAAAGGAACCCGTACATATTTTCAATACCTGAAAACCTGGCCGAAATTTCCCTGACGGCAGGCAATACCATACTGCAGGCCAGTTCGGAGGCAAGTTCCCGGTCATCCATCAGAGGCAGCAACCGCATCACATTCGGCAAATGGTCAGCAAGTTCATGGCGGGTATCATTTCCTGTTTGCAGTTGTTCTTCCTGCATCATGGCCAGAAAAGCGCCCCGTTTATACTCCTCGCCAAAAAGGATAAACCCCAGGTCCATAGTGGTCAGGGCTTCCACTTCAAAAGTCCGGACAAAATACTCTTCCCGTTCATGATCGCTCAGGGGAAGAAATGCTTCCAGAAACCTGTCAAAAGCTTCCGATACCTCTGATGAAATCAGCGGAAGCATTTTTGTTATTTCCGTGATTTTCGGCCTGGTATGTGCATCGGGATATTCGAATAACCATGCCAGTTGGCGATATTTTTCAAAACTATCCATGGTCAGATACGCTGAGGAGGGTTCAGTGTGCCAAAACCGGTATTTCCCTTAATATCGGCAGTGTTTTCCAATAATTCAGCGGCTTCTTCCCGATGGGCAGCAGGAATGACAAAACGTTCGTTGAACCGCGGAAGGCTGGTCAGCCTGAAGATCGCATCGGCCGCCTCTGCAACCAATCCGGTTGCCCTGAACGCAGTCTGAACAGCCTCCTGGCCCATGTCCCCGACAGTTACCTGCCGCCGGTGGATCCGCACTGCCATCAGTTTTTTCAACACTTCCTCCACCTTAACAGTATCTCCGGCCGTAAAAAGATTGGCCATGTATTTCATCGGGATCCTTGAACTTTCTATTCCACCCCACAAGCCCTGGCTGGTGGTTTCGTAATTGCCTCCTGACGTATCGGCTATTGCCGGCAATAACGGCGGGACATAGAACAGGTTGGGGAGGGTTCTGTATTCGGGGTGCAACGGTAAAGCAATTCCCCATTGTTTGACGAATTTCCATACCGGCGACTGACGGGCCGCTTCCAGTGTGCTTTCCGCCACTCCGTTTTTCCGGGCTGCCTGTACTATTTTTTCATCAAACGGGTCCATATAAATCTCCATCTGTTTATCGACAAGATCCTTTTCATCGCATGAGGCGATTTCCTTTATACGGCCAGCATCATAGAGCAAAACGCCCAGGTAGCGGATACGCCCGACACAGGTATGCATGCAGGCCGGAGCCTGGCCGGTTTCCAGCCGCGGATAACATAAAAGGCATTTCTCCGACTTGCCATTATTCCAATTGTAGTAACTCTTTTTATAAGGACAGGCCGATACGCACATTCGCCAGGAACGGCATTTATTCTGGTTGATCAGTACGATCCCGTCTTCACCACGCTTATAGATTGCCCCGGAAGGACATGCGGCCACGCAGGCAGCATTTAAACAGTGGTTGCAAATTCTGGGGAGGTAAAACATCGTCATCCGCTCCAACTGGAACATGGCCTCCTTCTCCGCCGGCGTCAACCCCTCCAGGTTGAGGTCATTCCTGGCATAATCGGGAGATCCTCCCAGGTCATCATCCCAGTTGGGGCCTGTCTTAATATCCATCGGCTCCCCGGTGACCAGCGAAATCGGCCGTGCGGTGGGCTGGTCATCCCCGGCAGGGGCTTCGAATAAATGAGCGTAATCATAGGTAAACGGCTCATAATAGTCGTCCATAACCGGCATGTGCGGATTATGAAAGATGTTGGCCATGGTGGAGAGACGATCCATGCCTTTCAGTCTGACCGAATCCTCCGTCTTTTCCCAGCCCCCTTTGTAGATCGACTGATCTTCCCATTTGTTGGGATAACCGGTCCCGGGTTTGGTCTCAACATTATTCCACCACATATACTCGGCGCCTTTACGGTCGGTCCAGATGTTTTTACATGCAATCGAACAGGTGTGGCAACCGATGCACTTATCGAGGTGAAACACCATCGCAATTTGTGACCTGATATCCATGTGAAGCCTTGTTTAAATTAAAAAACTACTTTATCCATTTTCCTGATCACCACGAAAGTATCCCTGTTGACCCCCACCGGTCCCCAATAGTTAAAGTGGTAGGTAAACTGTCCATAACCACCCATCAGCATGTTGGGTTTGAGGTGGACCCGTGTCAGGCTGTTGTGCCCTCCCGACCGGCGGTTTCCCCTGACCTGCGATTTGGGTTTGGTATAGGTACGCTCAGGCGAATGATAGACGAAACACAAACCCTTGGGAATTCTGGCGCTGACACATGCGCGGGCGCTATAAACACCGTTATCATTGTATATTTCAACCCAGTCATTGTCTTTGATACCCAAAGTGGCGGCATCCTCTTCGCTCAGCCATACCGGTACAATGCCCCTTCCGAGGGTCAGCATGCGCAGGTTGTCTCCGTATGTAGAATGAATGTGCCATTTGCCATGCGGGGTCAGATAATTGAGCACCAGGGAACCTTTTTCAACAACAGTTTTTTTCAGTTCGCCGTACACTTCCGGTTTCGGGGATGGTTTATAGGTGGGCAGGTGCTCTCCGAAGCGAATGTACCCCTCATGATCGAAGTAAAAATGCTGCCTGCCGGTCAGGGTACGCCAGGGCACCAGGCGTTCCACATTGTAGGTAAAGGCGGCGTATGCACGCCCGTTGTTCAGCAATCCGCTCCAGATGGGAGAATTGTGATACCTCCTTGGCTGGGCCTGAAGTTCGGGATAGGTCATTCTGACATTCCGGCTGCCCTCGGCCAGGTCTGTCAGTTTCAAACCCGTCTTCTTTTCTGCATTCTGATATGCGCGATAACTCAGTTCTCCATTGGTAAGAGAGGAGAGCCGGAGAATGGCATTGATCGCCTCTTCGTCCTTCTCCAGGGATGGATAGTGTTTTCCGCCGACTTCATGCAGATGGTCTTTATCAGCGGTAAGAGCGTCATAGATATCTCCTGCCTGATAGGAATTGCCATGGGCTCCCAGCGAGCCAGTGGCGATATTTGGGCCAAGGCTGCAGAATTTATCATACAAAGTGGTGTAATCCCGTTCGATGATCACTATGTTGTGCATCGTCTTTCCGGGGATGGCATCACACTCACCCGACATCCAGTCGCGGATATCGGGCTGGGCGATCTCCGCCGCCGAATCATGGGAAAGGGGCGTATTCACCACGTCCCGGACAGGCTGCTGAAGATGAATCTTTGCCATTTCACTGGTCACCCGCGCAAACTCCCGGAATATCGCCCAGTCGGTTTTTGACTCCCATACAGGAGGAATGGCTGCCGACAAAGGATGGATGAACGAATGCATATCGGTACTGTTGAGGTCCGCTTTCTCATACCATGAAGCCGATGGCAGGACTATGTCGGAATAGAGTGCACTGGTATCCATACGGAAATTCAGGTCGATGATCAGATCCATTTTTCCAGTCGGGGCATTTTCCATCCAATTGACCTCTTTCAGGGCACCTTTCGCCGATTCCTCGGCAATAGAGTTATGATGGGTGCCGAGGTAGTGCTTCAAAAAATATTCATGCCCTTTGGCGCTCGACATGATGGCATTCCCACGCCAGATATACCAAACCCTGGGGAAATTTACTTCGTCATCCGGATCAGCCACCGAATACCGGAGGTCGCCCGATTTCAGCCGGCTGATGATATAAGCTTTTATTTCCTCATCAGTCGTGGCTCCCGCTTTTTCTGCCTGATCAACCAGTTCCAGATTGCTCTGGTTAAACTGAGGATAGAAAGGCATCCACCCGTTGCGCACCGATTTGACGATCATATCGGCGGTGTGCTGGTTGGTAAGGTCGTTTTTATCTGATGCATTGTAAGCCGACTGATGTCCATCATACCGGAATTGGTCCGAATTCATATAATGCCAGATGGGCGCCTGCTGAAGCCGTGCGGCCGGGTTCCAGTCCCGGGCAGCCATGATGGCGCTCCACGAATCAACCGGGGCCAGTTTCTCCTGGCCCACGTAATGGTTGATCCCGCCGCCGTTGCGTCCTACGCATCCGCACATCATCAGGGCGTTTATCCCCGCCCGGTATATCAGGTTCTGATGGTACCAGTGATTAATACCGGCTCCGATAATGATCATGCATTTACCATTGGTCGCTTCCGCGGTCTTTCCCCACTCCCGGGCAAACTGCAGTAAGGTCTTTCGTCCGATCCCGGTAAATACTTCCTGCCATGCCGGAGTATAAGCGCCTTTTTCATCATCATATCCTTCCGGATAACTGCCGCCAAGTCCCCGATCGACACCATACTGGGCCATCAGCAGGTCGTAAACGGTTGTGACCATCACTTTTTCCCCCGAAACAGTATTGACCGTTTTTACCGGCACCCCTCTTT
>CAYLVY010000162.1:0-1661 GCA_964387205.1 uncultured Draconibacterium sp.
GTGGCCTTTTCTTCCACCATCGCCAATGGTGGCACTTCTCCGCAATATCAGTGGAAAGTCAACGGCAGCAATGTTATCGGGGCCACTTCATCCACCTATTCCTATATCCCTGCCAACAATGATCAGGTAAGTTGCGTCCTGACATCCAACGTTTTGTGTGGCTCCGGATCCCCTGCAACCTCGAATACGGTCGTGATCGGAGTTCTGACCAGCCCTATAGCGCCATCAGAGGGAACACATATGATGGCTGCTGCGCAGATTATCTGGGATTGGGAACCTGTTACAGGCGCATCAGGATATAAGTGGAATACTGTCAACAATTACGCATCGGCCATAGATGTGGGGAATGTTACCGAAAAGACAGAAACCGGATTGTCTCCGTTGACCACCTACACCCGATATATCTGGTCTTATAATAATTGTGGTGTTTCTGCTTCCAGGTCGATTACTGCGAACACTACCTTTGCAATCGGACAGAGTTATGGCGGCGGAATAATTTTTTACCTCGATGAATCGGGCATGCAAGGATTGATAGCTGCGCCTTATGATCAACAATCGGCAGTATCCTGGGGATGTACAGGAACTTATATCGGTGGCACTTCCGCATCGATCGGGTCAGGGCTGTCCAATACGGTGGCGGTCATTAATGGATGCGCCACCCCGGGTATTCCGGCGCGTCTCTGTTATGATCTGATACTTAACGGGTATGATGACTGGTATTTGCCATCGAAAGACGAATTGAATATTATGTTCGCCCAACGATATAATATTGGGGGTTTTACCACCGGATATTACTGGAGTTCCACTGAGAACAGCGCCAGTGTGGCATGGTGACAAATTTTTATGGAAGGCTGGGTCAATGGTTATAACAAAAACAACCAGTACAATGTCCGGGCCATACGCTCTTTTTTCTTTCCCTGTGGCAATTCCTTTGGCATATCACATACAGCAGGTGCAGTGGCGCCGGTAAATAAAAGTGTACTATATGGCACGGTAACCAACATCCCCGGCGAACCCGCCAAATGCTGGATCACCCGCAACCTGGGGGCCAGCCAGCAGGCCACGGCGGTTAATGATGCCACCGAAGCCTCAGCGGGCTGGTACTGGCAGTTTAACCGCAAACAGGGGTATAAGCAGGACGGAAGTGTGACCCCTGTCTGGACAATAACCAGTATCAGCGAAAACTCCGACTGGCTCACTGCAAACGACCCATGCAACCTTGAGCTCGGAACCGCGTGGCGCTTACCCAGCTATACCGAATGGTATAATGTTGACAATGTTGGAGGGTGGACCAACTGGAATGGGCCTTGGGGCTCGGGACTGAAGCTGCATGCCGCTGGCTACCTTTACAGCAGCAATGGTTCGCCAGGCGGCCCGGGATCGATCGGCGCCTATTGGAGCAGTACACAGCTCGACGCAAATTACGGACGATCATTTCACTTCCTCAGCGGCTACAGTTATATGGACAGCTATATCAAGGCATACGGCCGCAATCTCCGATGCCTCAGAGACCTTTGATTTATCGGCAATTTTAACGTTTTTTAGTATGGTGCGAGGGGGATAGTTTCCCGCGGAGCGGGCGAAAATTTTTCTGGTCATGCGCAACACCAATGGTCAAACGGCAACCTCATGCTGTCGGCCTGCGGTGCCGGAGAAGTCGC
>CAYLVY010000162.1:1671-6694 GCA_964387205.1 uncultured Draconibacterium sp.
GATCCTGTACTTCAACAGTGGCTACAGCTACATGAACTACTACGACAAGGCAAGCGGCTTTAGTGTGCGTTGCCTGAGAGACAATTGATTTATTTGACAATTTGACATTTTAGCCTTGCGGGGAGGGAGGAAAGGCCCGCGAAGCGGGCGAAAATTTCTGGGAAAAAGCAAATGACCCCACCCCGGCCTGCGGTGCCGGAGAAGTCGCAGGTCAATTACAAAGAAATTAACTTGCAACTATACCCCACTGCCCACTGCCCACTGCCCACTGCCAACTGCCAACTCTAGCATCGCTCCCCCGGAAACAGCTTCTTCAGCGCTTTCTCCCTGTAAATGAAAATCTTCAGGATTTTCTTCCTGACCAGCAACTTGTCGGCAAGGGTACCGATGGGGCCAAATGGAACCTTGTAAAAGAGCTTATCGGTCATCATCACCCCTCCGGCAACGGGCCTGAAATGGTGCTCGTGATGCCATATCCGGTATGGGCCCGACCTTTGCTCGTCGATGAAAAAGTCGGGCTCCCGGATGTGGGTGATCTCGGTAACCCATGTGAGCGGAATACCGGCAAGGGGTGAAACGGTATAGACGATGATCAGCCCCGGGTATGCCTTTTCAGGAAGCGCAGAGCGGATGATAAAATTCATCTCCGGCGGAGTGATCCGGTTCAGGTTAAGGGGAGTGCTGAAAAATTCCCAGGCCTCTTCCGGGGAGACTGGTAAAAACTGTTGAAATTCGAGTTGGGGCATATCGACAGTAAGTTAACCCTGTTATTGCCTCTCCTGCCTCAATAAAATGTCGGGCATTCGAATGCAGCCCTGCCCCGGCCGGTTCCTCCACCTCCGCCACCTCCGCTAAACAGGCCGACATCGCCCATTTCGATGACAAGGCTGATCTCATGGGCGCCACCGGTGCCCTGCAGGGGCCGGGATATCTGGATGTCATAACTATACATGGCCCTAAGGCTGATATTGCCATCAAAATTGTACCTGTACCCTCCCAGAACAGCCAATGCGCTGTTGGTGAACTGGCCAAAGGTACTCTTATACCAGGTCCCGACATAGATATTGTATTTCAGCACCGTAAGTCCAAGCTGTAATGCTCCCAGCTTGTCCTGGTTCTGATAAATGGCCCCGGTAGCGATCCTCCAACCGTCACTTCCTCCGCTGGAGGAGGCTGAGTAATTACCGAATCCCTTTGAAGAGGTGTTGAAGGTCATTTCAAACTGTCCGGTGAACTTGCGTGGATAGACTGATGCTCCGTTGGAGAGGAAACTGACATCGGGCTGAAAAATATGGTCCACCCCAAATCCGATATTCCCATACATAAAATCGTCGGAAGTCCGGAACTGGAGCACGCCGCCGGCACCGAAATCAGGGACGAGCCTTTTATTGGGGTCGGAAGCTGAGTATGGCGATGGTTTATCAATACCGATGTAGGGGTCGAGCTGACTCGGGAAGATCAGTTCATTCCATTTGATCTGACGTTGCAGGATCCCGGCTTTGATACCCAAACTGGCCAAAAGGTTATCATTGATGGTAACCCTGGCCGCCACATTCAGGGAAGCGCTGAAGTTGTTGATCAGGCCGAACCCGGGGGTATCCTGGCTTATGATCAATCCTATGCCGCCGGCCCCCGGAAGCAACCGGTCCCCCACATCCGCCGTGAAGAGATAGGATTTCAGGGATACCGGCAGGGCAGGCCATTGGGTCCGGTACAGAAACCTTGCCCGCAGGCCGGTGCTGATCCCTGTAAAGGCTGGGTTGTAATAAGTCGGGACACTGAAATGTTGAGAGTAATTCATGTCCTGTCCTTCGGTGTGCCGGATCAATCCAATGAACAAAGCCAGCAACACGGCGATTTTAACATTTCTTCTTTTCATCTTTGCCTGAATTACATTACCTCAATAAAACAATAGTACCTTTCGTATGCTTCTGTCCGGTCGATTCATTGTACATGCCTTCCCATGCCTTGTCATCCGCAAAGACGGCATTGATCGTCCAGACATAATTTCCCTGTGGCATGGGCTGTCCCATATAGGTGCCATCCCACCCTTCGACCGGCTGGCCTTTGGTGTCCAGTTTATTCGATTCCCACATCAACCGCCCGAAGGGATCAAAAACCTTTATGCTGTAAAATTTCAGGTTAATTCCCGCGGGTTTGAATAGATAGTCGCTCATTGTATTGGGTTTAAAAGCATTGGGGACGAACAACCCTTTGAACAGCATCTTCAGGCTGTAAAAAGTGGTATCGCTGCAACCATTTCCGACAGTGGCCACCATTTTTATGGTGTAATTTCCATCGGAAGAATAGCTGTATACCGGATCCGGAAGGGCGGATGTTTTGCCATCCCCGAAATCCCAGAGGAATATCGTGTTTTCCAAAGGTTCGGTCAGGTTTTCGATCCTGATCATCCCCTGTGGGTCAGCAGCGTCCCGGGTCACGATAAATTTGCCGACAGGGGTAGGATATACCATGATCAGTGAGTCCACCGTATCGGCGCAGTTATTCTGATCCCTGATCATCAGGGTGATCTGTTTTTCTCCCGGCTCGTTGAACCGATGGGTAGGATAACGCGACACGGAGGTAGATTCGTTGTTGAAATTCCATTTCCAGTAATTGATCACGGCGCCGGATTGAACCGATTCATCATACAATGTCATCAATTGCCTGGTACAGAATGGATCCGGGATAACCATTTTCGCGATCGGCGGGATACCGATCACTACTTTTCCGGTATCGGTATAAATACAGCCATAACTGTTGGTGACCGACAGGGTCGGGTAATAGGTGCCGGGCCGCTTGTAACGGTGGGCGGGGTTCCACACCGTGGTGGTTCCCTGCTGTGTTGACCACTGATCATTGAACTTCCATTCCCATCCCTGGATATATAAATAGGAAGTATCGGCCGGGGAGGTGGTGAACCTGACGGAGTCGTTCAGGCATGCCTGCTTTTCAGCCACCCTGAAGGTGGTGGATGGATGAATCGTAATCCTGGTGGAGACAGAATCCTTGAATCCTGCCGGATTGCTTGTCACCACCAGTTTTACGGTGAAGATCCTGGATTCGTCGGTGGGCAAGACAAAGGTGTGGGTCGGATGCTGCAGGGTGCTTGTGTTTTGTACCCCGCTGGAGGGATCTCCGAAATTCCACAACCAGCTTCCGATGTTGCCTGAAGGAGCTGAAAGATCGGTAAATTTGATCGGGATCGAATCACAATAAGTTTTGGTCAGGGTGTCGAATGAAGCAGAAATGCACACAAGGTTTACCTGTTTCACCAGCGTATCGCGGCATCCGTTACCATTCACTACCACCATGCTTACATTGAACAATCCGTTGGAGGGAAAGACATGCGATTTCTCTCCCGTGAAGGGCGGTAGTTCGTATTCCCAGGTACCATGGCCAAAATGCCAGTGAATGGTATCGGGATCGGGCCCGAGAGAATCCAGCGGGTACCGGAAAATTACCGGTTCACTTGCATTGCAATGGGGCCCGCCATTGAAGGTAAAGGTAGCCGTCGGGGGATGATACGGAACAATGGTTTTAAACACCGTCTCCTGGTGGCCGTTACTGTTGGTGGCGGTCAGCGTAACCGGATAGGTGCCCGGATGGGTGTACACATGACTGGCATTCCAGAAGGAGGAATTATTGGTGGCCGGATTGAAGACATCGCCAAAATCCCAATGGATGTAAATAAGGGTATCTCCATCCTGCCGGGATGGATTGGTGGGATGGAACCTGGCGGGCTTACCAAGGCATGCGGTCTCGGAATAGATACCGAGGTCATAACCCCTGTTGACATAGATGGAATCCTTGATCGTATCGCGGCATCCCATGGTATTTTCCACCGCGAGCGTTACCTGATATTTGACGCCTGTAACGGGATAGGTATACGTTGCAGGCTGTCCGGTGCCGGTAACATTGGGCATGAAGGTCCATTGACGGCTGATGATCGATCCAATCACCGGATTGGACTGATCAATGAAATCAACTTTTCCGGCAGGCCAATAGAGGCTTTGATAGCTAAACAAGGCTTCCGGCTTATGATGAACCGTTACCGGGATGGTGATACTGTCCTGACATCCCAGTACATTGGTCACGATAAGGGTTACCTGGTAGGTTCCGGGGTCATCGTATTTGTGCTTCGGATGTTGAACGGAGCTGTGCGCCGACCCGTCGCCGAAATTCCAGTCCCATTCGCTGATCAGGCTGCCATTGGGCAACGATTGATCCCTGAAATCGGTAGAATCAGCTTCACAGGGTACGTTCTGTACCAGAAAATCTGCGGTAGGCTTCGTATTGATAGTTACCTGCTGTACTGTATCCCGTGTACAGGAACCTTCATCAGACACCATCAGGGTGACGTTGTATGTTCCCTGGTACTGATACACGTGGGTCACCTGATTGCCGGTGGCCGTGTTGTTCAGTCCGCTGTTCGGGTCACCGAAGTTCCATGAACAGAGTTGAATGTTGCCATTGGGGCTGGTGGAGGTATTGGTAAATAATGTTTGGCTTCCGATGCAGGAGGTCTCCACATCAAAAGAGGCATCCGGCAATGGTTTGACCGTTATCTGTTGCCCTGTTTCCACACTATCGGTACAACCCGTAATGTTGGTTACGATCAGCCTGATGGTATAGGTTCCGGGGTTATTATAAATATGTAAAGGATGCTGGTTTGTGGATACATTGTTGATACCGCTGCCCGGGTCTCCGAAATTCCAGCTCCAGCTGTTCAATGCTGTTCCACCGTTGAGCTGGGTCATGTCGGTGAAACTAACCTCCGTTTTCGCACAGGGTGATTGCGGGGTAAAAGAGAAGTTGGCCAGCGGTTTTTCGCCGATGGTCACAGCGGTTGTGGTGGAATCGACGCAATCGTCCGAAGTCTCAATGAGGAGCTTTACCTGGTAGGTCCCACCGTTTTCGAATTTGTGTTTCACATTTTTATTGGAAGGATCAGTGATCACGGTAGGTGCTGATCCGTCTCCGAAATTCCATGTCCATGTGGTGATATAACCATGCGGTGAAA
>CAYLVY010000162.1:6704-7104 GCA_964387205.1 uncultured Draconibacterium sp.
GTATCGAATCTCCGGCACAGGAAGGGGTTTGGTAAGTATATCCGGCTGCAGGTCTGGCCAGTACCAATACCGGTTTAATGGTATCATCCTCACAATCATATCCATTGATCACCGTCAGTTTAACCATATGGATCCCGGGGGACAGGAAAGTATAGGTGGGGTTATTGGCGGTAACTATCTGGCCGTTGCCAAAGTCCCATACCTGCGTAGATATGGAGGTTGAAGGGGTGGAGAGGCTGGTGAATGAGGTGGAGGCGCCCAGACATGCGGTATCTGCCCTGAAATTGGCCAGGGGTTTGTCTTGAATGGTCAGGGTCATGAGGGCGGTATCCCTGCATCCGTACATATTGGTCACCGTTTGCGTCACCGTGTAATTCCCGGTTCCCGTAAAGGCATGCAG
>CAYLVY010000163.1:0-7076 GCA_964387205.1 uncultured Draconibacterium sp.
GGATGTCCCTGCAACGAAATTTATTGAAGCGCTTCAGGACCATCCCTCCGCCTTTGTGGGAATGTCAGCCTTGCTCACAACGACCATGGCCAACATGGCGGTTATCAACCAAACAATCAAACAAGCGTTTCCGGAGGTGATCACCTTTGTGGGCGGTGCCCCGCTGAACCGTGAATTTGCGCAAAAAATCGGAGCCGACCATTATACGGACGGGCCTCAGGAGATGGTGGAGATACTGGATAAACTGACAATCAACAATGCATCATGATGGAAATTAAAAGCTGGATGGAACAGATCATCCAATCCCCTGACCGGTATGCCATTCCCATCATGACACATCCGGGGATCGAGATGCTGGGATACTCCGTCAGGGAAGCCGTCCAGGACGGGGAAGTTCATGCAATGGCCATCAAAGCGCTGAGTGACAGGTATCCTTCCAAAGCCTCCACGGTGATCATGGACCTGACCGTTGAGGCGGAAGCATTTGGATGCAGCATCTCTTTTCCGGAGGAAGACATGCCCCATATTTCCGGAAGACTTGTTGATGCTTCAACCGTAGAGCGACTGAAGGTGCCTTCACTGACCGCAGGGAGGATACCACAATACCTGAAAGCCAACAAGCTAGCAGCACTGATGATCGATACCAAGCCTGTGCTGGCCGGTGTAATCGGTCCTTTTTCTTTGGCTGGAAGGCTGTTTGGCATGTCAGAGATTATGACAGGTTGTTATCTTGAAACCGATGCGGTGGAACTGCTGCTCGAGAAGTGCACGCAGTTTATCCAGTCTTACGCCGCAGCATTGAAAGAAGAAAGCGGCTGCGCAGGTATCATCATCGCAGAGCCGGCCGCAGGACTGCTCTCCAACGATGATTGCCTGCAGTTTTCCTCCCGGTATATCAAAAGGATCATAGAATCGATACAGGATGAACAGTTCATGGTAGTGCTCCACAATTGTGGAAACAGGGGACACTGTACGGATGCCATGATACAAACTGGTGCCGCCGCCTATCACTTCGGAAACGCGGCAAATATGACGGAAGCACTGGCGCAATGTCCGGTAGATGTGCTGGTGATGGGAAATGTCGACCCGGTGGCTGTACTGAAAATGTTACCCCCGGGGAAGGTTGTAGAAAAGGTCACACAACTCCTTGAAGAGACCGCCTCGTATCCAAACTTCGTATTGTCAACCGGCTGTGATGTGCCTCCCCATGTATCGCCGGAGAATATCCAAGCTTTTTATGATGCACTCGCTGCCTTCAACCAAAAATGAACCTTTCATGACCTTTGTCGAGCATCACATTGAACCTGACGACTTGCATTTACACTGCAGCGACTTGCTACAGTTACTACAGGTGCCGGATCACTCTCCAGACAATCCCGTGGTACACGAGGCAATTGAGTTGTTCGGTCAACTCTCTGAATTGACAAGCATACAGGGAGGATATATGGTATATGATAATCCGTTCATTGATAAAAAGGAGGGATCAATCAAGATCCTGGATAAACAAATCAACCCACAACAACAGATTTGCGAATACATGAAGGGAGCTGAAAAGTTGGCCCTGTTTGTCTGTACGGCGGGTGAAGGTTTTACTACCCGTTCACACGAGTACAACAAAGAGGGGGAGTACCTGAAGGGATTCATCACCGACACCATGGGTTCATGGGTAGTGGAGAGAGCCATGGACCTGATTCAGGAGAAACTGAAAAATACTTTTAGGGAGCTTGAAATGCATATCACCAACCGATACAGCCCCGGTTATTGCAACTGGCCTGTTAGTGATCAGCAATCGCTTTTTTCCCTTCTTCCCGAGCAGCCTTGCAACATCCGGTTGACGGGGAGCAGCCTGATGATACCCATAAAAAGTGTGAGCGGGATCATCGGCATTGGGAAAAAGGTAAAAAAAAGAGGTTACGCATGCGACATTTGCAACAACAAAAAATGTATTTACCGCAATAAAAAATACCACAATTAAAGAAAAATCATCATGACCCCAAGAGAACGTATTCTTTCTACCATCAACCGCAAACCCGTGGATCGGACACCTGTAGACATTTGGTGTACCCCGGAAATCCTGCATGTTTTGCGTGATCATACAGGCCTACAGGATGAGCTGGCTGTCTATCATGCACTGGGTATTGACAAGATCGTATGGATCTTCCCCGGATATGCAGGCCGTTTTTTCGATCCCAACGACAGTGGGGAAATCACCCTGTGGGGGGTGCCTACACGAATGACCAAGGCCGGACTGGCTACCTACCAGGAATATATTAATCCTCCGATTGCCAATTACCACTCACCTTCCCAACTGGACAGCTATCCTTTATGGCCCGACCCGGACAAATTTGATTATGTCGGGGCAAAAAAAGCTGCCCTGGAGGCACGTGCCTGGGATTTTGCCACCATAGGACCCTGGATATCACACTTCGAAATATATTGCCAGATGCGGGGGTTGGAAAATGCTTTGCTGGACACGATTATCAATCCTGATTTTCTTGATGCTGCCCTCGAAAAGATTGATGCCATTCAAACTATCATGCTGGAACGAATGTTAACGGAAATGAATGATTCCCTTGATATCGTTTTTATCAGTGACGACATGGGAATGCAAAGTAACATGTTGATTCCGATGGAGTCCTGGAGGACTCATTTCAAATCTCGGCTAAAAGGGTGGTGTGACCTGATTCACCGGTATGGGAAGAAAGTATTGTATCATACCGACGGGGCCGTACTGCCATTAATTCCTGAACTGATTGAATGTGGTATTGATATTCTCAACCCGATACAGCATGTATGTCCAGGTATGGATCGCTCGGCACTTAAGGAGGCCTTCGGGAATGAACTGATCTTTCACGGTGGTGTGGAAAACCAAAAAATACTGCCACTGGGCACAGCAAAAGAAGTGGCGGAAGAGACAAGGGAATGTATTAGGACCCTGGGCAAGAATGGTGGCTACATCTGTTGTTCCTGTCACAATATTCAGGCAGGCACACCACTCGAGAATATCCTCTCCATGATCGAAAATGCTAAATAACACTGAATTTATGAATCATCTTAAACTTTTTTTCTTTTGTGGCATGATTGCCCTTTTATCCTGCAATGTGTGTGACACGTTTGCAAAAGAATTTAAAATCAGCAAAGGAGAATTGCTGAATAAAATCAAAGGAGGTTGGGCAGGTCAGGTAATTGGATGTACCTACGGTGGACCTACTGAGTTCAGATGGAACGGAACAATGATCGGAGAAGAGATCGGCATTCCCTGGGACCATTCACGCATGTCGTGGTATTACAAAAATTCCCCGGGCTTGTATGACGACGTTTATATGGATTTAACATTTGTACAGGTCTTTGACAAGTATGGACTGGACGCACCCGACTCATTACATGCAAAATACTTTGCCAATGCAGGCTACCCGTTATGGCATGCAAACCAGGCTGCCAGATACAATATCCTGAACGGTATCATGCCACCCGAGTCAGGACATTGGAAAAACAATCCACATGCCGATGATATTGATTTCCAGATTGAAGCCGATTTTGCCGGGTTGATGTCTCCGGCAATGGTCAATGCCGCATCAGAGATTGGCTGGAGAATTGGGCATATCATGAATTATGGCGATGGAGTATACGGCGGGATTTATGTGGCGGCCATGTATGCACTGGCTTTTGTGCATAATGATATCGAATTCATTGTGGAAGAAGCTTTGAAATCTATCCCTAAGCAGAGCAACTACTATCAATGCATTGCCGATATGATACAGTGTTATCGTGAAGATCCGAATGACTGGAAGAAGGCGTGGTTTGAGGCACAAAAAAAATGGACATCAGATATCGGTTGTCCGGACGGAGTTTTTATGCCTTTCAACATTGATGCTACAATCAACGGTGCATATATTGTTATTGGCTTACTTTATGGCAAGGGTGATTATGGCGCGACTATTGATATCAGTACGCGATGCGGGTACGATTCAGACTGTAATCCGGCCAATGCTGCCGGAATTCTAGGAACAATGATCGGGTACGACAAGATACCGGCATATTGGAAACAGGGATTGGACAAAGTAGAGGATTTAAATTTTGCACACACCGAGATGTCCCTTAACAAGGTCTACGAAACAGGTTTACGTCATGCGGGAGAAATGATCGTCCGAAACGGTGGACGACTGGATGGAGATATGTTCACCATCAAATACCAGCAACCAGAACCTGTTCCTTTTGAAAAGAGCTTTGAAGGGTTGTATCCGGTTGAGAGAAGAAGGATTGGAAGCAGTCTTACCCGTAAAAACAGAGAAGTAACATTCAAGATCAATGGTTCAGGTTTTGTTTTGGGAGGCAGGGCTACGAAAGATAACAACCTGCCCGACGTTGTCCTGGAAATCGAAGTATATATCAACGGCAACTTGTATGAAGTGGCAAAAATCCCCACAGATAATCGCGTAAGACGCCATGAGCTTACCTGGAATTATGATTTGAAGGAGGGCGAAAACAACATCACATTAAAAGCCAAAGAAATCCCTGACGGGTACCGAATAGAAACACAGGATGTGATTGAATATTCCAAAAACAAACCGGGGAAATTAATTTATTATTAATCAGTCATAAAGGATAGAAAAAAATCACATCTACAATTTAATCAAAAAAATAAATTCACGTTGTAAGAAAAATACAATGAATATATGAAAACAAAAGCACTTCCTTACATTTACATCTGTTTGTTCCTCAGTTTTTTTTTCAACAGTACTGCCCAGGTCCAAAACGATGAGGTCTACGAATATCCGAATTTAAACAGTCAGGATTATCGATACAACATCAGAATACCCGATATTGACGGATACAAAACGCTGAAATGTGATTTTCACGTGCATACCGTTTTTTCCGATGGAAAAGTTTGGCCAGACCAACGGGTCAAGGAAGCCTGGAATGAAGGTCTGGACGTAATAGCCATAACGGACCATATTGAATACCGGGCCAATAAGAAAATATTGATCAGCGATCACAACAAATCCTATGAAATCGCAAAAGCCCAGGGAGATGCCATTGGGATGCTGGTAATAAAAGGAGCAGAAATTACGCGTCAGAAACCGCTGGGTCACCTGAACGCCCTTTTTATTCAAGATGCGAACAAGCTTGAGCGTCCGGATGCGATTGAAGCGATCGATGAGGCAATGAAACAAGGTGGTTTTATTTTATGGAATCATCCCGGTTGGCCGGATGATAAAAGCACAATGTACCCTATTCATAGAGAATTAATTGAAAAGCAGAAAATTCACGGAATAGAAGTTTTTAATGGTTGGGAGGCTTATCCGAAGGTTATTGACTGGTGTCAGGAGTTTAATCTGGCTCCCATATCCAACTCTGATATTCACTACACCAGTGCCAACCTCTACAGGGGGAAGTTAATGCGTCCAATGACCCTGGTATTTGCTAAAGATTATACCGAACAGGGAGTTAAGGACGCGATGTTTTCGGGCAGAACCCTGGCATTCTATAACAATGTTTTGTCAGGAGATGAAGGATTACTGAAATCCCTTATCAAAGCTTCACTTTCTGTGAGAGTGATTAACGAGAAAAATGGGATGATCGAGATCACCAATCTCAGCGATATCGCTTATGAAATCAAGTATGGGGAGTATATGTACCCAATGCCGTTATATCCGAATCAGGTGTTGCGTGCAACCATCCCTACCGGCACCGACGTTGAATTCTCAAATTGTATATGTGGGAAGGACCGTCACATCACGTTGAAATTGTGGTAAGAAATCACTTTTTTTAAACCGTACGACATAAGCTAACAAAAATAATCGGGATCATTACCAACCTGAATATCATTTCAGGGTCAAATCTTATATATAATATGCAAAAGAATCAAATTGTCGTTATAGGAAGTTCAAACTTGGACTATATCGTAACTACGGATCATTTCCCCAAAGGAGGGGAAACCCTTGAAGGATTATCATTTACACAAGCCATGGGAGGCAAAGGGGCCAACCAGGCGGTCGCAGCCTGCAGATCAGGCGGAGCCGTAAGTTTCATCACTTGCGTAGGAAACGATCTCAATGGGAAAAATGCTTTGGCTTATTATAACAAGGAAGGGATAGATGTATCGCTTGCTCTTGTAAAGGAGAATGTCACCACTGGGACTGCCTCAATCTGGGTAGATAAACACGGAGAGAACAGCATCATTGTGATTCCGGGTGCCAACCAATACCTCTCCTCCGATTATATCATTCCCCACTCCAACCGCCTCATTCAGGCCAATACTATTTTGCTTCAAATGGAAATTCCTTATGAAACAGTAAAGACGATTTGCAAAATATCAACGGGGCATACAAAAGTAATCTTAAATGCCGCTCCCGCTTACAGTATTGAAGATGAGATTTTACAGTCCATTTATATGCTGGTGGTGAATGAAACTGAAGCAGAAACCATCAGCAAATGCCAAATTGAGCAAATTGGTGAAGAGGAAATGGTAAAAACTCTTTTACAGAAAGGGGTGAAAAACGTGATCCTCACCCTTGGCAGTAGCGGATGCATATACAGCAACGGCACTGATTGGTTAAAGATTCCAGCATTCAAGGTACAGGTAAAAGATACCACCGCGGCGGGAGATACTTTCTGTGGGGCTCTTGCAGTCGGAATTGGGAAATACAGCGAAATTAAACAAGCACTTATTTATGCAACTGCAGCGGCAGCGCTATGTGTCACCTCACTTGGAGCACAGCCTTCAATACCCGATGAACAGGACATTGTCACCTTTTTAAATCAAAACAATATCTACCTGTAAAACATCAAAGTGCATATTTGCTGTTACTGTAAATTATACACACTTCTTATTATAAATTATAAATAATGATCCTTTTAAGAATGCGGAAAACAATTTTAAAAATAGCTGTTATTATCTTCACAATGAGCTTGACGGGATGTACCTCCTTAACACGAAAAAACGATCTTGACATAAAATACCGGAGGCTACCCGTCCGGGAATATCGAGATAAATTACAGGCAGGCTGGCTCGGCCAGATAGTGGGGGGTAGTTGGGCTGCCCCCACCGAATTCAAGTGGAAAGACGAAATTAT
>CAYLVY010000164.1:0-7056 GCA_964387205.1 uncultured Draconibacterium sp.
TGCGCCACTGATTAAAAAAAACAGTATAAACAGTAAAACAGTATTTTTCTTCATCACAAACATTTATACCCGATCCGGAAAAAAAAGTTTCATTCCTGCAAAAATAAGAGTCATTTTACACACTCCTTACTAAAATATATATGCTATAAACTGATTGTCAGATTATTTAACATAAGTATTCTTTAAAGAACCTGTAAAGATAACTCAATTATCAAAAAAAATGCAAAATAAATCAGATTTTATTTCACTTATCCGGTATTTCAAAAAATAAGGCTGCCTCCTTGCGGGGCAGCCTTATTTAACCGGTTAGGTTTTGTTACCGGGTTTTGATCACTTTGATCGTCTCCACCTTTTCTCCTGCAATGATCTTTACAAAGTACAGACCGGCAGGCAGGTCAGCGATATTGAATTCATGTTTGTTCTGACCCGGCAACTGACTGATCAGCATCCGTTCGCCCTGCATGTTGAATAGCTCAGCCCGCATGTTCTCAGGCAATACATTGCCGGTAACTTCCAGGATGAAATTGCCCTTCGTCGGATTGGGGTAGATGCGGAAGGAGGTAGTGGCTATCATGACAGGGATCTCTTCCGATCCGGTCACGGCATTATTGGCGGTGATAGGCGGCGGAACAGCTCCGCAGAAGTCATTGGAAATATAACCATGCATATATCCACCTGCCATAACGATGGTACCGGGCAGGTAAAGGATCTTCTGTCCTGCGATCATGGTCACACTGGCGCCGTTTTCTACCGTGAACACCTCACCGTTGCCGGCAATGGTGATGGTATTGGAAGCATTGTAGCACAACACTTCGCCCGGGCCAACGACAACGGTGCCAATCTCGACGTTCTGGGCTTTCACCGTTACGACGATGGCATTGGAAGTTGCCGGGGAACCGGTCGGGCAGAGATAGGTGGAATACATCACACAGGTGATCTCATCGCCATCGGCAGGTGCGTAGTTGTATGTGGCTCCTGATACTCCGGCCACAACACTGCCATTCTTCTTCCACTGATAAACAGGCACATATCCTCCATTGACCGGTGTAGCGGTAAATGTCACTACCGTTCCTTCATCCACCATGGTGGCCGAAGCGTTTATTGTGACACTGGCCGGGAGGTACGGATAGATATTCATCACCACGGTATCCGAAGTGACCACGCCGCTATAAGTACAGGCAAGACTGGAGGTCATTTTGCAGGTAACCGCATCAAATTCATTGGGAATGAATGAATAAACTGCACCTGAAACGCCGGGGACAACACTACCGTTCAGCAACCATTCGTAGGCGGGCGAGGCGCCACCATTGACAGGATAGGCTGTAAAGGTAACCGTTGATCCCACGCAGGAAGGATTGGCGCTGGGCTCGATGTAAAGTCCTACTTCAACATAGGGATTGACCGTCACAATGATGGTATTGGAGGTGGCAGGGCTTCCGTTGGTACAGGGTTCTGCCGATGTCACCACACAAATAACGGCATCGAGGTTGGAAGGCACATAGCTGAAGGTAGGGCTATTGGCACCGATGACCTCACTACCGTTAACGCTCCACTGGTAGGCAGGGGATGCTCCGGCATCGACCGGATAGGCAGTGAACAGTACTGCGGTTCCCTCGCATACATCTTCGTTATCAGCATCGATGGTCACGCTGAGGTTATACACCGGATAGACCGTCATGTCAATGGCATTGGAGGTGGCAGGATTTCCGGTTGTACAGGTAAGGTCGGAGGTCATCATGCAGCTCACTACATCATTATCAGAAGGCATATAAGCATAGGTGGCATCATTGGCACCCGGCACATCAAAGCCGTTGACCATCCACTGGTAGGCCGGGTTGGTGCCGCCATTGGTTGGAGTTGCAGTATATTCCACGGTAGTTCCGTCGCAAATGTTATTGGCGCTGGCGATGATGGAAACACTGACAGGAACAACCGGGTTGACGGTCATGATGGTTGGCGCACTGGTAACCGTGGGACTAACAACACAGTATGCGTTGGAGGTCAGACGGCATGTAACCGCATCGTTATTGGCAGGTGTATAGGTCATGGTGGGGTTGTTGCCCATACGCCTGATACCTACCCTCCATTCGTAACCGGGAGATGTTCCTCCGTTGACAGGATAAGCGGTGAAGGTAACCGGTGTTCCGGCGCATACCGGGTTGGCGCTCGGTGCAATGGTAATGGAAACCGTTACCGGGGCGATGATATCCATCACGATGGTATTGGAGGTGGCAGGATTTCCGCTGACGCAGGCAATGCTCGAATTTAGTTCACACTTAACTTCATCATTGTTGGCCGGTGCATAAGTATAGGTGGAACCGGAAGCACCGGGAACAACGACATCATTCACCTTCCATGTAAATACCGGAACAGCGCCGCCATTGACCGCGGTGGCGGTGAAGGTGACCAAAGTACCCTGACATACTGAATTGTTGCCGGCTTCTATCGATACACTGACAGGGAGAACCGGATTGACAATCATCCCAAGGGCGTTCGATAAGGCAGGATTCCCGCTGGTACAGGTTTCACTTGAAGTCATTATACAATCCACCACATCGAGATTCTCAGGCTGATAGGAGAAATTGGGGCTGTCGGTTCCGAAAGGCAATTCGTTCACATACCATTGGTAAGATGGGGTGAGGCCTCCGTTGACCGGGGTAGCGGTGAAGTTTACGGTCGTTCCTGCACATACGCTGTTGGCATCCCTGACAATTGATACACTGACAGGAAGGTTCGGGTTCACCGTCATGGTTACACTATTAGAGGTAGCAGGATTTCCGGTAGCGCAAGTAGCATCGGAGGTAACCACGCAAGTCACCAAATCTCCGTGAAGTGGTGTATAGTCAAAAGTATCACTGTCGGTACCATCGTTGCTGCCATTTACTTTCCACTGGAAGGTTGGGTTGACTCCGCCATTGACCGTGACCGCGGTAAAGGTGACCTGAGTACCAGCGCAAACGGTGGTCTGCGGTGTACTGATCGTTACACTGACCGGCAAATTCTGATTTACGGTAACCGGACGTGTTACCATGGCCGAGGGACCATTGCATCCCAGTGCGATCACCTGAATATCCACGCTTCCATAGAAACCGTCATTCCAGGTCATAACACCGTTGGCATCAATGGTGCCAGCAAGAAGATTGCTGACTGACCAGGTAAAGCCTGTATTATCGGTAGCGGTGGTGCTATAGGTTGTAGTGGTGGTGCCGTTAGTAAGCTGGCAATTGGGTTCTGTACCGGCCGAAACCACGATGGCAGTCGGGGTTCCGACGGTCGGGGTAATATTCACAGTCCGGGTCACCATGGAGGAGGGGCCATTGCAGCCATTGGCAGTTACCTGAATATCCACAGATCCCGAGAATCCGTCGGTCCAGGTTACAATTCCGGCGGCATCGATCGATCCAGCCAAAGGATTGCTGAGTGACCAGTTAAATCCTGTGTTGTCGGAAGCCGTTGTGCTATAGGTAGTAGCAGGTGTGGTCGGGGTAATCTGACAAACAGGTTCTGATCCGGCGCTGACAGTGATAGCGGTGGGTGTCCCCACTGTCGGAATAATGTTTACCGTTCTGGTAACCATGGCAGATGGGCCGTTGCAGCCGTTTGCAATCACCTGAATATCAACTGATCCATAATAGCCATCATTCCAGGTTACCTCTCCGCTGGTATTAATGTATCCGGCCAGCGGATCGCTCAACGACCATACAAAACCTGTAGAATTGGTGGAGGTGGTGCCGTAAGTGGTAGTGGTGGTACCGTTGGTTAGCTGACAGGTTGGTTCTGTACCGCCATCCACGGTGATCGGGGTCGGCAGTCCCACCGTCGGGATCACGGTGATGGTAACCACATTGGTGGGCAAAGGTCCGCTGCAGGTAACCAGGGCGTTCTGCATCTGGCGGTAATAGGTAGTGATACTGAGGTTTCCAGGCTGATATGTAGGATCAGTTGCACCCACAACATTATAAAAATCGATATTATCATATGAATACTGCCATTGATAATCGGGTGTATTCCCGGTTGTGGGGGGTGTACTGGTAAGAAGGGCCGGAGCGTGGTTTTCACAGATGGTCTCATCGGTGCTGATGCTTCCCACAACCAGTTGCGGTATAACTGTCATCGAAATCGTGTTCGATGTGGCCGGATTGCTGATTGCACAGATAGCATCGGAAGTCAGGATGCAAAGAACCTGATCGCCGTCAAGAGGATAATAAGCATAGGTATCGGCGTTGGTTCCCACAACGATATCATTGACTTTCCACTCATAAACCGGATTGGGGCCAAGGTTGACCGGATGAGCGGTATAGGTTACCTCGTCTCCTTCGCAGATGGTACTCGCAGGGCTGGTGATTGAAACACTGACAGGAAGTTGCGGATAGACATCGACATCGAAGGATGATGTGGCGCCATCTCCGCAACTGTTAACTCCGTATACCGTCACAGAACCGGAAATGCTCTCGGGCGGAAAATCAACCGCAATCATATTGGTATGTTCTCCGGAGGTGATCACAGCGCCGGTGGGGACTGTCCACACATAATCAGTAGCATCTTCGATGGCAGTAACCGTATAGATAACTCCGGTTTGCGGGCGGCAAACGAGCGCCGGTCCGTCGATCTCACCTGCATCGGCAGGCAGTTCGCAGATGGAGATATCATCGAGGTAAATACCTGCCATAAACTCTGAGCTGTAGCAGTGCCAGCCCACCCAGAACGCCCCGGTATAGGGTGCGGTAAAGGTGGCGGTTCCCTGCTGATAGGTAGCATGGTTGAATCCCGGGTTCACAAAGATAGCGGGCGACAGCATGGCAGAGGCCATCGGGGCACCACCGAATTTTACTTCCATTTTTTCCTGCATGGAAGAAGTGCTGCTGCGTGCGCGATACCAGAAGGTCACCTTATAACTTCTGCCCTCTTCCAGGGTGAGGCCTTCGGTATAAACCCAGTCATTCATCGGTATTCCGGCCACACTGCTCCGGGTCACGGTGATCAGCTTGGATCCGGAATGGGCTACCGAAGGGGTATTGATGGTTCTCCAGGTAATATCGTCCAGGTTAACATCCTCAACCGTCAAACATCCGTAATTGGGCGGTGTATAGGACTCAAAGCCTTCAAAGTACGGAATAGTGGTCAGGGCACAGGTGGTGGTGGTAAAAGTAGCATTCAACCAGTTGGTGTAAGTGACTGGATCGCAGGCGGCACGCAGGTAGGCATTATAAGTGGTGCCGGTAGTCAGGCCTGTGATCGCGGCAAAAAGTTCATCGGTGGAACCGCTGGCAACAAGCGAGTTATCGCTGCTCAGTCTCACCTCAAATTCATAGCCATCCGGCGGAGCCACGAGGGCGGCGTTCCAGGCAAGGTATCCGGAGGTTCCGGAGGTTCCGGTAGCAGTAAATCCGGAAGGTGCTTCGCACAGCGTCGTGGTCACATCACCGGTTGCATAATCACTGTCGCAAATACCGGTAGCCTTCACACGGTAAAAATATTGGGTGGCGCTCACCAGACCGGTAACCGGGAGGGTTGTCACCGGATCGGCCACGACAAACGGCGAACCGGCGATCGGGCTGGCAAACAAGGCATCCAGGGCAACATCCACCGTATAGGTGATGGCTGAAGCAGTTCCGCCGGCGGGGGTATCCCAGTCAAGATCAAAGGCGGTATAAACCACATCAAAGGCGATAAGGTTGGCTGGAGTACCGGCGCAGGTGGTCACAGAGCCGGCGGTATAGTCGCTTTCGCATTCGCTGGCTGCTTTGATCCGGAAATAATAAACCGTATTGGCATCAATACCGTTCACGGTCAGGGAAGTAACCGGGTCATTTACTGTAAAGGGGGAACCGGCAACCGGCAATGTAAAGAATTCATCCGTTGCCACATCAATGGTGTAAAGTAAAGGATTAACATGAGCGCCCTGTACTGAGCTCCAATCAAGATCGAAACCATCGCTCACGATATTCTGGGCAACGATGTCGGCCGGGGTCTCCGCGCAACTGGATACAGTAACATTATTGCTGACCGCGCATCCGCCGGCAGCGGTGGAGGTAGCAGTATAAATGGTAGTAGCCAGGGGTTTGGAATAGACCAGGGAGGTTACTTCACCGGCATATGGAACTGTGGCGAGGTCATCCAGGTACAGATAGGTGGCGGGTGACCAGGTGATGTCAACGGAAGAGGGATTGTATATCTTCACGTTATCCACACACCAGTAGTACGCCCAGCTTCCGTCATATTTGAACCTGACCATCACCGAAGGTTGTCCGAGGAAGGGAGCAGGAAGGTTCACCGTCACCTTCACGAATGCACTGCTGCTTCCAGTAGTGGAACTGAAGGTCTGCAAAGTAGTCCAGGAAGTTCCGTCGAGAGAGGCCTCTACCTTACCTGCAGAACCGCTGTAATGATAATAATGATGGTAAAATTCAAAGCTAACGGCAGGATATCCTACAGTACTGAAGGCAGGCGACTGCAGGATAGTGGCGGTAGTACCGCCCATGCCCTGGGCATCGCTGTCGGTCATGTAAAACTGGGTATTGTCATTACTGTGGAAAGTACTGTAATTAGTATAATATCCATCGGGTTGGAGGGTCCATGCCGCATCAGCAGGATAACCACCGTAGGAATTGTTGATGGTGGTCCAGGTATTGGTCGGTCCGTTGAAGCCCTCCTCCATGATGATGCCGGAAACGGCTGATAACTGCTGGATATCGCCGGCTGGCACCTGTGCAGAGGCGGGAACGATGGTGACAGGCGAAGGATAGGGGTACACAGTAACCGTCACATCGGCAGAGTTTCCACAACCGCTGACTGCATCATATGCATTAACGGTGTAAACCGTGGTGGTGGAAGGCGACACGGTGTGGGTGGGACCAACGAGGCTTCCCGGGTTCCAGGTATAGGTATAATCGGGATCGTTGGGGCTGGTTACATTAAGCACACTGCTGGCGCCTTCACAGTAAGAATCCGGGGTGGCGGTGGCCGTGATGGGCGGTGGATCGAGTACGGTTGCCACCACAGGTACCCTTGGTCCGGAACAGGAGGCCGTCCCGCTGAAGATCAGTTTGGGCCGGG
>CAYLVY010000165.1:0-7051 GCA_964387205.1 uncultured Draconibacterium sp.
CCGGCTGACCTGGCTGCCATCGCACAGAAGCCATCCATCGGGAATTTTGCCGGTATCGCCCCCGAATGGCATGATCAGCCCCGCGGGAAAAGTGGCGTTTCCGGCTTTTAAAGCGTAATTCGAAATCGGCGCCGACAGGATCGGGGTAGTCCCCAACAAACTGTATGTCGTTCCCCCCGACATATCAATCTCTATCTTTAATTGGTTTTGTGGTTTGCTCCAGTCAATGGTCAGATAATTTCCATTCAGGACACTGCCGGTTCCCACCTCCAGGTCAATAATGCCAAATTCATCAGAGGTCCTGATAAATTCTTCGCGGTAGACCACATTTTGTCCCGCTTCCTGCTGGATGGATATCCTCAGACCGACAGTTTTGTTTTTCAATATATTACCGTTATTGTCATGAATAACGGCCTGGTACTTGAACGGTAATGACTGCGAAAAGGCCATTCCACCAGCCATGATCCAAATGAAAATCAGAAGCAATAATTTTTTCATTTCGTGAAGATTTGTAGATTATTAATTGATAAACAGGGATTTTACTACTTTTTGATGATTTTTTGACAGGAGAAAGGTCCGTTTTCCTGATGAAAAAATTTCAGGATGAGGACCCCCGGCGGATACCCGGCAATATCCATCTCCATCAGCTCACTTTCACCAATCCGGACCTTCCGCTGCAGGAGCTGCCCATATTGATCATAGAGATAAACAGCAGCGTCGGTTGCTGCACCTTTCGGGATATTAATATTAATTATGTTGCCGGCAGGATTGGGATATACCGACCATGATAACTCCCCGGTACCTGTCTTGTCAATACCGTAGATGTTTTTACTGTAATTATATTGGAACCCCTGCCTTAATTTTACCCCAGAACTACTTAGCAATCCGGTAACAGGTTGACCAAGTGTTGAGGTCATCTTCAGGTCATTCTTTGTGAATGTTGATCCCCCGCCGGATATAACGACCGGGTCGAATACCTGTGTATATCCTGTATTTATTACGGTTGTGAAAAATAGCAGAAACAGTAAAGCTCTCATCTTTTTCAATTTTATTAAACCAATTTCAATTTTTAATTTGCCCGATAAAAATAGTATGATGTAAGGAGGAACCCTGTTGCAAGTTATTGCAAGTTTAGGTATGAAATCAATAGTACAGTATTTTACACTCATGTCTGTCGAATTAAGATATTGATAATGAATATTTAGAATATCAATGAAATAATGACATCCGGATCAGTGCGGGAATAATACTGTAATAAAGCCATGGCAAGGCTGTTTTTTATCCGGTGCCTTTTTAATACTTTTGATACGTCATTAAATTTCCATGAGCCCGCTCCGGTAAGTCAAATTTAGAAATGTGCAAGCAGAAAATTCTATCCAATCCGTTGAATCATTGGCTTAGTGATAATAGGTTTAGCATACTTTTCATAGTGGATTCATACATTAACATTTAATCTAATAATATATACTGATTAGAGGAAAAATGGACCAGGTTGATCCGACAATTTTCAGGATTCTTCAATTAATTGAAATCCAAATCAATCGGAAGATCACGACATTTAATGATGCCAAATGGCTCTCAGGTGATATGCTTTCCCATAAGATCCATGTCTCTCCGCATACCATTGCCCGGTTATATGGGGTAGTCAAACCATTTCGAAAACCTTACCGGTTTACCCTCGACAACCTGTCAAAATATGCCGGATTTCATGACTGGAAAACCTATAATCAATCCTGCTTTCGCCAAACCCCGGGAACCGATCTGATCATGAACCAGAATCAGCGCGGGTTCTCGCTGTCACGCATGGAGGTGGCCATTATAACCCGCAATCATGACGGGATCATTAACGAGTTGGAGTTGCTGGATGCCAATTCTGAACCATTGCATCTTAACGAAATAGCCTCCCGGCTGGTTCATTATATAAGGACCGAAAATCAGGCAACTGATATCCTCAGGTACCTGGCCGGGACCGCCATTGGCCGGAGAATGTTCTATGATTTCTTCGTGGATGAGGACGATCAGGATGAATACTATTTCAATGCCCTGAAAACTTACTACCTGCCTGGAATTCAATCGGTGAAGAAAAGACTTTTCGTCATTGCATACCTGATCAGTAAGGAGGCTTACCGGAATAATCGCCTGGCACCCCAGGTGGGTGATCTGGAGCAACTCAGCGCTCATTTCACCATAAGATCCCTGCACTACCAGGAATTAAGCAGGTACCTGGAAGCACTTATCATCCGGGATGGTTATACCGGTAAACTGGAAGAATTGCACCGGGAACATTTACGTCAGGTAATCGCATATGCAGGCAAGAAAACTGCAAGCCATGAAGCATCATGGATATTGTACAGACCCCTAAAAGCATTGATTTTTTTCGGTTTCAAAGAAACGGTGCTTCATGACCCATCAGTTGGTTACCTGTTGGAAACCATTTTAAGAAAAATCAATATCCGCAATGCTTCAACGGCAGATTTCGCGATACAACTTATTTTCCTTGCAGGAAACAAGAATATAAATGGCAACGATTACCAGCCGTTTAAATTGCAATCCCATTATCTTCATTGCGACAGCAAGGAACGGCAATCCATGGAAATCGCCACGGCCTGTTTGCTTGCTGATTCTGGCGATGAAGAGTTTTACCGGACAAACCTCATTCAATACTGTAATTTAAATTCAGCAACCTGGGTTTGCCGGCTTCTGTTCTGATTCCTCTGAAGTGTGATATCTGATGATCCCTTCCATGGGTTCACAAAATATATTGCCAATGGTATAAGAGTAAGATACCATTACCTCCCTCAGAATTTCCTGATATAAAAAGGCAATCGATCCGGTAAATGCCACGGGTAATGGTTGGTAACGGTCGTAATGCTTCAACTGTGCGGCGACAAAATCTCTAAATGATGACTTAATCAGCGTTTTGACAAAGGGATGCTCCTTTTGTGGCAATAAAAACTCACTGAAGGAGGCCAGGTACCGGTTGGGGTAGGGGCGGTTATAGAGCGAATTGAGGATGTCGGAGAGACTGTATCCGTAATGCTCGTCAAATGACTTTCGCAACTCAGCGGGAGCCTCCTTTTTTAGATATGCCGACATCCAACGTTTTCCCAGATTGGACCCCGCACCCTCATCTCCGAAAAGGTAACCCAGCGAATCTACCTCCTGAAAACAGGTGATGCCGTCATAGTAGCAGGAGTTGCATCCTGTCCCGAGAATGGCAGCTATGCCCTTCTCTCGGCCAAACAGCGCCCGTGCAGCACCCAGAATATCATGGTAAATATGGATCTGTGCCCTGCGAAAGAATTTTTGCAGCGCGCTGCCGATCATTGCATTGTTGTCAGGAGTGGAACACCCGGCGCCATAAAAATGGATCTCATCGATCTCGTTTACGGGCAACGACGGGATCAAACCCGTCTGAAGGATCTCCTCCACACTCGCCTGCGTGTGAAAATAGGGGTTCAATCCATTGGTTTTCAGGGTCTGGATCACATTTCCCCGGTTGGTCAGCACCCATGTCGTCTTCGTAGAACCACTGTCGGCAATGAGTTTTATCATGGTGCTATCTCTTTAATTTGGTGACAGAACATTTATATTTCTTCCAATTTGCAGGATTATTCCTGATATACTGATCGATACGTTGATATTCGCCATCATCGCGGATGATATGATCATGGAAACGCGTCTGCCACACCGGTAATTTCGGAGTCCCGCGATATTGATTGATTCGTGTGGTAGCGGCGGATTTAAATCCGGCCACGAATGATGATATCGATTTCGGCGATCGCATCGGCATCGGCATCGGTAGAGACGCACGGCCGTGCGTCTGTACAGGGCCGTGCGTCTGTACAGGGCCGTGCGTCTGTACAGGGCCGTGCGTCTGTACGGGGAGGGCAGAGGGGGCAATCCGCAAAATGGCATGAATATGATTGGGCATGATCACGAATGAATCACAGAATAATTCCGTTCGGATTTCAAACGATTTATGCCATTCTTCTACCATAATTTTTCCGATAGGGGATAAAATCATATTCCCATCTACAATTTTCCCGAAAACGCATTCATGACCGTATGTGCAAATTGTAATAAAATACAGTCCAGGGTTTTTATAATCCCACCACGGCGCCCGCGCCGAAAGTATTCTGAATAAATTCCGGAATTTTTCGCTCATCCCCTCAATATTTAAAAACCAACACCACACCAAAACTCCGTTACTCGTTACTCGTCACGCATCACGCGTCACGCGTCACGCGTCACGCGTCACGCGTCACGATTTTCAATCCGCCATAAAATTACAAAAAAAAAGCCTGTCGGGATAATTCCCGGCAGGCCCTGGTGTATTAACCAATAAACAATTACCCGTTGTATTCGGCAATGATATCTTTAACACCGTCGGGGGCAACCCGGCCATAAACCTTTTCACCGACCATCACCACCGGTGCAAGGCCGCAGGCGCCCACACAGCGCAGGCAACTCAGCGAAAATTTGCCGTCCGGCGTCGTTTCACCCACTTTGATGTTCAGCTCCTTCCGGAACTCCTCAAGCACTTTTTCTGCACCCCTGACATAGCATGCGGTGCCAAGGCAAATGGAGATCGGAAATTGCCCTTTGGGCGTCATGGTGAAAAAGGAGTAGAAGGTGACTACTCCGTAAACATGCGCCACGGATACATTCAACTCCCTGGCAATGACCTCCTGCACCTCAGCAGGAAGATAACCGAACAGCCCCTGGGCTTTGTGCAGCACATTGATCAGTTCGTTCTTGTCGTTGTTGAAATCCCTGCAGATCGCTTTCAACTCGTCGGTCTTCTTTTCTGATAATTTTATCTTAGCCATACCCGATTTTTCACTAATTCACATTAAATACGTTACTATTCCACATAGGTTGCCCCACTCTTGTCGAAATATTTGGTGTGGAGCAGGTGGTGCGATCTCTCGCTGAGCGGTTTTCCGAGGAACTCCTTGTACAGTTCGATGATGAATGGGTTCTCGTGTGACTTTCTGATCGATTTTCCGGCATCTTCGCGGTAAATGGCTGCCGCCCTTTTCTTAATGATCTCCGAATCGCCGTGGTGATAAGGCTGGCCGCCGCCACCAATACAACCTCCGGGACAGGCCATGATCTCAATGGCATGAAACCGGCTCTTTCCGGCCTGGACATCCTCCAGGAGTTTCCGGGCATTCCCAAGCCCGTGCGCAATACCGATGTTGATGGGTAATCCGCCGAAATCGATCGTGGCATGGCGAATATTCTCCAGGCCGCGCAGTTCTTTGAATTCCACTTTTTCAAGTTTCTTCCCTGTATATAATTCGTAAGCCGTCCGGCAGGCCGCTTCTATCACACCTCCTGTGTTTCCGAAGATTACTGCAGCCCCTGTCGATTCGCCCAGCGGATTGTCGAAGTCTGCGTCCGGTAAACTGTTGAAATCGATGTTCGCCTGCTTGATCAGGTGCGCCAATTCACGGGTGGAGAGAGAAAAATTGACATCCGGATCTCCATCAACCTTGAATTCATCACGCTGGCATTCATATTTTTTTGCAAGACAGGGCATGACCGAGACCACGATCATGTTCTTGCGGTCGATTCCCAGTTTCTTACCGAAATATTCCTTGGCAATCGGGCCGAACATCTGTTGCGGTGATTTGGCGGTGGAGGGGACGTCCATCAGATCCGGGAAATTATGTTCAAAAAAGTTGACCCAACCCGGGCAGCAACTGGTGAGAATAGGGAGCCTGACATTGGTATCACCCTTGAGGTGACGGGTAAGACGGTCGAGAAGTTCACTGCCTTCCTCCATGATCGTGAGGTCAGCCGCGAAGTCAGTGTCGAAAACATAGTTGAATCCAAGTCGCCTTAAAGCTGCGACCATCTTACCCGTTACAAGAGTGCCTGGTTCCAGGCCGAATTCTTCGCCAAGGGCGGCGCGAACGGCAGGTGCAGTCTGAACCACCACAGTTTTGGTGGGATCAGCGAGAGCATTGATTACGTTGCGCGAGTGGTCAACCTCGGTCAGGGCGCCGGTGGGGCAGACAGAAACACACTGTCCGCAATAGGTACACGGCGATTTTTCGAGGTTCATCTCGAACGCCGGTGCCACCACCGCCATAAATCCACGGTTGACGGCAGATAGCGCACCTACCGTCTGTACATCGTTGCACATCATTTCGCACCGCCTGCACATGATGCATTTGTCAACATCCCGGATGATGGCAGGCGAAGTATCCTTGCGGTACGTCGACTGCTCACCCTGATAGGGTATCTCACGGACGCCCAGTGTCTGTGCCAATGTCTGGAGCTCACAATTTCCGGATTTGGCACAGGTAAGGCATTCAGCAGGATGATCAGAAAGTATGAGCTCCAGAACAGTGCGGCGAGCGTTCAATACCCTGATCGAATGGGTGTTGACTTCCATTCCCTCTGCTACATTCGTACAACAGGCAGGAGCGAGATTACGTCGACCGGTAACTTCCACCACACAGATGCGGCATCCGCCGGGCCGGTTTTCAATGTCGAGATCTTTGAGTTGAAAGTAACAGAGGGTAGGTATATCAATGCCGACTTGCGCGGCAGCTTTTAATATTGTTGTATCTTTTTGAACTTCAACGGCTTTACCGTCAATAGTCAACTTTATCATATCCATGATCCTGAATGTTAATTAATAAAGATCGCGTTGAATTTACATTTCTCCATACAGGCACCGCATTTAATGCATTTATCCTGGTCGATCACATGAACCTGCTTGCGTTCACCAATAATAGCATCCACCGGACAATTTCTGGCACATAAGGTACATCCGATACAATTTTCCGGTATCACCATGTAACGCATCAGAGATTTGCAGTTTTTAGCTGCACACTTTCTTTGGTCCACATGTTCCACAAACTCATTATAGAAATTGTCCATTGCGGATAATACAGGGTTGGGGGAGGTCTGCCCAAGTCCGCACAATGAAGTGTCTTTGATGACATAACTGAGGTTCCTCAACTTGTCTATGTCTTCGGGAACCCCGTTTCCCTGGGTGATCTTTTCCAGCAATTCAAATAAACGCTTATTC
>CAYLVY010000166.1:0-6880 GCA_964387205.1 uncultured Draconibacterium sp.
TAAGCATATCTTCGGATGGTGACCAATTTCGGGAAATCCTTTCAGTTGATGCCATTCCCTCTCCCGATCCGTCACTGATCCGTGAAACGGGTGGGCTATTTACCGTGACACATGCCCGGTATGTAAAATTTAACATAACCGGCCGGAAAATCTGTCCGGAATGGCATATCGGGCATGGCGGACGGGCATGGCTCTTCATGGACGAACTCATCGTCGGTAAAAGATAATTGCCCCCGCCAAACGGCAGCGGGGTTCTTTTCATTTATTTCTCTGTTCATGATTCAGAAAATCCTTTATTTTGAACATACGTTCATTATATTTGCATTTTCATAATTAATGAACCAGACAGATGCGGAAAGCGGTCCTTTAATAACTAAAATACCTGCATAACGACTACAAACCAAAGCGGAGATGGAACTTGGATATATAATTATCGCCCTTTTCCTGGGCAGTGTTGGCAGCGTTATGCTTGCCGGTCTTTTGCTATCTTTGAAGGATGAATGGCTGACAAAGGTTTCGGCCTTTATGATGTATCTGGCCGGCGGTACGCTGCTGGGAGCTGCAACCCTTGGGATGATCCCCTGTGCCGGGGCCATGACGAACCTGTCATCGGTGATGCATTCCACAATGCCATCGACGGAATAGTTATTACGGCCGCCTTCCTCTCCTCAGCAGAACTGGGGGTTTTCGTAACCCTGTCGGTTATCCTTCATGAAATTCCGCAAGAGTTGGGAGATCTGGGGATATTGATCCAGAACGGGTACTCCCGCAGAAAGGCATTCTGGCTGAACACCCTGAGTGGGGCCTCTGCCATACCGGCAGGGTTGGCTGCATATTTTGCCATGGATGCTGTCAAACCCATGATTCCGTACGTATTGGCTTTTTCTGCAGCCAGTTTCCTGTATATCGCCCTGGCCGATCTTATCCCGGAAATGCCTCGCAAAACCACGCTGAAGGACTCGCTTTCCCAAATTCTTCTGGTTATGGCCGGGATACTGATTATCAATATCATTATCCTTTTAAAATGATAATCTGTCATTGCTGCTGAACCGTATTACCGATCATTTTCAGGATATCCGCCCTGGTAAATGGTTTGGCGAGAAAATGAGAACAGCCTGCGTTGAAAATGTCTGTTTTTTCAGTCTGACTGGTGTAACCGGTCACCGCGATGATCGGTATATGTCGGTACCCATCCAGTGTACGGATGATGGCGGTGGTTTGCATTCCATCCATTCCGGGCCCAAGATTAATGTCCATCAGGATAAGATCAAACAGTTGTTGGCTGGCCATTTTTATTGCTTCAGCGGCATTTCGCGCGGTATGCAGATCATGCAGTCCCTTCAGGTAAAAACTCATCACCATAATGTTATCCTCATTATCTTCAACAATCAGGATCTTTAAACGGGAAAACACAGGGGGCGGATCGCTGAATGGAACCGCGGAAGTTCGGCCAGCTTGTCCGATAACCTTTGGATGTCCGTCACCAACGGACACCGCAGGCAGCAGGATGGTAAATACCGATCCTTGTTCTGGTTTACTCTCTACCAGTATCTTCCCGTCCATGATCTCCATGGCGCGGGCAGCAATGGAAAGTCCAAGACCGGAGCCCTCGAAGTTTCTTCCGTAACCTTCGCTTAACTGACGGAACGAATCAAAAATAACGGAATGATACTGTGGATTAATACCGATCCCGGTATCGCTCACTGAAACAGCGGCCCATGTGCGCTGATCCCGGATAACCTCGGCTACCTCGATCCGGATGCATCCTGACGCCGTAAATTTTATGGCATTGTCCACAAGATGGGACAGCGCCATCAGAAACTCGGATTTTGCAACCCTGACCATCGGCTGATGTGGCCTGTAATACTCAAACCTGAGGTTTTTCTCCAGTGCCCGCTGACGAAAGCCCGGGATAAGGGCCAGAATCTCTTCATCCGGTTTCAGAAGGGTCATTGCTTCCCGGATATTCCCCGATTGCAATTGGGATAGTGTCAGAATGTCATCCAGTGTTTTCATCAGCCTGGAACCTCCGTGATAGATCCGGTGGGCCATATCCCGGATATCCTCCTCGCAGGCATTGTTTTCAATCAGGGAAGAGAACCCGAGAATGGCATTCATTGGGGTCCTGATCTCATGGCTCATATTGTTCAGCAGGGATGTTTTCAGTTTGTCTGCCTCTTCAGCCCTGGTCTTGGCCAACTCCAGTGCATGATTGATCTTCCGGATATGTTGTTCGGATTCTATTCTGTCAGTGATGTCAATACCCTGGGCGATAGTGGCCAGAATATTCTTTTTCCCGCTATCGAATATATTGGCTGAATTCCACAAAAGGTGCCTGATATGACTGTCCTTTCTGATAATGGGGATCTCGACCGATTCCCACTGACGTCCCGAGGCGGTATCATAGATCATATCCAGGATTTGCGGAGCTTCATCCGGGGGAAACAAAATATCGAGAGGCTGTCCGTTAAGTTCTGCATGCGAATATCCGGTCATATGTTCGAAAGCACGATTAATGTGACGGATCGTCAGGTCCGGATTCCAGGTAATGATCGGGGCGCTTGTGTGGTCAAGCAACTTCTGCAGGTACTCCCTGGTCGACTTCAGTTCATTAATATACCGAAGCCTTTCCGTCACATCCAGCGCCAGCACCACCCGTGCGGGCCGGCAGTTATAAATGGTGGCATGGGATGAAATCTCAACATTGATCAGTGTTCCGTCTTTTTTCCGATGATGCCAGCCTTCCGAATGCTGGATTTCGTCGTTCTCTTCCCGTAAATTTGCCATCAGCCAATCGATTTCACAGTCGGGTCGTATGTCCTTTATCGTCATGCGAAGGAATTCCTCCCGTGAATATCCGTAATTTTCGACCGCTGCTTTGTTGACATCGAGAAATTCAAGGGTTGAGGTGTCATATATCCATCGGGGAAAAGGACCGTTCTGAAACAACATGCGAAATTGCAACTCCTCATTCCTGATCTTCGTTTCAGCCTGCAGCCGTTTATATGCGATCCCAATGGTGGCCCCCAACTCCTCATAAAACTCCATTTCCGTAAGGCTTATTTTATCCGGATGCTGATCATGAAGTTGCAGCAATCCGATCACCTCACCTGACACGCTCACCGCGATGAGGGCCATCGACTCATAACCAGCCCGGATGCAATAAAACCGGTTAAACAGGGTGGTACCATCTTCCGGCCAGGTTTTTCCTGCAGGAGTGACCTGGTTCAGAAAGAATGAACCACCGGGTGTACAATAACCGGCAATCGCCTCGGTTTCCTGTCGGATAACCCTTCCGCACATACAATCCAGCAACGGTCTGTGCTGTTCATCATAGGTCAGGCATCCCTGACCATCATAGATCGCCAATCCCTGTTCCTGGCTGATAAAATCGCTTCGAAACCCGATAGCTTCATAAAAGGGGTAATCCATGCCATCCAGCAACCGCAGGGCAACCGATTCCATTTTACTATAGGTCTTGATCCGGCACAGAATTTCCCGGATGATGGCATGCCAGTCATTTGACTTGTTCAGAATGGTCAGGATGGAATTCAGCAGCGCCTGCCTTTCACGGTATTTTATTCTTTTGTTTCTCATTACTCTCGGTTAACACCTTCAATCATTGGTTGGAGCGCCAGCGGAAGCATTTTCCCGATATCCTGTTTACTGACAAAAGCAGCGGCGCCGGCATTCAACGCTTTTTCACGATAAAATTCATCATTATGGATGGTGATCATCACAAACCGGCTGTCGATCCCCAGTTCCCGGATCTGCTCCATGGCTGTAAGACCATTTATTCCCGGAAGGTCCAGATCCATCAGAATGATGTCGGGCTGGTGCGTTCGAGCCAGTTCAACTGCCTCTTCACCTGTGCCGGCCTGAATGAAATCCAGATCGGGATAAAGCAGCTTTATCCAGTTGGTCATTGATTCGCGAAGTTCCCGGTGATCATCCACAATCAGTAGCTGGCGGCGTAACGCTGTCCGGGTGTTTAAATCCTTACGATGCTGATTCATGGTCGAAAATTTTTCGATGCAAAAATAATTTTGTCTGTACAAAACAGATGTCGGGGAAATATTACAAATGGTGTCAGGGAACTTTGATATTCAGATGGGACAGGTATCGGAGCCCTTCTGATCAGGGATTTTCAGATCACCCCGTGTTTGACTGCAAATTTCACCAGGGCGGCCAGGTCGCTCACGCCAAGTTTTTGCATCAGCCGGCTGCGATAGGTTTCAACCGTTTTAACCGAAAGGAACAGCGCCGCAGCTATTTCGTTGCTTGTTTTGCCTTCAGCCACCATTTGCAGGACTTCCCGTTCGCGGCTGCTCAGACGCCCGATCGGACTTTCAGCCACGACATGGGAATGCTGCAGTATATAACTGTCGATCAAAATATCGTCAACTTTACGGGAAAGGTAACGTTTACCTGTTCCGGCGGCAAAAATGGCATCGACAACCTCCTTTCCGGCCGATTCTTTTAAAAGATACCCAATGGCGCCGGCTTTAAGGGCACGGAAAATATCTTCCGGAGAGGAATGCATGGAAAGAATGACTATTTTAATTTCAGGGAACTGACTGATAATGCGGGTAGTGGCCTCGATGCCATTCAGGTTTGGCATGGAGATATCCATCAGCACCACATCGGGGCGAAGGGATTTAACCAGCTTCACTGTATCAAGTCCGTCGGAACTTTCCCCTATAACCTCGATCTGACCGTGGGTTTCAAGGATCATGCGCAGCCCGTCCCGGACAATGGCATGGTCATCAGCGATCAGTACCCGGATCATCCTTTATGATTTTGTAAACAAATATAAGCAAGGAACCTCGTCCTGGTGCACTTTCTATCTGAAAAGTTCCGCCCAGTGCCTTCATTCTTTCGGTAATGCCCAGCAAGCCCAAACCCCTTTCAGGCGTCCGGAGGGCCATAACCGACAAATCAAACCCTTTACCGTTATCCTTAACGGACAGTATTATTTCCGAAGGATTCGAAGTCAGGTTGACGTCAACCTCAGTGGCGCCAGAATGTTTGATGACGTTATGCAGCGCCTCCTGCACCATCCGGAACAATGCATACTCGGCATTGACAGGAAGTCGCGGCATTATTTCCCTGCCGGCGTATTTTACCCGGACTGAGGTACGCTGCTCAAACGTATTCAGGCTCCATTTCAGGGCTGCATGAAGACCAAATTCATCCAGGACGGATGGCCGTAAGTCAGCCATGATGTTCCTGATTCTTTCGACAGTATCCTCAATGATCCTGGCAGAATCGGCGAGACGCTTATCAAGTTGCTGGTTATTTAACTCTTTAACGACCTGATCAATATAGGTGATATTCAGGTTCAGCGCAGTCAGGTTCTGGCCGACATGGTCGTGCAACTGACTGGCTGCTTCCTTCCGGAGTAATTCTTCCGTGATGATCAGCCTGTTCATCGTGTTTCGAAGCAGGGTTTCATCGGCAATCCTCTCCGTAATATCCCGCACCAACCCCATAATATATCGTTCGCCCTTCAACTCGAAAGAGCCGAAATGGACTTCAACCGGAAAGGTTGACCCGTCCTTCCGGCGATGATGACCGTAAAGCACCAATTGCTGATTGGTTTTGATCCGGCTCCAGGTTTCCCGGGAATCGTCCAGGTTAAAGTCGGTCTCCACATCCGTTACATTCATCTGCAAAAACTCCTCCCGGGTATAGCCCAGGGTTGCACACGCTTTGGGGTTGACATCCACAAACCGCCCGGTAAAGTCGTGCACAAACAATGCGTCAGCCGCCTGATTGATATAAGCTCTGAAACGCTCTTCGCTTTCCCGGAGCGAAATTTCTGCTTCTTTTCTCGCTTTGATCTGGTTCTCCAGTTCCGAGACATAATTCAATGTATCCCGGTACAAATTCGCATTGATCACCGAAAGGGAAGCCTGGTTGGCCAATGTCTTGTACATCTCCACCTCGATGGGGAGAAATTCCCTGACCCTGTCGATCGTACCCATGATCAGGATGCCGACACCCTGATCGCCCAGTTTCATTGGGACAAAGATCATCGACCGGACATTTCTCGCTTCGGCGATTGCCCTCTCCGACGGGGTCATTACCGCGGTTTCAGTATCGGCCACGGCGACCGGTAAACCTGTTTTTAATGCATTCATGATCAGATGCTGGTCCTTCAGGCTGGCTACCCTGAATGCATCGGGAAAATCAGGCGGAAGTACCGGTATGGTGGCACCCAGATACAAAAGGTCACTTTTCAGCAGATATATCGCCCCGGTGTCAAGCCCTGTCATAAAAGTACCCTTTTCGACGATGGTTTGCAGGATCACATCCAGGTCAAGGGATTCCGAAAACTTCTGTCCGATTTCAATCAGGTTGGAGAGATAACGGTTTTTTCGCTGCAACTCATCCTCCAGGCCCTTCTGTGACAAAACGCCTTGTTTTTCCAGCAGATTATTTCCTGCTTCAGGATTTTCCTTCAATTTTCCCATTATATGACGGATTATATACTTTCCCCTGATTGCGAAGTTGATAGTTAAAGTTTTTGATCCAAATTTGAAAAAAATTTTTGAAACACAGGATAAGACAATATTATTTTCAGGTTATCTTCAGGGGCATCTGTGTCCAGGTTTCACAGCCACCAAGATAATGAATTTTTCGATACTTTTACACCTGTTTTTGTGCACAGTTTTCCAAATGAATAATTTACAAAACACCTCTTTCCACTTGAAATTCAGTGGGATATCAGCCCTGCTGCTGTCAGTTCTTACAGTCATCACCTTTGGTCTTGCCATGACAGCCATTCCTCCGTCCGGGCCCTATTGTCCGGAAAATTGTATGAGTTACCCTTTCCCTGATATTCTTAGTTACTATCCCCGCGACTATTACTGGATGT
>CAYLVY010000167.1:0-6875 GCA_964387205.1 uncultured Draconibacterium sp.
GGAAAGCCCGGCGAGAATGGGTTTGCCGAGGGCATGAAACTCTTTTAGCCTGGCCAGGATCGTAAAGTTGTGCTCCAGGTTTTTTCCGAAACCAAAACCCGGATCAAGGATCACCTGGTGCAGACCGTGCTGACGGCATAAAGTCAACTGATTTTCAAAGAAATAGAAAATCTCTGCGACCACGTCCCGGTATCTTGGATTTATCTGCATATTGGCCGGTGTGCCTTTCATATGCATCAAAACATAAGGTACGCCCAGTTCTGCTACAGCTGGGATCATCTCATTGTCAAACCTGCCACCGTATATATCGTTGATCATGCCGGCTCCCTGATCCACAGCAATCCGGGCAACTTTGCTGCGGTATGTATCGACTGATATCATGACTTCGGGAAACTCTTTCATAATGGCGCGGATGCATGGTAAAAGCCTGTTCAGTTCCTCTTCTTCGGTTACCTGGTCTGAACCCGGCCTGGTGGAAACAGCCCCGATATCCACGATTTCAGCGCCCTCTTCCAGTATCTGTTCCACCCTGCGCAGCTGTTCCGGGATCGTAGAGTATTTTCCGCCATCATAGAAAGAATCCGGTGTGAGGTTCAGAACCCCCATAACCCGGGGTACCTGATCCGGCATATCTGCTGTGTTTATGGTGAGATCATCCATAACGGTCCATTGTCTTTAAGGTATTTGCCATCCGGTTGAAATAGTTCCGTCGATAATTCCTGCACGGATATCCTCCAATAATGTATGGATCGTATCCGGGATCATGGACTGGTAATGATGGAAAGGCGCAATTTCCACCTCTTTCCGCTGAAGTGTTCCATAATAAACCGGCTGGGGTGACCACTGCTCCTCGAGGAACTCCTTGATCCCCGTGTAAATGGTTTGGTCGATCCTTTTCAGGCATGAGGTGAGCAGGATATCCGAAACCTCTGGAATTGCGAAATATTGATCAAGATCGACTCCAATGGCCCATCTTTGCCGGGCTTTTGTCTGATAGAGGGCTCCGTTTCCGGTTTTTCCTGCAAAAGGGAATACAACTTCAGCGCCCAGGTTGATCAGGCTGTCGGCCAAACGGGCCCCCTGAAGCGTATCTCCAAATCCTGAGGCGTGGGCTCCGACACACATGACCGACCGGTCATAGTATTCGTTGAAATATTGTATCCCCTTCGTGAATCCGTTCCGGAAATTTTCAATTTCTGCTACGGGGGGGCCTCCGACCCAGGCGGCGGCGGGTTGGACAGGGTCGGTACGGTTGCACCAATAACCCGCCAGAAAACCGCAGAGAAAAGCAGGCTGATCAACCCGGTAAATAAAGCATCGCAGGTTTTCAGGGGGTGCATCCACCGTTCCGTCGAGGAGAAAGAACCTGGAATCAGGATAGCGGTGCGCAGCATCCCTGATTGGAACAGTGGCCTGGAACCCGATCGCGATGATCAGGTCAAACCCCTGGGCAGCCAGATCATAGAGGTGCTTCCTGATGTCAGCTGTATCCATACTGGCAAGGGTTGCAGTGTGGAGCCCATAGGCACTATCGGCTTTCTGAAGACCAAAGAGTGCTTGTTGGTTGAAGCCGCGGTCATCAAAACCTCCATATCCGCTGACCAGGCCTATCTTTCTATGATCCTGTATTACAACGGGTTTCTCGCTTTTTTTGCACGCTGGCCATATAATGGCCACTATCAGGCCAAAGATCAGCCACTTAAGAAAATTCATCTTCAGGAACAATGGTACAGCGGCAAAATTACTACTCTATCGGTTTTACCCAAATAATTTTCCATTCGGTACCATACATTGAGAAGCTTTTCCAGTATGTTTTTTTAACTACCTTTTTAGTGGTTCCTGTTTGATAAAATGAATAGGTGGTCTCCCCGGATGGCTGGGAATCCATCAATTTAGCAGCGGCGATGAGTTCCGGGAACTGTGCATACAATGTATCGGTGATGACATTACGGCCGATTTCGTCTTCATCCTGGTCGTAGAGCGTTATACCCCCGGATTCCATTACCCACATTTCGAATGGTTGACCGGCAACGAGCGGGCCAATGATTCGGCGAAGGAGGTCAGATGGCCGGAAGAGCGCTGTTACCCCGCCCAGAATTTGCTGGTCTCTTACCACCGGATGTACATCAACAGCCGCAAGAAAGTCTTCAACGGCCATAAAGGAGCGACTTAGTACCGGTTGCCGGGTGCTGAAAGTTTTAATGATGTGATCCTGCTTGCTGATGTCTGATCCCTGGATGTAATGATATACAGGGGGTTCCACAATTTGCATGATGCCCTGGGGAGTAACATAGCTGAATTCCAACACAAAAGATGACCGGTTGAACAGTCCTGTCATTTTTGCCCGGATATCGGCTGTATCATTGATGTTGGCCGACATAGACTGAACGGTGGAGGCCATATCTTTGTTGAGTGTGTCGAAGGAATAAGCAACCGCTGAAACTACATGATCGATTTCGGCTGGAAAAAAGGGTACAGGTTCCTCCGTTTTTTTACATGCATGAAGGCCTGCGAAAAGCAAGGCAATCATGAAAATGGTAATGTTTTTCATAGTGTTTTGGTAGGTATTGGTTTGTATCGCGATAAAGATAATACATAAATGGTCAACATCACTAATCAAAACCAGGGAAAATTTAATCCGGAATTCAGTCGTCAGAAATTCCTGTTGTCTGACCATTTTTTCAATCAGGCAGACTTGCTTTGAACCGAAAGTTTTTCTTTCCTGTTTAAAAAAGATATATTTGCTAAAAAAACAAAACAATGAAAAAACCAGTGCTTGATCAGATACTCTCCCTGGTCTTCATGACTTTCTTTATTGGTATTTTTACACTTAAGGGGTTTTGTACCGGAGAAAAAGATGTTACGATAAAAGTTCATTTGAGGGGAGTTTATTCAAGTAAAATCAGTCTGTTGGGAATGAATAACACCCGGTTGTTCAAGCCAGTTGTGGAGGTTGATGGCATTCTTGACGGCCAGACCGCAACCCTGGTCGTTCCCGCCAGCCAATTGCCTGGTGAATTTGTGATGCGATTTGATTACAGGGAGAATGAAAGCAGCACCCCATACCCTTCCGAGAAAAGTATGATCATTAACCGGCAGGACCTTGAATTGTGGGTCAGGCCCCAATACTGTAACAATCCCGACAGTACCTGGTTCCAGCCGGATGAGATGGAAAACCGGGTTTATGCTGAATTTTCCAAAGAGAATGCCTTTCGGAAAGAGAAAATTGGGATACTTCAGCAGTTCCTGATGAGTTATGATGAAACGGAATCGGAGTTGTACCGGTTGGGAATCCGTGAGTATGAGGTGCGAAGAAAACAATTCAATGAATGGTTGTTATCTCGAAAAATTGCGGACAAGGACTTGTTTGTCAGTAGCATGTATTCATATCAATATATACCTGAAATGCCATGGGTGGGTAGTGAAACGGATCGCCTCCACAGCATGATCCGGTATTATTTTGATGGGATGGATTTCAAGAATCCATTGCTGATCCGGACTGCTTTCATCTATAAATGGATGGATAACTATGTAAACCTGTATGGTCAGCTTGCTACAACTACCGCGTTGCGGGACTCCCTCTTTCCACTCGCCGGAAAAACAGCGATTGACAAGGCAAAGGACGGTCATCCAATGGTTTACGGATGGATGGTTGACTATTTTTACAGGGGATATGAGTCCAACGCCATTGATGCAGGTATGAAGATACTGCAACCCTATCTGGATGATCCGCGTTGCCAGACATCAAAGCGTCTTGAAATTGAGCGCAGGTTAACAGGTATGGAGACCCTGGTTCCCGGGGCAGCTGCACCACCTTTGGTCATGAAAGATGAAAACGGAGTGGAGTTCGATCTTTACAAGTTCAACCCACCGGCAAGGTTTATTGTACTGTTGTTCTGGTCGGGTGGATGCAACCATTGCGTCGAACTTGCTGACCAGGTCTATCCCTGGCAACAGCAAGCAGAAATAGCCGGTGATATTGAGGTGGTTGCCCTCAGCCTCGATGAAACTGAAACTGAAATTGCCGACTGGAAGAAAAAGACCGGGACTTATCCTGAATGGATGCACCTCAGGGCAAAAGAGGGGATACGAAGCAAGGAAGCTGCCGATTATTTTGTCCTGGCCACCCCGGTGATGGTGGTGGTCGACCGGGAAACGAAAAGCATCATTGCAACACCCAATACCTTGCGTGAATTGAAGAAAGCCGTTGGGAGATAGTGGGATATGCATTTGTAAAAGGTTTCAGGACAGCATCCGCATCTGCTGAAGAGTTTTTAAATGAAGATGCCTGGACCGACAGTTTCAAATCATGGGTGTTGTTCAACACCAGTTAAGCGTATTTCAAGCATCTTGATGTCAGATGGAACGAACAACTGTGGTCGGATTCCTTGGAGGATGGGATCAATGATGGAATATGGCTCCGACAATTTAGGAGGAGGTGAGGAATACCCCGGGCCACAAAAAACCCGGCGAATCTTCGTGATCCGCCGGGCTGGTTCCTGGTACGAAGTTAATAGTTTAAATTACCTGGTTATCACCACTTTTCTTGTCATCATCTCGTTGTTGATAAGTGCCCTGAGGAAATAAACACCCGGCGCCAATCCCTGCACATCCATCTGCTGCTTATGCCACCCGGCTGTGATAGTTCCGGGTTCGCCTTTCAATACGACTACCCCCTGGAGGTTGAGAAGTTCCAGTACCAGGGTTTCACGTTCAGGGTTAAAGGTTTCGATTTCAATGTTCAATGTTGCGCTGGCAGGATTCGGATAGCATACCATTTTATTGGTATGCAAATTCACCGGTTCGTCATCTCTCCCCGCAACCGGCATCGACAATTTCAAATCCCCGATCACATTGCCATCACCATCGGCGAATTCGGATAACGGATTTTCATTCAGGGTGAACCGGATGGGATGGGCCATCTGTAGAGACGCACGGCCGTGCGTCTTTACCCCAACCCGCATTCGCGCATGAATCAAAATCACCGCCTGCCCTGCTGTCACCGGTACCGGATCCAGCGACATCCAGCCTATCTGAAGAGTGGTTAAGGGTGAAGGGTTAAGTGTTAAGGGTGGTTCCATAACGTTAAACCAGAACTCCGGGGCATTCGTGCCGGTCGTTACGTTCGTCACGATCATTACGGAAGGATCAAAATCCAGGTACAGCGTCATCGCCCCCAGTTCCATATCACGATCCACACGAACCGGGAATACGATTTCGTCCGTTAATGGCAGCGTTCCCCGGTGCACCAATTGTAGAGACGCACGGCCGTGCGTCTCTACCGCGGTTTTATATCCCGTCGGCGGCACATAGGTCCCGTTCACATCCCCGGCGCACAATCCGCGGATATCCCGCGTGACATTGCTGCAAACCACTTCGATGTTGTCCAGCGCCGTGGCGGCCTCCGTTCCGGAGAAGACCCATTTCGGAATATCGAAATAGGAATATCCTGTCGTCGGGAACTTGGCCGCCTGGCGGATGGCCAGCGCATCGGCGCTGTTGATGGCCGGATGCGGCAGCTTTGTGCTTGCTGTTACCTGCACCACCGGCGGATTCACCGGCAAAAACTGCGTTCCGGCGATGTGTCTCGCTACCAGCAGGTAGTCGGTGTTGTTCACCCCGCCCCAGGTTTGCCACTGACCGGATGGATGCGCGGATTTTACATGCAACGCGTAATTTCCGCTCTGAAGACTGTCGAATTCGTAATATCCCGCGACAGTGGTTATGGTTGAGTCGGTGATCACATTGTCTTTTCTGAGTAGGATCTTGATCCCATTGAGGGGCGTTTTGGGATTGTTTTCATATTTGGCATAACCGCTGATCATCACATTATTCCCGATAGCAATCAGGGCTGAATCGGAGACCTTTTCCGGACAAATGCCACTCTTCACGATGACCCGATACCAGGTATCAGAGGAAACATTGATAGCCGTATAGGTGGTGGTGGTAACAGAGGCAAGGTCGGACCAATTATACAGATTGTCGGCGGATTGCCACTTCTGTACAGCGCCCGTTTGACCGGACAGAGTAAGCAACGTGCTGTTTATGTCGGTACAATATGATGTGCCGCCCGACACACTCCCACCAACAGTCATGGGGTCAATGCTCCATGAAACGGTGGTCCATGATGCATCACTGCAATAGTCAGCTTTGCGCAGGGTTTGAATTTCGACCTGTGTTTTATCAGTGGTGGAAATGTCGGTTCCTGAAACGTAATTTGTCCACGACGACCACGCGGTTCCGTTGTGGGTGCGGTATGCCAGGGAATCTACCCCGTTGCCGCCGCTTCCGGCCGTCAAAGCTACCGAAACATCCGAACCTTCGCAAACATTGGCAACATTGGGCGTTTTGGCTAAGGTTCCGGTAACGGGAGTTTGCTCGATGGTGATTTTCACCACATTTGAAGTATCGCAACCAATCCAGTCGGGCATACACGAAACCCTTGCCAGCCTTCTGAACCAGGTGGTATCGTAAAGTGCACCTGCCTGATAGGTCGTATCGTTGGCTCCCGTGATGTTCGAAAACCCTGTGATAGCAGATGTAGTGCTTTCCTGCCATTGGAATTCAAGATCACCGGTATGCCCCGACGGCAGGCTAACGCTGGTAAATTCGGCAGGCGTCGAACCCTGGCAAATGGTCTGGTTGGAAGCGATAATTCCACCAGCAGTGGGATTGGTGCAATCTGTATCCGGGTCGGTTCCGCTTGTCCATTCGTAAGCGCCCATATCAATGGTGGTGTTTTGAATACGCGCCTCACCACGGATGTCGGTTGGCAGGGTATTATAGCTGTTATTTCCGGTATTCACGCCGGGCGAATTGCCATAAAGACGGAAATCGCCGGCAGTGGTGGGAACAGTTGATAAATCAATTGGCTC
>CAYLVY010000168.1:0-6858 GCA_964387205.1 uncultured Draconibacterium sp.
CTACCCCCGTCAATCAACCCGACCAACTCACTCCCCTTTCATACTACTCCACGGTCACCGACTTCGCCAGGTTGCGGGGTTGGTCGACGTTGCGGTTGAGCATCACGGCAATGTGGTAGGATAGGAGCTGAAGTGGGATGGTGGCCAGCAAGGGAACCAGCATCTCCATGGTGTCAGGGATCTCAATCCAGTGGTCGGCGAGATTTTTCACGGTTTCATCGCCTTCGGTGACGATGGCGATGATCCGCCCCTTGCGGGCTTTCACCTCCTCGATATTGGTGATGACCTTTTCATAAATACCTCGTTTGCTGGCGATAAAGACTACAGGCATGTGCTCATCGATCAGGGCGATGGGGCCGTGTTTCATCTCTGCGGCGGGGTAGCCTTCGGCATGGATATAGGAGATCTCTTTGAGTTTCAGGGCGCCTTCGAGGGCCACGGGGAAGTTATAACCGCGGCCGAGATAGAGGGAGTTCTTCACATCTTTGTATATCGTGGCTATATCCTTGATTTTGTCGTCCAGCGCCAGGATTTGTTTGACCTTCTCAGGGATGGTGTCCAATTCCACCAGTATCTTCTGGAATTCGCTCTTGGGGATGCTTCCTTTTTTCTGGGCGAGCAGCAGTCCAAGCAGGGTGAGCACCGCCACCTGGGCAGTAAAAGCTTTGGTGGAGGCTACTCCGATCTCCGGACCGGCATGGGTATATACGCCTGCGTGGGTTGCCCGGGCGATAGAAGAGCCAACCACATTGCAGATTCCCAGTACCGTAGCCCCTTTCGATTTCGCCAGTTCGATAGCCGCTAAGGTGTCGGCGGTCTCTCCCGATTGCGATATGGCGATCACTACATCGTCTTCTCCCAGTACCGGGTTTCGGTACCGGAATTCGGAGGAGTACTCTACCTCTACCGGGATCCGGGCAAAATCTTCGATCAGGTATTCTCCAACCAGCCCAGCATGCCATGAGGTCCCGCAAGCGGTAATGATAATCCGTTTGGCATGAAGGATCTTCTGCTCCCAATCGCGGATACCACCAAGGGTCACAATTCCCTGGTCGAGATGCAGCCGTCCCCGCATCGAATCGTGAATCGAATGGGGCTGTTCGTAGATCTCTTTCAGCATGAAATGTTCAAAACCCCCTTTTTCGATTTCACTCAGGCTCATCGCAAGTTGGTCAATATAGGGGGTCATCCGCTGATTAAGGATGGTACGGATCTGCAATTCCTGGTCACGCTCGATGATCGCAATCTCCTCATCGTTCAGATAGACCACATTGTTTGTATATTCGATAAGGGGAGTAGCGTCGGATGCCACGAAAAATTCATCCTTCCCGATCCCGATCACCATCGGGCTGCCTTTCCGTGCTGCGATGATTTTATTTGGAAAATCTTTCGCCAGGATCACGATGGCATAGGCGCCGATCACCTGGTTGAGGGCGATCCTCACGGCCTCTTCAACCGGGACGTGTTCGTTGATCAGGATGTCTTCCACAAGGTGGACCAGGACCTCGGTATCTGTATCGCTGCTGAATTTGTAACCTCGGTTTTTCAACTCACTGCGCAATACTCCGTAATTTTCGATGATACCGTTGTGGATGATAGCCAGTCTCCTGTTTTGTGAAAAATGGGGGTGGGCATTGATGGTATTGGGTTCGCCATGCGTCGCCCATCGGGTGTGGGCCATCCCGATGGTACCGATAACATTTTTCCCTTCGACGAAAGCCTCAAGTTCAGAGACCTTTCCCTTGCATTTGTAAACGGTCAGTTCGTCGGTAAGAAGGCAAATTCCGGCGCTGTCATATCCCCTGTATTCGAGACGATGAAGGCCGTTGATCAGGACCGGGTACGCTTCGCGGGGACCCAGGTACGCAACAATTCCGCACATAAATGTAAATGTTAAGTCAGACTTGAAAAATTGCCCTCAAAACTACAAAGAAAATTTGTGAAAAGCGATTATTTAAGTACCGTATAGGTTACTTTGAGACGGAACCTGCTCGCAAGGGCCCCGGGGAGCATCGGGTTGGTTCCGTGAAGGATGACCCGATTGGGGCTGACGCTGTTCTTTAGCGGGGAGTTGACCATCAGGTAAAGGTCAAAATTGCTGGTATATTTATTCATCAGCAGGTATTGAAGGTGGTGTGTCAGCCGGAACTGGTAGCGGCGTTTTTCGCTGTTGTACGAGCCACCAAAATAGGAATATCCTTCCGCTTCATCTGCCAGATATCCGATCCGGCCGGCACTGTCCTGCCGGATCAGCATCAGGGAAGCGGGTGGGGTATAACCATCTTCTGCATCGGCATTATTCATTTCCAGAATGGCATCATTGATGGCGAGGAGGCGCCCCTGGGCGAATTTCTTGAAATGCGGGAACTTCAGTTTGATTTTTACACCCCCCATCCCCTGGAGAAAAAGTTTCTCGCTTCCATAGGCAGTGTCGTGATTAATGATCTGACGCTTAAGATCATAACTAGCATCGAGGTAGTCATGGTGATGAGTCTGGATAAATCGGGCGCATTGATCGTTCAGCAGCAGTGAAAACTGGAGGGAGTCTTTCTGCGGGTCATCTCCGTCACGAAAATAGAGGATGATACGCGAAATTTTCCCGGAAACGGAAAAATTCAGCAGGGCTCCTTTCTGGCCCTGGACGGGGTCCACCGTCACATACAGCCCTTTGATGAATTTCACGAAATTTTCGTTGGATTCGAGGCTTGAAGCAGGAGCCGTTAATATTTTATTGCCGAAATAATGTGAGATGTCCGATAACCTAATTCTCAAGTGGGGGGCCAGCATGGTATTACCTGTTTTCACGCTGTCGGATAATGCCGGTACGAACGATTTCACCGCAAGGGGAGCCGGATAATGGTCTAACCGTTGGTTGGTGTACCGGAGGCTGTCGTAAGCGAAGTATTCAGCGATCTCGTATACCCTGGCGGTGAGCCGGCTGAGCGTATCGCCATAAGATCCCTGGTAGTAGAGCATCAACACTGCGGAGTCAAGTACGGGATTTTTTCCGAAATCGGGTTTAACGTCGGATAGTCGAACATGGGTGTAGAAACTGCTTGTCAGGCTTCCGAATACGGGGTCCTGCAATGATCCGAGGATAAGGGTAGAACAGTGGTCGGAACGGACTGAATCCTGTCGCATCGAAAATGCCTCCACAGTAATGGTGTCTGTGGTTTTGACATGGAGGGTGTCTGAGGGGGGGAGAAGGTCGTAGCCAATTTCATATGGATCTTTGTTGCAGGAGACCGTGAAGGTCAGCAGGCACAATAAGAGGAAGGTCAGCCGGTACGGGAGAAGATGGATGATGTAGTGGTTCAAGCAGATCGGTGTTTCAGGGTTGATGTTAATCCACCGCTACAGGATCCTGAACGAGGATCAGATCGTAAAACTCGTTGTAGGCGTCAATGTAGCGATCCATTGGCTGATATTCCAGGTATGGTTTGTCGGATGCCTTCAAATATTGCAGGATTTCCGGATGAATATTGGGCGAGCCAAGGATAATGCCGTCGGAAAAATCGATGGCTGCCTTGGTAAGGCTAACGTAATCGGGATGTTTATAGTGTGCAAGGTCATCCGATAATATTCCCGGGAGTTTGATTTTCTCCGCAAAGTCTTTATGCATTGTATCGCCGAATTCATCGTCGTAAACGGAATAGATCACCTTGGTTTCGTTGTAGATCGGGTTGTCACAGTAAGCCCTTTTGATATAGATGGGCACAAGGCTGGTGATCCAGCCGTGACAATGGACTACATCAGGGCCCCAGCCCAGTTTCTTGACCGTTTCCAGAACTCCGCGCGAGTAGAAGATTGCCCGTTCATCATTGTCGCTGTAAAAAGCATTGTTTTTGTCGTGAAGCTGGAATTTACGCTGGAAATAATCTTCATTGTCGATAAAATAGATCTGCATCCGGGCTTGCTGAATGGATGCTACCTTGATGATCAGCGGGTGATCGGTGTCGTCGATAATGAGGTTCATGCCGGAAAGGCGGATAACCTCATGGAGTTGATTTCGTCTTTCATTGATATTGCCATAGCGCGGCATGAAAGTCCTGATCTCTTTTCCCCGTTCCTGAATTCCCTGAGGAAGGTGCCTGCCGATCATACCCATCGGGGTCTCCTTGAGGTAAGGGGCAATTTCCTGTGTAACAAACAAAACCTTTGCTTTTTCCATCTGTTTTTTGTCCGTTTATAACCCTGTAAAATCCGGGTGCAAAGATAATAAAAATTCTTTTATGATTTTCCAAGCTTTTATTGTAAAAGAATGATTGTTATTTGTTTAAAGTTCATGAAAAAAAAGTGGAAAAAAGTTCGAAATCCCGCATGACCTTTTGCCCTGTTTCCGATTAAACTATATATGCGAGATCTGGAGGGGAGGGAATCCAATGGACTGAGGAGAGAAATGGAACAGGGATCAGAAGCTGAGATACCTGTCCGGAAGTTGGGCCAGACTTCCTGATTGAACTGGCCAGAAAATGAACCGGAATCAACCGGAAATTATGTAACAAATTAACTCAATACACAATATGAAAAGGATAGTAATCTTTTCCCTGCTCATCTTCATCGTGTTGACAGGGATGACCAGCGGGTTTGAACCTGCTCCCGTACCGGCCCCTACCCCGGGATTGAATTTTAATTTTAAAATTATCTTCAAACGACCCAAAATGAACTGTGAGAGAGGATTTGGCATATGCCTGATTACCAGCGTTTATTGGGGCGAATCCCTGGGAGGCCGGGAACAAAGTCAATGTCCTGCAAGTATCACCCTTAATGAACGCAAACAGTTGACCATAAGCGTAAAAGAACAGGATCTTACAAAGTATGACGGTGGTTCGGCATTGCCTTATTTTAAAGATAAAAGCTCGGTTACAATACCTGATCCCTATGCCATTCCGGAGGAGATTTGCAGAAAGTTAGGTGCAGATCCTCCCCTTACAATTCCGGCCGGAACTTATCCGGTGACCTGTGAAGATGGCATTTACACCCTTGTGATCCAGCTTTGATAAAGACCGGCCCCGGGTCAGGTGCGGGTTGGTGATGATGGAATGCCCGGGGCGGTTTTTACATATCTGCAACCATTGATGCTATGAAAAGAACAGAATGGATCGGTCTGGCCTTCACCCTGGCAATTTTGCTGGGGTGTTGCCAATGCAGCACCTATGTGCGTTACCGGTATGGGATATCAAAGCCGGGCCCGGAAACACGCGGTTCTTTGATTACCTTCCTGGAAGCAAACGGATTTCCTCAGGAAGATCAGTACTGGTTTCCCGACCCCGGGACATTCCGGACGGCATTGAAAGACAGCCTGTTCAGGGTCAATATTTTGTCGTACATGATTTTCGACTGCCATGGAAAGATGCTGGAGAAGGACACCGCAGCCTGTCAATGGAGTGGCTCTCAAGCCCTGCGGCATCTCCGTCCGGATTCTGCCTATAAAGTCATCGATGACTCCATACTGTTTGGGATGATCGGAAAGGCAGTTCCTCTTTGCCAGGGGTTGCAGGATGCCCCGGATACTTCCGGAACTGATTTCACCTTTGTCGCCATCTGGGCGAAATACCTGGGGAAGTATAATTACCGGCTGTTCAATCTGAAGGAATTCATCGATTCAAATCACAGCGCCCGGATCAGGATCATATGGCTTAATGCCGATTATCATAAATCATGGATTGGGTTTGGTAAGGAATCAATGAAAATTGAGCCCGGACCGGGATGGAAGTGAAGCAAGGGGAATCACGCGAAATGGAAGAGAAAAATGGATTCGCCGGGAAGTACCTGGGTGTGCTGGTGTTTATTAGTGTCGCTGACTATTGCCGGGGATATGGTGACGGGCCAGCAACTCCTGTTCCATGATTCGCTTGCTGTTGCTTTGAATGATCGGTTTGATGATGGAAGGCCACTCCTGCTTTACAGGATGGACGGAAAAATCGACTACTCGGTCATGGCTTCAGCCATGAAATTTTCTCACTGGGAAAAAGAACCGGGGGTTGACCATATTCTGTTGATTCATAAACTGAACCTGAATTCGGTTTTATCCGTGGCAAGGAAGTTTCAGTTGGCACATTCACTGTATCAGGACCTCGGATTGCAGTATTTTTTTGACAGTATCAGCCGCTTTCAACCCGATATTACGAAAGCCGAGGCCCGGTACGACTACACCATTGCGAAATATGCAACCATAGCCTTTCGCTTTTCGCTGAGTACCAGGGTCAGCAATGCCTATCATTATTATCAGGATACGACAGGCGGAATCTCAAAGCAATTGCAATCATCGTTTCTTACCCCGATGATCGGGACATTTTCCGGCGGTATAGCGTGGAAAAATCCCAAATACCTTTCTTCATATATGGGAATCGCAGGCGGAAAATTTGTTTATATACATGAAAATCAAATATATGATGAAATGGGAGTTGAAAAGTTTCATGGGGTGGAGAAGGGCAGGCACACACTGCTTGATTATGCCATCTTAGTACAGTTACTTGTTGATAAGAAACTATTCCGTTCCCTGGCCTGGACTTTTGAAGCCAATATCCTTAAAAAGGTAAAATTTTCTCCGGAGGTTTTGATTAAAAACGGATTCATCCTCCGAATCGGGAAATATATTACGGCAGGTTTGCAGACCCGTGTGATATTTGAGGAAGAGATAAGCCTGACCTGGCAGACCGAGAATATTCTGACCATAGGGTTCGGGGTGAATTTTCCTGAATGAATTTCTATCCTGATCATTCTGAATATCATTAAAAAACTAATTTTGCATCCCAAGCGGCCCGAAGGTCATGCCGTAAGTTTTTTCTCCGCAAACCTCAATAAATACTGCCATGTACAAAATATCTTCCCATCCTGTTCTCGAAATCCCGGCGG
>CAYLVY010000169.1:0-206 GCA_964387205.1 uncultured Draconibacterium sp.
TATCAGTGCGAGTGAATCCTGTCGGTTCACCAATGGTGGCCGCACGGTGACCACCACCTCGTCAGCCGGCGAATCCAGTAAACCATCATTTACAACAAGACTGATGTTCAGGAGGGTTGTTGTTTCAACCAGGGGAGCTGTAAAAGTGGGATTCACCACATTGGCCGAACTGAGTTCAATGCCCGCCGCAGCACTCCAGGTGCAGG
>CAYLVY010000169.1:216-5917 GCA_964387205.1 uncultured Draconibacterium sp.
GCTACAAATTGGTCGGATCCGGCATTGGCCACCGGTGCAGGATTATATGCTTGTGTTACCGTGATCTCCCTGCTTTCGACTCCGTCAACAGATATAGTGACTACAGCCACCCGGTCAGAAGATCCGGTATTGGCCGAAGCGGAAAAAGTTAACGTTGCGCTGTTTGTACCATTGGATGGGGAGACCGTCAGCCAGGGTTGATAGGAAGTGACTGTCCAGTACGAATTGGATGAAATCTCCACGGTTCCGGTGCTTCCCTCCATATAGCCCAGGCTTACCGAAGTGGAAGACAAAATGAAACCAGGCATCTCCACAATATGCAAAAAATCCTGCCATTGATTGGCTGAGGCGTAAAGAATCTTAGATCCATAGGGTACATAAAGGATACATTCACTCGTATTTACCGATGCAAAAACCGAGGTGGAAGCACTCAGATCAACGGGAGTGGCCGGTAAGGCTGTAATTTGCATAAGGCCGGAACAACCTTCAAATGCAAAAGATTCAATAAATTCAACTGCCTGGGGAATAATAAAAGAAGTTAAACCACTGCACCTCCTGAAAGTACGATACCCAATTCTCCTGATTTTTTCCGGCAAAGTAATGGAAGTGAGCCCGCTGCAACCATCAAAAGCCCAGTTTCCAATAAATACTGCAGATGGGGGGATGTCAATGGAAGTTAGTTTATTACAACTAGAAAATGCAGCACTGGCTATTGTGTTGACTGAAGGTGGTATAATAAATTGCCCTGTTTTAATGTTTGGGCAATAGATGAGAGAAGAAATATCCTTATTGTAAAGAACCCCGTCAATACTTTTATAATATAAATTATTCACATCTACTTCAATCAAACATTTGCAGTAACAAAAAGGGAAATCGCCGATGTAGGCAACCGAGGGTGGGATAAAGACACTTTCCAACCCTCTGCACCCATAAATCGACATACTGCCAATATAGGTGACAGTTTCAGGAATGGAAAGGTGCCCATGTAACCCTTCCAGATATTGAAATGAATTGCTGCCTATCATTGTAATTGCTGAAGGAAATACTAACGAAACAATCGTCTTATTGGAAGATCCTGTCGAAAATGCATAATCAGGTATGGCGTTAGCGGGATAATTTCTGAAATTAATTCCTGCAGGGCCTTCAGTCCCTGAATAGGCCACCACCGTTGTTCCGCTAAGATCGATGTTGGCCAGCAATGGCATCAGATCGCGCATGGTCTTGAAATCACGCGCATCTATAGTGCCGGTCAACGTAAGCGTAGTAATATGGGCCAGCTCATATGCTGTCAGCAGGGTACCCAAATTCCCCGCTGCCACATCCAGCGTTTTCACAGGATCAAATGGCATTACTGATATTTCAACCTCATCGGGCCCCGATGAAAGCGCACCATCAAATACCACTAAACTGAAAATAAACGAAGTGTAGATTTCTACATCCGGAGCAATGAATGTCGGAGTGGGATCAGTGACAGAATTTAGGGTGATCCCTTCAGGGGCACTCCATAAGTAGGTGATCTCATCTCCGTCCGGATCGGAGGATAACGAACCGTCAAGACTCACCAGGGCCCCCTCCGTAACCTCCTGGTTGTCACCCGCCTGGGCAACAGGAGGCTGATTCCCGGAGACTACATCCATAAATATTAAATTGGAAGAGGCAGGATTTCCGGAGATACAGGCCAGGCTTGAATAAAGCTTTGCCTGCACTTTGTCATCAGTTACCGGCAGCTCCGATGAATAATTATATGCTGGTCCCGTTACCCCAACAACCAGTATGTCATTCAAAAACCATTCATAAACCGGCGAGGATCCACCATTTACCGGACTGGCTGAAAACACGACAGGGGTTCCTGTTGTAACCGGGTTCTGACTTGCCGCTATACTTACGCTTACCGGAAGAACAGGATTCACCGTAACATCCACGCTTACACAGCCTGACGGTGTGCAGGGATCAGTCTCCCAACGGACATGATAGGTTGTGTTTGTTTCCGGGGAGGCTATCGTAAGCGGATTACCCATACCAACAGCAGAACCCCCGCAACTCCCAGAGTACCATTTTACCACACTTCCCGAACCCCCTGTGACCGACAGGGAGATATCGCCCGGATCATCTGCGCAGATGTTGTTCCGATCCACTGATGCAGACAGAGGGGCTACCGGCGGTTGTACAACCGTAACCGTCACATTCCGACAGGAGGTGGCTGCGCACGGCGGAGACTCCCAAAGGGCATAATAGGTCGTGGTTGCTTCCGGAGATGCAATCACCAGAGGATTCCCGGTACCCAGGTCCGTTCCCCAGCAACCGCCAGTGAACCACCTCACGGCATTCCCCGATCCTCCCGTGACCGACAGGGAGATCATGCCTGCATCGTCAGCACAGAGGTTATCCCTGTCGACCAGGGCACTCTCAGGCTCTACCGGCGGTGCAACAACAGTCATGGTGATGGCATTTGAGGTGGCGGGATTGCCTGTGGCACACGCCAGACTGCTGGTCAGCACCACATATACCTGGTCGTTGTGAACCGGCACACAGGTGTAAGTGTCACCTGTTCCTGTTGCAACACCATTCCTGTACCACAGATACGCCGGTGTCGTCCCCCCGCCCGTGGGTGTGGCTGTGAACGTGACGGATTCACCCTGGCAGACAGGATTCCGGTCCACCGTGATGCTGACCGATACGGCCACATTGTCGATGACTGTTATGGTCTCCACATTCGACGTGGCGGGATTGCCCGAAGTACACTCTTCAGAGGAAGTCAACTCGCAGGTCACCTGGTCCCCGTTCTCCGGCACGTAGGTGAACGTAGGACTGCTGGAGCCGGCGGCAACCCCATCCACCATCCACTGATAGGCTGGTGTGGCGCCACCGTTGACAACCGTGGCAGTAAAGGTCACGCTTGTCCCCGAACACACTTCGCTCGCACTCACTTTTATTGAAACGCTCACCGGCAGCAACGGATTGACCGTTACGGTCACACTCTGACTCTTTGAACAACCTGTGGCAGTGATGGTCTCCACTAGGGTGTAGGTCGTGGTGACTTCCGGCGATACAACCGGGTTGGCTTCAGTAGAAGTAAATCCTGCAGGGGATGATGTCCAGCTGTAAGTGTTTCCCGTAATGGCATCACCGCCAATCTGTGTGCTGGTTCCCTGACATATGGACCTGTCCTGACCTGCGTTGGCCAATGGTAGGGAAGCCACGGTCACAGTTACAGTCTGGTTTTTTGAACATCCTGTGGCAGTGATGGTCTCCACTAGTGTGTAGATCGTGGTGACTTCCGGCGACACTACCGGATTGGCTTCAGTAGAAGTAAATCCTGCAGGGGATGATGTCCAGCTGTAGGAATTCCCTGTCACGGCCTCCTTTCCCAACTGGGTGGAACCCCCAAGGCAAATCGCTCTGCTCATACCCGTATAGGCCTCGGGAACCGGATTTACACTAATTGTAGCTACAGAGGAGTATTCAGGATCACAACCATAACTTTGTACCACTGCCCGGAATAAGGATGTCACATTCAGATCAAAGGCTGTCAAGGAAGTTGTGGTATTGGCAATGTCATTATAGGTCAATCCATTGTCAGTTGATGTCTGCCACTTGATAACGTCACCCCTGTGCTCTGTAAGGACCAGGGTGATTGAGTTCTTTCCGGAACACACTGTCGTACTCCCCATAACCAATCCTCCCAAAGTTTCCGGAGAAATATTGATTTCCAATACGTTAGACTCTGCAGCACCGGTCCAGTCAGGCATCAGATCAATCCGTGCCAGCCTTTTAAACCATGTAGGAGTTGTCAATAATCCGGGATACCAGGTGGCAGAGTTGCTTTCAGCAATATCTGCAAAACCTTCTGTTTCGCTGGTGGTAGATTGTTGCCATTTGTATTCCAGAGTGCCAACATAACCCGAAGGCGAAGCGCTGTTTGTGATCCCGGGATGAGCAGAATTTTCACAAACGGTTCCCGGACCCGCTATTACGCCTCCGTCGACAGGATTGTGGGGATCATAGTCTTCATTGTATTCATACGCTCCCATATCAATGGGGCCAGCAGATGCGGCATCCGTCTTCAGAAGCTTCCTGCCGAATCCGTTGCCCCTGACATCCGTGATCTCCTGATTAAACTCTTCATTCCCGGCATCGATACAAGGGGAAGGCCCGAAAATCCTGTAATCATTTCCGGGATCCACAAAACGGGGATCCAACATTATGTTGTTTTCAGGAGATGGAACTCCCCCTACATAATCATTCTCACCATTGGGAAAACAGCAGTAATTCAAAACGACACCACAGTCGGCAAGGTAAAACTGGTTGCCCGCGGACGCAGTATTTCCCCAAATTATCGTATTATTAAAATAGTAAGTACCCCCATAGGAATAAAGTCCACCCCCGACAGAAGCATTGTTTCCGGCAAGGGTACAATTGGTCAGAGTTACCCGTGTATATAAGCCATAGCCATTGATTCCCCCATCCTGATTACCGGAAATAACTGTATTTGTGACTGTCGGACTGGATTGTGAAACCAATAATCCGCTTCCTCCGTTACCCGAAATTATGCAGTTCTTTATGGTGGCAGACTGATTATAAATAAGACACCCTGTTTTTTCATTTTGCCTGATAATACAATTGAGCACTTGGAGAGATTCACTGCAATCCATAATAAAAATTCCTCCTGCCTTGTCATAAGGATAAACCATCCCGTTGGGACCTGCCTTTTCAATGATGAACCCGTCAATAATAGACAGATTGGTCAGATTCTCTGCTGTCACCACATGATAACTGTTGTTGAGCGTATTATCGTCCCCTTGGATTTCACCACTTAAAACAGTCGGATTATTTTTGATATCACGATCAGTAAGAACAGTTTCCGCTCCACTGAAGCCCCCATAAAGAGCCACGCCGTTTTTCAACCGGAAAGTGGATGTCTGGTCGTCATTGTCAGCGGGGAAATAGGTTCCTGCTGCTACCCAGATTTCATAATACTTCTGTGCAGCGGTCAGTGCAGCCTGCGACGAAATATAAGCATTGGCCCAGCTGGTTCCGTCATTTGATCCTGTCGCGCCGGCATCAACGTAAATCCGGAGCAAATCAGATTCCGCAGGATCCGTAATGCTGTTGTATTCAAAAGCCCCCATATCAACGGTTCCGCTCTGACCTGCATCCGTCTTCAGCAGTTTCCTGCTAAAGCTTCCTCCACGGATATCGGTGGATTCTTCGTTCGCGGTATTATCCCCGGCTTCAGTGCAGGGTGAACCGGCAATGATCCGGAAATCCTGATTGGGATCAACAAACAAAGGATTAGAGGTAATGCTTGACTCATCAGCCATAAATACTGTATAGGATTCTGTCGCTATATCCCGCGGGCCCTCTGAAGAGCAGGAAAAATAAAGGCTTACACCCGTATTATATGCACAATAAACCTGATTCCCGTCAGATGATGCTGTATTACTCCAGAGGATAGAATTTTTGACATCTATGGAAGATACATATCCGTAGAAACCTCCACCATAATAAGCTGAGTTTTCAGCAAGAGTGCAATTGACCAACAGCGATTTTACACCGGAATTTTGACAACAGATACCCCCGCCTGCCATAGATTTGTTGCCTGTAATCAGACAATTCACAAAACCTGATGCGGTTTGGTAATTGAAGATGCCTCCGCCATAATTGGTGGACACATTCTCCTTAATAATGCAATTTTTAAAAG